>DAOTXL010000092.1:0-119179 GCA_034435455.1 Anaerolineae bacterium
AAAACCGGTGGCACCCTATGGGTGAAAACCACTGGTATCCTATGGCCGAAAACCGGTGGCACCCTATGGCCGAAAAGCGATGGTACCCTATGGGTGAAAACCCATGGCGTATTATAGGGTGGTAATTGACATCAGGATCAGAACAGTCAGATCCACCGCCCCAGCACCATCTACCCTGGGCATGGAAGGTCATTACATCGCCTCGTCGTACCTCAACTCCTATGGGAGTCCCTGTAGTGCTGCCTGCCGGTACGGATATAACCTTCGTTTCTTGTCCTCTTGCTGCTGTTTCTGTCTCCTCGGTCGCCACAGGGGGCTGTGTAGGCACGCCCCCAACTGTCGGTTGTAACTGGGTGGCAGTGACACTCGGGGCCCACAGCCGCATGGTCTCGTCATCCGACCCCGAGGCCAGCGTCTGCCCGTCGGGGGAGAAAGCCACGCTACGCACCCAATCCGTGTGCCCCTCCAGGGTGCGCAGGAGGTGACCGTCCACAACCCGCCACAGCCGCACGGTGTTATCCCCCGACCCCGAGGCCAGGGTCCCCCCATCGGGGGAGAAGGCCACGCTATTCACAGTCGCCGTATGCCCCTCCAGGGTGCGCAGGAGCGCGCCGTCCGAGACCCGCCACAGCCGCACGGTGTGGTCCCCCGACCCCGAGGCCAAGGTTTCCCCGTCGGGGGAAAAGGCCACGCTCAACACCGAACTTTGTCCTTCCAGGGTGCGCAGGGGGGCGCCGTCGGAGGTGCGCCAAAGCCGCACGGTGTAGTCATACGATCCTGAGGCCAGGGTCGTCCCGTCGGGGGAGAAGGCCACGCTACGCACCCAATCCGTGTGCCCCTCCAGGGTGCGCAGGAGGGCGCCGTCGGAGGTGCGCCAAAGCCGCACGGTGTGGTCATACGATCCTGAGGCCAGGGTCGTCCCGTCGGGGGAGAAGGCCACGCTACGCACCCCATTCGTGTGCCCCTTCAGGGTGCGCAGGAGGGCGCCGTCGGCCACCCGCCACAAGCGCACGGTCTTGTCATCTGACCCCGAGGCCAGGGTCGTCCCGTCGGGGGAGAAGGCCACGCTCCCCACCCCATTCGTGTGCCCCTCCAGGGTGCGCAGGAGGTGGCCGTCCACAACCCGCCACAGCCGCACGGTGTTGTCCCCCGACCCCGAGGCCAGGGTCGTCCCGTCGGGGGAGAAGGTCACGCTCAACACCGGATGCGTGTGTCCGCGGAAAGTATACAGACAGCCACTGCGATGCCCCAGCAAAACATCCAACCAGCCACAAGCCTGAAAACCATTCACGATGATCAAGATGATAGCTAAGCTCAAAATGACTGCACCGGCCAGAGCCACCGTTTGGCGCGACTCTCTTCGTGCTCGCCACCGCTGCAACGTGGCAATGCTTGCCTTTATCGCTTCTGGCGCACCGGTGGCTGTAGCGACAGAGCGTGTCAATTTCTGGGCCGGGTCGGTGCCGGGGTGGGCGGCAGGTAGCACTGGCCTGGTCTGCCCCAACAGGTGCTGCAGGCTGGCCTTGGCCAGAGCAGCCTGGGCCTCTTCCTGCGCCTTGCGGGCTTCGGCCAGTTGGGCGGCGGCGATCTGGCGTACCTCTTTCAGGGTGGCGTCGGCCGCTTCGCGTTCGGCCTGGCGGCGGGCCGCGGCGTCGGACTCGGCCTTTGCGCGCCGGGCCGTGGCCTGGCGGAAGGCGCGCAGGACCTCACGTTGGCGTTGGATGAGTTCGGGTTCGGACATGGAAACATCCCTCCGACAGATCTTTCAATCAGCCACCCGATTCGGCCTCATCGCCGCTCGAGCGAGAGGCACAATGAGGCCCTCGCGACGGGCTATCTCAATGAGGGCACTGCTGTCATCCTCTTCAAACTGGCGCTGTCCAACCGCAACAGGTTCGATGCGGCTATCGGTGCGGGCCGCCACTCGCCATAGCAGGTTCACGTCATCCCGCCGGCGTTCATCGTCAAAGCGGGGTGACACCACCAGTAAATCAATGTCGCTCCAGGGGTCGGGATGACCGCTCACCTGGGAGCCAAACAGCACGCCAAAGCGAACGGGTATGCCCTGCCGCACCAGGGCTTGCAGGTACTGCCTGACCACCTTTACAATCGCTTCATCAGCCATCGGTATATCTCCTGTGCCCGCCGCAAATAGCCTTCTGCTTCATCTTGGGAGGGTGGCGGAATCAGCACATCGGGATAACGGCCTTCGATGTGAAAGGCGTTTATCTCCGCCAGGACATCTACCTGGGCCTGACTCAGGGGAAGTGCGGCCAGTTCAGCCAGGCGTACCAGGTTATGGAGCCTGGGAGCCAAATCCTGGGTATGACGGCATACATGAGCTTTGAGCAACTTCTCCAGGCTCAAATGGACAAAGAATAGTCCATGGCGTGTTCTGCCGCGTTCGATCAATTCCTGGGCGATTTCCCAATCCTCAGCCGCTCCGTCTCGCCAATAAGCCACCTGTTTTTCAATATTGATCATGACTCGATTTCCCTAAATCTACCAGGACAAAGTCCTTGGGTTTTCTCTGCGCTCTCCGCGTCTCGGCGGTGAAAACCTGGCATCCCCTCACCCAATAATCGGAACGAGGTTCTCCAGGGCGATCTTGCGCTCCATCTTCAGGCCAGAGATGTATTCGGAGGCATCTAGAATCTCGATGCCAATGATGCCCCCGTCGGGAGCGTAGTTGATGGCGACTTCTTCACTCAGCCGCTGGGTGGTCACCTCGACCGGCTCATCGCTCAGGCGGATGTATAGGGCATCTACTTCAGGATCATACGTTATCCTCATCGGTTCTCCTCCAGGCTAAAAGTAAAACGTGTAAACGGTCACCACGACGAGCGTTTTGGACTCTTCGGCAACGATGGCCAGCACCTGTTTAACAGCATAATACCGGCCACCCCACAGGCGTTGGTATTGGAAGTTCTTACGGTAAGCCACCCGGCCATGTTTGGCTGGCACCTGTTCGCCAGAACGAATGGCCTCCAAGACCTCCTCCTGGATGGCGCCACGCTCGACCATCTGTTGCAAAGCGTGACGAGAAAAGCGGACCGGCTTCTCCATGAACTATACTCTCTCTTTCGCCTCGTCTAGCACCGATGGCTACACGCCAAAAATCAGGATGGCATAATGCACGCACGCGGCTTTAACCACCTGCCAATCGTGCCAGCGCGGCTCCAGGTGCTTGTATTCCGCCAGGTTGAGTTCCTCCAGGTCCTAAGGCAGCGGATTGCTCTGTCTTTTTTAGGCAAGGTATCGTTCGGCATAGGCTTTCCAGAAGTGATAACGCTGGGCGTAGGGGTCGGCCACGTAGGCCTGACAGACGCGCAGGATTTTTTCCAGCACGGCGCGGTCGGCGAGCGCGGCTTTGCGCAACTCAGCCCAATCCTGTCGCCGGCCGCGGGCGATGATGTCGTCAATGGCGGCCAGGGTGAACTGCTGATGGGTAAGGTGACGGTGCAACATGTGGGGTCTCCTCACAATTCCAAAGCACGGCGTAGCCGTTGAGCCACTTCGGCCAAATCGGATGGGCTCAGAGCGCCGACATGGTAAATCACCCGCGTCGGGTCAAAGGTAAACAGCACCGGTTTAACGGCAGAAGGATAGCGCAGACCGGCTGCCTGCCAACCCCTCAATACATAGTCCAACGGCCCACTGGCCGCGACAACCCTGGAAGTGATCGCCGCCAGAATCAGGTCCGGTTCTGTGGCATGGTAGAGTGAACCGCTCACCACCACAGCCGGCCTCACCTTCGTTGTGCTCAGGTCGCTGAACGGAAATGGCACCAGAACGACATCACCGCGCTGATACGCCATAGAGTTCCCTCCACTGGTCATAACGGGCATCCTCTTCGTTGTCCCACACCCGCTGCAATGCACCTTCCGACAGGAACGACCACCCTGCGTGCTCGGCGTGCCGGTCCAGGATATCGGTCAGGTTGAAGAGAATGTCCAGGGCTTTCTCAATGATCTGGTCTTCACTGAGGGCTTTGGCTCTGGCCAGGCAGCTCAGGCGGTCTGCGTGATGGGTAGACAGTCGGACCTGTTTTTCCACAACGGTCATCTTTTCGCTCATTATCGTGCCTCCTGCTTCAAAATTCGACTCGCCCCGGCGATGACCTGAGCCAGGCGCTCCATCTCGCGTTGGACGGCCGGTAGCTGGGGTGCCAGCACTTCCCAGTATTCCTTCTCGAAATCGCGGCGCACCAGGTCGGTCCACACCTTTTGGACATTTTTCTCCTCTACTTTACCACAAAGGACTCAAAGGATCCCAAAAAGGTAAAGAGCTTTGTGTCCTTTGCGGTTCTCATCCTCGCTCCGGTCCACCTCCTGGACCTTCCAACGCCTGGATGGAAAGCACAAGAGATGCAGAGGACGGAGTTTTTTCCTCTGCGCTCTCGGCGTCTCGGCGGTGAACTCCTACCGTTGCTGCAGGTACTCCTCAAGGCGCTGGGCTTTGCGCAGCAGGAAGGGCATGTGCTCGTCGGCAGCGCGCATAAAGTGGGCCAGCACGCGCATCTTGCTTGTGAGTATGAACGTTTCCCAGGCGCGGATTCTGATCCGCGCCGCACAGGTCAATCACATCGCCGGCGGTTACAGCTTTCCCCTCTGCCAGGGCTCTCTTTCCAGCCAGGCCAGGATGCGATCGGCCACGGCCTGCCAGCCGTCCTCCAGCATCATGTCGTGGGCCATGTCGAAAAACTCGGCCTGGGTGCCGTAGGCCCGCGCCGTAGCCTCGACCTCGGCGACGGAGATCAGCCTGTCGCCCCTGGCGCCCAGGACAAGCAGCGGCGTGGTGACCCGCCTGGGACGGGGCAGGTTCAGGAGCAGAAGGTCCCAATAGGCGCGATACGACTCGTCCTGCAGGCGCTCGAAACAGGCCCTCACCCGCTCCGGGGGCATCGTGGCCGAGAAGAGGCCCTCGCGGGCCAGTTCGGGCGTGGCCACAACCGGCCACATGCTGAGCGTCAGGTTGACCTTCAGAAAGGCCAGGGGATGCCGCAGCGCAAAGCGCAATGTGGCGCCCAGCAGTCCCTGGGGCGGGACGGCGGCCAGCAGGACGGCGGCCGGCACCCGGTGCGATTCCAGGTATTTCTGGACGATCCCACCGCCCATGGAATGGCCGACCAGCACCGGCGGGGCCGGCAGTTGAGCGGCCACCTGTTCCACATCGGCCACATAGTCGGCCAGGGTGTTGCGGCGCAGCTTTGCGCGGCCCTCACTGGCCCCGTGGCCGCGCAGGCTCAGGGCATAGGAGCGGTAGCCATGGGCGGCAAAGTAGGGCAAAAAGTATTCTTCCCAGCACCAGGCTCCGTGCCACATGCCGTGGACAAACAGGATCGGCGTGGGCCGCGCCTGCCCGTCGGGCTGTCGGGAGATCACTTCGAGTTGCACGACTCCTCCTCCAGAGCTGCAAGCTCTTTCCACACTTCGCGCAGGCCGCGCAGCGTCAGGGTGCGGACCATGGCCCGCTGGTATTCAGCGGTGGCGCGCACATCGGTGATGGGCCGGCTGGCGGCCATGGCCAGTTCGGCGGCCTGCGCAAAGGTCTCCTCGCCGGGCGGCTGCGCCGCCAGCAAGGCCTCGGCCTCCGTGGCGCGGATGGGGGTCGGGGCGACCGAACCCAGGCCGATGCGGAAGCGGCAGCCGGAGGGAGTGCCGTCGCGGTAGCCCAGGACCGCCACACCGACCAGGGCCAGGTCCCCGGATCGGCAACGGCCCAACTTGAGGTAGCGGGCAACGGAGGGGAGCGGCGGAAAGCGGATGGCCGTCATCAGTTCGTCGGGTTGGAGGGCGGTCTGGCCGGGACCCTGGAAAAAGTCGGCGGCGGCCACCACTCGCTCGCCCGCAGGCCCGTAGAGGATCAGGTCCGCCTCCAGGACCAGGATCGCCGGGGCGGTGTCGGCGCAGGGGGAGGCGTTGCACAGGTTGCCGCCGATGGTCGCCCGGTTGCGCACCTGGTAGGAAGCGACGCTGCCGGCTGCCTGGGCCAGCAGCGGGTAATGGGCCAGCACCTGCGGGTGACGGGCCAGTTCGTTCATCGTCACCGCTGCACCGACGGTCAACCCCGCCTGCCCGTCGTAGACGATCTCCCTCATGCCGGGCAGGCCTTTGACATCCACCACCAGGCGCGGGCAGAGCCTGCCGTCACGCAGGTTGGGGAACAGGTCGGTGCCGCCCATCAGCAGCCGCGCCGCCGGACCGTGCGCCTGGAGAAGGCGCACCGCCTGGTCGGCTGTCTCAACACGCACATAGTCAAAAGTGGGTAAGCCGGGTCTGGCAAACATTTCCTTTTCCTCCTCCCTTCACACACAACCCCGTTCCCGCAGACCGGCCACCTCTCCGGCAGAATAGCCCAGCAGCTCCGCCAGAACCTCCTCGGTGTGCTCGCCCAACCGGGGCGGCGGGCGGCGCACCGCCGCCGGTGTCCCCAGCAACTTGTACGGAAAGCCGGGCAGGCGCACCTCGCCCGCCGTAGGATGCTCCACCGTCAACACCATCTCCCGTGCTTCGGCCTGGGGATGGGCAAACACGTCGGGGATGGTGCTAATGGGACCGCAGGGCAACCCGGCCTGGGTGAACCCGGCCAGCCACTCGGCGGCGTCGCGGGTCTGGAAAGCGGCCTCCAGCACCTTGCGCAGCGCCGCCCGGTTGGCCACACGGGTGCGGTTGTCGGCAAAGCGGGGATCGTCCCGCAACTCCGGCCGGCCGATGACCTGGCACAGCGTGGCCCACTGCCGCTCGTTGGCCACAGCCAGGGCAAACCAGCGGTCGCGGGCCGGAAAGGCCTCGTAGGGGGTGATGTTGGGGTGGGCATTGCCCAGCCGCCGGGGCGCCTCCCCGCCGACCAGGTAGTTAGAGGCGACATTGGTCAGCAGCGCCGCCGCCGTATCCAGCAGCGACAGGTCGATCAACTGCCCCTCACCGGTCCGGTCGCGGGCATGGAGCGCAGCCAGCACCGCCGTTGCGGCGAACATCCCGGCCGTGATGTCCACGATGGGGATGCCCAGCCGGTAGGGCGGACCTTCTTCCGGGCCGGTGATGCCCATCAACCCGCCCTCGGCCTGGATGATAAAATCGTAGCCGGGACGGTCGGCATAGGGACCGGTGCGCCCGTAGCCGCTGATGGAGCAGTAGACCAGGCGCGGGTTCAGGGCATGCAGGTCGTCATAGCCCAGCCCCATCTCCTCCAGGGTGCCGGTGCGAAAGTTCTCTACAAAGACATCGCACCGGCGGACCAACTGCCGGACCACCTCCTGCCCTTCCGGGCTTTTCAGGTTGACGGTGATGCTGCGCTTGTTGCGGTTGGCCGACAGGAAATAGGCCGATTCGCCCGGATAAGGGCCATACGGCTGTCCGACAAAGGGCGGCCCCCAGCCCCGACTTTCATCGCCGCGGCCCGGTTGCTCGACCTTGATCACGTCGGCCCCCAGGTCGCCGAGCATCATCGTGCAGTAAGGGCCGGCCAGGGCCCGGGTCAGATCGAGGATGCGGATACCGTTCAGGGGTTGCATGGCCTTCTCCAATGTCTAATATCTTCTGGTCAGGGCCTTGATCCTCGCCACGTGCTCTGGGTCGCAGGCATCCCCAAAGCGGGTCCGGGGTAGCCCTGCCTTGCGGGCCATCAACGCCTCATACTCCTCGTCGTCCACCATGGCCACACACCGCCCGATGCACGACTCCCCATCCACAAAGCGCCAGGGGAAAAAGCCGATGGTCGCCCGCCGGTTGCAGAGCAGGTCAATGTCGCCGCCCAGACATTCGGCATGGATGATGTGGTGGGGGAACATCTCGATGTGCATGAGCTGGTACTTGTCGGGCGTGAACCGTTCTTCCAGCGTCGTGCCGTACATCTGACGGAAGACCCGATCGGCCTCGGCGGCCTGTCTGGGCATCCAGGTGCGGATGATGGTGTTCATCGGATGGTCGGCACTGCCGCAATCCACGCCGATCCAGCGGATCTTTTTCTCCCTGGCCCACAGGGCAAACTCCCGGTCGGGGCCGGGGTGCTGGACCATGTAGCGGATCTCATCGGCGGTCGGCATGTCCCAGCCAAAGTGATGGTAGCCGGTGTGGATGATCAGGATGTCGCCCTCGCGCACCTCGACCCGCTCCTCAATCATCTGGGGGGTGTAGATCTGATAGTCGCCCGTCGCGTCCGACAGGTCCACCACGACCCCTGGACCGACCAGGAACTCGTTCAGGTCCAGCGCGGCGATGTCCTTGCCGGCGGTGAAAAAGTGGATTTCGCCGTCCAGGTGGGTGCCCAGGTGGTTGGAGTGGGTCAGCAACTGCCCATTGGCCCCGTTGGGGGCCAGTCGCTTGAAATACTTGACCTGCAACGGCTCATAGGTGGGCCACGGCGGCGTGCCGATGCCCAGAGGGATGGTCAGGTCTATCAGTTTCATGGTCTATTCCTCCTCTGACAAACTCTCTGCCGGCGGAGAAGGGAGCATGGGGATGGGTGCGTCTCTCCGTCATGCCCCGCCGGCCACGGCTATTCCTTCACATAGGGCTTGCCCAGCGCCTCCGGTTTGGCCGCCCCCCATCGGAGCCGAAACCAGCGGGTAGCCATGAGCAACAAAATTACAATCGTCATGATAAAAGGGACCGTCCGCCACAGGTAGCGGGACATCACGCCGGGGAGTACAAGTTGGGGGTTGAGGGAAAGCTGCCACAGAGTGCCATACAGCAACGAACCGCCCAGCAGGATAAAGGGGTTCCACATGGAGAAAAAGACAAGGGCCAGGGCGATGAACCCCCACCCTCCCAAAAAGTTATAGTTCCAGACCGGGTTGTAGTCCAGAGCATAGATCGCGCCGGCCAGCCCCATGAACATTCCCCCCACCGTCACACACAGATAGCGGGTCCTGGCCACGTTGATGCCCGAAACCTCCGCAACCGACGGGTTCTCGCCCACCGAGCGAATCCTCAGCCCCAGGCTTGTCTTGGCGAGGATAAACCAGACTACCACGATCAGGGCAATCCCCAGGTAAAAGAACGGAGAGAGGCCCAGGATGGTGGGGATGCGCTCCATCCCCAGCGGTCCGGTGTAGGGATTGCCGATGTAGGTAGTCAGACCAAAGCCAAGGATCCAGAGGCCCATCCCGTTCACCACCTGGTCGCCTCCCAGGGTGATGGAAAAAAAGCCGTGGAGGAGGCCCAGCAAGGCGCCGATAGCGATCCCTACCAGGAAACCGACCCAATAACTCCCCGTGGATTGGGCGGCAATGAAGCCAAGGGTAGCGCCGAACAACATCACCCCTTCGACCCCCACATTCAGAATTCCCGATCGTTGGTCTATGAGTTCACCAAGGGCCGCAAAGGTGAAAATCGTGGAGGCTTCCAGGATTCTAATGACGAATTCCCACATCTGCCTTTTTCTCCCTTGTCCATGTGATCTTGAAGCGGAAAAAGAATTGAAAGACGACAAGCACAATCATCAACACGCCGAGCAGGGCATAATCCACACCAAAGCTCATGTTGAGCTCCCCCTGGATGAATCGGCCCCCGATGGACAACCCGCCAAAGAGCAAGGCGATCGGGATCGCCGCTATCGGGTCGCCCAGAGAGAGCAGGCCACAGATGATCCCATAGAAAGCCAGATCGCCAAAGTATCCGTAATTCCTCGCAATCTTGTAAACGCCGGGCACGGCGGCGAAATAGTGATAGCCGGCCAAGCCGGCCCAGGCGCCGCCAAGCAGAAACACCAGGACCGGTATTTTGAGGGTCCCGATCCCGATATAGCGGGCCGCCGCCGGGCTGTGGCCGTAGGCCTTGATCTGATAGCCGATCTTGCTCCTGGCCAACACCAGGTACAGCAGCCCGGCTATCCCCAAGGCGAGAAAGATCGTGAACGGGATGCCCATCATCACCGGTGGATATAGGGAATAAGGAAGCTCAAAGCTTTCGCTCCGCCCGCCGGGGTTCATGAAAATCCCCCCCTCCTTGATGGTCTGAGCCACCAGCCAGAAAGCCACAAAGTTCAACATCATGGTCACCACGATCTCGCTGACGCCAAACCTGCCCCGCAGGAACCCGGCGATCGCTCCCAGGGCCGCGCCGCCCAAGACAGAAGCGATCAACATCAAGGGGATGACCAACTGAGGGGCCAGATCGGCATTGCGGGATGCCTTCCCCCCGAAGACAAACACAACCCCAAAAGCGGCCAATGCCCCCACATAGAACTGCCCTGTCATCCCAATGTTCCACAACCCGGCCCGGAAGGGGATGATGAAAGCACAGGTGCACAGCAACAGGAAGATGGACCGGTTGATGGTCAACGGCAGGCCATAGGAGTTGGCAAAGGCATAGGCAAAGATCTTGCGATAAGCGATCAAAGGGTTGATCCGGGCCAGGATAAAGATAAGGCTGAAAAGCAGCAGGGTAAAGAGGATAGCGAACAACGAGATGGTCGCCGCCTGCCAGAGGGTGAGCACCGGCCTCTTGGCGAGCTTGACTTGATAGCTGCCGATCCTCATAGTTTCTGTCCTTTCTCATGCAAACCGGCCATCATGGCACCGATTCTCTCCCTCTGGGCCTCCCCCCCTGGGATGATCCCCATCAGCTTTCCCTCATAGATGGGGACCACCCAATCGCTCAACGACAGAATCTCGTCCAGGTCTTCGGAGATCAGGAGGATGGCGGCCTTTTGTTTTTTGGCCTCCATGAGCTTGTTCTGCACAAATTCGGTCGCCCCGACATCCAGACCCTGGGTTGGCAAGTTGGCGATCAGCAGCCGAGGTCGGCGGGCCAGGACGCGCCCCAGGATGAGCTTCTGGAGGTTCCCTCCCGACAGGTTCCGGGCCTTGACATCGGGACCAGGCGTCATGACGTTGTATTCCGCGATGATCTCTTCGGTCAACCGCCGGACCTTTTTGTAATCCACAAGTCCATACCTGCCATAATCGTCGTCAAAGTAAAAGTTCATCGCTGCATTCTCCACCAGGGAGAACTCCCCGATCGAGCCGACCTCTATCCGTTCGGCGGGGACGTAGCCCACCCCGGCCTGCCACCTTTCCAGGCTGGAAGCGTGGGTGATCTCCCTGCCCTCCAAGATCACCCTGCCCTTTTCCACCTTTCTCAGGCCGGCCAGGACCTCGGCCAGTTCCTGCTGGCCATTGCCGGAGACGCCGGCAATGCCCAGAATCTCGCCTTCATGCACCGAAAAAGAAACGTCGGTCAGGGCCAGGAGCCCTTTGTCGTTGCGGGCAGACAGGTTCTCCACCTGGAGGACCGGCTTCCCCCTTTCTACCTGGGCCTTCTCGATCCGAAAGATGACCTCTCGGCCCACCATTTCTCTGGCCAGGCTTGCCTCGGTGGCTTGCTTCGTTTCCAGGTGGGCGGTGACCCTGCCGCGCCGCAGCACCGTCACCCGGTCGCTCACCGCCAACACCACAGGGAGTTTGTGGGTGATGAACGGGATCATGGCCATCTCATCTCTGGCCATCGCTTCGATAGAGGCCAGGAGCTTTTCCGTTTCCAGAGGGGTCAAGGCGGAGGTCGGTTCATCCAAAATGAGCACCCTGGCCCCGCGATACAGGGCCTTCAGGATTTCCACCACCTGCTTTTCCCCCTCCGAAAGCTGCCAGACCCTGGCATAGAGGTCCACGCGGAACCCATACTTCTCGCAGAGTTCGCCGATCTCCTTTTCGGCCTGTTTGAGGTTCAAGATCTTGCCCGCCCTGGGGTGGCCCAGGATGATGTTTTCCAGCACGGTGTGGGCCGATACCAGCTTGCGATGTTGATGGACCATCCCTATCCCCAGGCCAATGGCATCCAGAGGGGATCGGAATGCGACCTTCTGGCCTCCGACATAGATCTCGCCTTCATCGGGTTGCAGCAGCCCGAACAGGATATTCATCAGGGTCGTCTTCCCTGCGCCGTTTTCGCCCAGAACGGCGTGGATCTCGCCGGCTTTTATTTCGAGATCGATGCGATCGTTGGCGACAACCCCTGGGAACCTTTTGGTGATTCCCCGCGCTTCCAGGACCGTCTGTCCGTGCTTTATCCCTTCTAGAAGCCCGTTTCCCACCTGTCCTCCTCACCATTTGTAGGGCAACTGCTCGCAGTTGCCCTACTCTACCTCCCAGAAATATAGGGCATGAGGCTCCCACCTTTGGGAGTTTCCTCTCAAAAATGAGAGCCTCACGCGTATTGGTCACCGAAGGCCGTCAGGTAGCCACCTCAGCAAGGGAAGCAACCGGGCTGGGTCTTACTCCAGAATGATCGTGCCTTCCAGATCAAAGTTGAATTTGGCAAGCAGCCACTCGTCCGACGGCTTTTCTCCGGCCGGCTTGACTACCGTACCCTTGGCCGGAATCGGCAACCCTTCCAGCGCCAGGCCGGTCCCGTTGCTCACAAACTCGTGCTCGGTGAAGGGGTCCCACTCCCCTTTCATCATCTGGTCCCGCCGCTGGGCCACCAGGTCCAGGATCTCTTTCGGGATCAGAGGGAGCGCCTTGGGGCTGATGGCTTCCAGGCCCACCTTGTTGTTGTTCATGATGTCCACGGTCGGCTCCACGGTGCCATCGGCCAGGGTCATGGTGCTTTCCATACCCAGGTACAGGACCGTCGGCGGGGTCTTGTTGCCGGCCAGCCAATCCTGGACGATCCGGTCATACAGCACTTCCCAGCGGGTATCAAACGACACGGCCACCGTATCGGTGCTCGACCAGCCATAGAAGCCGACGATGTCCATGTCCTTCCCCACAAACCAGATCTCCTTCTCCTGGGCAACGTCCAGGGGAGAGCCGGAGTCGGTCTGCTGGGTCAAGACATCCACGTTGTACTGGGTCACCAGGGTCTCGGCGATGTCCCGCTCCTCGGTGGGCAGATACCAGTCGCCGACATATTTGACATACACCTTGATCTCTTTGTTCAGCAGCTTGGCAGCATCCATCACCCCCAGGTAAAAGCCGGCCTGCCGGCGGATGACCTGCACGCAGGGGAAGGCCGAGACGATGCCGATATTGCCGGTCTTGGTCAGCGCCCCGGCAATCAGCCCTTCCAGGTACAGAGCCTGGTACTGGCGGGGGAAGATGCGGATAAAGTTGCGCTTGGTGCTCAGGTCGCTGGCGATAATGGACACAAAATAGACGTCTGGGTACTTGTCGGCGATCTCTTTCAGGGGCATGCCCATAAACTCGGCATTGCCCACCACAATGTTCGCCCCGTCGGCGATCAACTGTTCGGCATACGGCACCGAGGCGTCAGGCCCCACCTCCTCGCGGTACACATATGTGACGTTGGGGTACTTTTCGGCGATCCGCTTGCCCGCCCGGTGATGGGCACCCGACCAGGTGGTGCCCTCAATGATGCTAAAATGCTCAATAGCCAAAGTGGCACCTTTGGGCACCTCTTTGACCGCCTCGGTGGGCGTCGGCGGCGGTTGGGTGGGCTGGGCCGGTGGTTGGGTGGGCGGGGCGGGCGGCTGGGTCGGTGTTGTCGGTCCACAGGTCGTTGAGCCGATCGCCAACGCGACCAACGTGACCAGGAACAGCACGGTTCTGAGTCTGCCTTTCATCTCCTTCTTCTCCTTTCCTTTCGCTAATTTGGGACGATCTACTTCTTTGGTGATCACCCCGTGGGTTCGAGACCCAGAGGGGACGCATGGGCCCGAAACCGATCTGCTTTGTTCTTCCCTGGCACCTCCTTTCCCGGCAAAAATTAAATAGTCCCGATGCCGACGGCCATGACGGCGCAACGGCAGGCCACGCCGTCCGCGCCGACGGCACCCTCAACTGCGTTTCCTCTTACCCAACCAGAAGCCGATAAGCAAGGCCACAGCAGCGATACAGGCGATCCAGGCCATCGTCCGCGGCGGGGGCAGGCCACGGGCCATCTCGCGGGCCATGTCTTTGGCCACGGCAGCAGCGAAGCGGGCCTCTGTCGGCGGGGTATACTCGACCGCCTTTCCGCTCGTTTCGGCCTCGATCTGCGCCTGCAGGGCGCTGTTCAGCGCCTCCAGGCCCTGGCGGATCAGGCTTTTGCTGGCGGTATCCAGCAGGCGCTGGCCCACGCCGGCCAGCTTCCCCCCAATCTGCATCTCGCCTTCATAGCTCAGGAGGGTTGTGCCATCCTCCTGTTCCAGCAGGCGGACGCGGCCGGTGCCGCTGGCAAAACCGGGCGCGCCCCGGCCCTCCACCGTCAGGGTACAGCGCTCCGGCGGCACTTCATCGGAGACGACCAGCCGTCCGGCAAAATCTCCGGCCACCGGCCCGATGCGCACGTGCATCGTCCCTTCATACTCGCTCTCACTGACTTTGTTCAGGCGTTGGGTCCCCGGCAGGGCGGTGGCCAGCACCTCCGGATCGCGGATAATGTCCCACACCCTGTCGCGGGGGCCGTTGAAAATATATTCACCCTCTAGTTTCATTCCCCCTTCTCCCCAGGCAACGTGTTGTCTTTTTTGCGTCCTGCCTCTTTGAGCAACTCGAACAGCCGGTTGGGGCTCAGCGGCGCCTCCAGGATCTCCAGTCCATAGTCCTCCAGGGCGTTTTCTAACGCCTGGGCAAAGAGGGCCGGCACGGGGATGGCCCCTGCCTCCCCTGCCCCCTTGCTGCCCAGGGGGTTGAGCGGCGATCTGGTTTCCTCGTGGCCGATCTCGACGCGCGGCACCTCGGTGGCCGAGGGGATCAGGTAGTCGGCCAGAGAGGCGTTGAGCAGTTGCCCGTTTTCATCCCAGGCCAGCTTTTCGTAGAACGACTGGCCAAGGCCCAGAGCGACGCCCCCGTGGACCTGGCCCTCCAGGATGAGTGGGTTGAGCACCGTGCCGCAGTCCTCAACGGCCACGTACCGCTTGATCTCGACCCTCATCGTCTCCGGGTCCACCTCGACGATCATGGCGTGGGCCCCGTTGGCCGTGGCGCCATACTGGGGGCCAAAGTAGGCTGTGGCCTCCAGGCCTGGCTCGGTGCCCGGCTCCACCGCCCCGCGCAGGGGGTTCGCCTTGACCGCCAGCTCGCCCAGGGTGATCGAGCGTTCGGGGATGTCGGCCACGCGCACGACTCCATCCACCAGCTCCAACTCCTCTGCAGGTGTGTCCAACAGCTTGCTGGCCAGTTTGAGGACCTTTTGCCGGACTGAGAGGGCGGCGGCGTGGATGGCGTTGGCGGCCACAACCGACCCCCGGCTGGCAAAGGTGCCCGTTCCCCAGTGGAAGTGGTCCGTATCCCCGGTCACCAGGTGGACGTCGCGGGGGCTGATGCCCAACTGGTCGGCGACGATCTGGGCAAAGGAGGTAAAGTGGCCCTGTCCCTGCGTGCCGACCCCGGTGGCCGCGCTGACCTTGCCGCTGGGTTCGATCGTGATCCGGGCCCCCTCGTAGGGGCCGACCCCGGTGGTTTCGACAAAGGAGACGATGCCGATGCCCACCCGTCTGCCCTCGGCCCGCAGGCGCGGCTGTTCCTCCCTGACGAACTGCTCGTAGCCGATCATGGCCGCTGCTTTGTCCAACGTGGCCTGATAGTTGCCGCTGTCAAAGACCAGTGGGGCAAAGGCCTGGTCAATGATCTGGTGCTGGTAGGGGAAGGCGTCCGGTTTGATCAGGTTGCGCCGCCGGATTTCGAGCGGGTCCAGGCCCAACTCCCTGGCAGCCACATCCACCAGCCGCTCGATGAGAAAGATGCCCTGTGGCCGCCCGGCCCCACGCACCGGCGAGGTGGTGATCCGGTTGGTGAAGACTACCTTGAGTTCGCTGTGATAGTTGGGGATGTCGTAGGCGCCCATCGAGTGGCTCTGGGTGTTCAACGGGATGGTCAGGCCGTAAGGGTCGTAGGCACCCGTATCGTGAAGAAACAGGTGGCTGACTCCCAGAATGCGGCCGTCGCTCCGCAGGGCAATCTCGGCGTCGTGGATCTGGATCCGCTCCTGGTTCATGGCCAAAAAGTTCTCGCGTCGGTCCTCGATCCATTTGATGGGCCGGCCCAGTTGCAGCGTGGCCCAGGTGAGGGTCATCTCCTCCGGGTAGAACATCATGATCTTGGGGCCAAAGCCGCCGCCGACAAAGGGGGCGATCACCCGCACCTGGCTTGGTGACAGGCCGAACATCCCGGCCAGGCCGTTGCGGACGGGGATGGGGGCCTGGGTTGTGTCCCAAATGGTCAGCTGGCGGCTCCTGGCATCCCAATAGGCCACGATCCCCCGGTTCTCCATCGCCCCGGCCACGCCCCGGTCAATGACGATGCGCCGCCTGATGACATGGTCGGCCTGGGCGCGGGCGGCGGCATAGTCCCCCTTGTCCTGGACCAGGTGGGCAGCCAGGTTTGAGTCCAGGTCATCATGGACCAGAGGGGCGCCCGGTTCCAGGGCCTTTTCCAGGTCCACCACGGCCCCCAACGGCTCCAGGTCCACGACAATGTCGTCCAACGCATCTTCGGCGATGTACCGGTTCTCGGCGATGACCACGGCCAGCGGTTCGCCGGCGAAACGGACTTTGTCTTTGACCAGAGGCACCTGGGTGCGGGTGTGAAACAGGACTCCCTGGATCGTCGGTGGGGGGATGACCAACGGCGGGCCGTGCCGCCAGGCGTCGCCCATATCCTCGGCGGTGTACACCGCCACGACCCCCGGCCGCGCCCGGGCAGCCGACACGTCAATTCTCCGCAGGCGGGCGTGGGCATAGTCGCTGCGCAGGAACGCAGCGTGCAACATGCCGGGGATCTGCACATCGTCCACGAACAACGCCTGCCCGGTCAACAGGCGAGGATCTTCAGTACGGGTCATCCGTTTGCCAACATATTTTTCGGTCATGGTTCTACTCCTGGGGCGGAATCTTGCTGGCGGCCAGCCTGACCGCGTCCACAATGTGCTGGTAGCCGGTGCAGCGACACAGGTTGCCGGCTATAGCCTCCCGGATCTCCTCCTCGTCGGGATCGGGATTCTCCTGCAGGAAAGGAACCAGGGTCATCAGCAAGCCGGGGGTGCAAAAGCCACACTGAACGGCATGCGCCTCCCAGAAGGCCTGTTGCAGGGGGTGGAGATGTTCCGGGGTGCCCAGCCCCTCGACGGTCGTCACCTCGTGGCCGTGAGCCTGCACGGCGAACATCAGGCAGGAACGGATCGGCTCGCCGTCGAACAGGACGGTGCAGGCGCCGCATACCCCGTGCTCGCAGCCGACGTGAGTGCCGGTCAGCCCCAGCTCGTGGCGCAGGAAATCGCTCAGCAGCAGGCGTGGCTCGACCGTCCGTTCGTAGCGGGTGCCGTTGACCGTGACTATGATCCTGACTTGGTCGTTCATGCTCATCTCCTCTTTCAATCTCTACTCTCTACTCTCTACTCTCTAATATCTAATATCTAATCTCTAATCTCTGTTTCTAATCTCTTAACTCAGATAGTGGAGATTAGATAGCGGAGATTAGATAGTGGAGATTAGATATTGGAGATTAGATATTGGAGGTTGCTCGCTCGCAGGCCTCGGTCAACGCCCGCTGCCCCAGCACCCTGACCAGGTGTCGCCGATAGTCCGCCGAGGCGTTGATGTCGCTCTGGGGGTCCACATCGGCCTCACCGGCCACTTCGGCCGCTTCGCGGATGGCCTCCGCTGTCGGTTCCTGGCCCTGCAACACGGCTGCGGCCTGGCGTGCCTCGACGGGGCCATCGCCCACACTAAAGTAAACCAGTCTGGCCTGATCGCACCGCCCCCGGTCCATCGTCACCACAGCGGCGACCCCCACCAGGGCAAAGTCATGGTGGCGGCGGGCCACTTCCAGAAAAGACCAGCCGCTGTGCCGGGGCATGGGCGGCAGGAGGATCTCTACCAGCAGCTCGTCCGGCTGCAAGGCGGTGGTGAAAAAGCCCAGAAAGAACTCGTTAGCCGGAACCCAACGCTCTGATTTCTGGCTGCGAAGGCGAAACCGGGCATTGAGGGCCACGCTTGCCGCCGGCAGCTCGGCCGAGGGGTCGGCATGGGCCAGGCTGCCGCCCATAGTCCCCCGCGTGCGGATCTGGGGGTAGGCGATCTTGGGCATGGCAGCATAGAGCAATGGGGCGGCCTGGGCCACCAGCGGGTCGCGTTCCACCTGGCGCTGGCGGGTCATCGCCCCGAGGCGCAGGCCACCATCCCGGTTGGGCTGGATGTAGAACAGTTCGGCAATGTTGTTCAGGTCCACCAAGACAGCCGGCTTGGCCAGGCGAAAGTTCATCATCGGGATCAGGCTTTGTCCACCGGCCAACGCCTTAGCCTCATAGCCATATTTTGCCAGGTAGGCCAGGGCTTCGTCAACCGTAGTGGGCGCACAGTACTGAAATGGAGCTGGCTTCATGCTTTTTAGCCTCCTATGTCTGGATATTCTCTAACCTCTCGTACCAAAGGGGAGATGGCTTGCTCTGTCCACCCATCCACAACCGATCGGTAGTTGTCCAGTTCCGAGAGCACCGTTAGCCCTCTCTGAAGGCCACAAACCGCCCCCACATAGACTCGGCTTCCATCGCCTTCTGCAGGTAGCAGCCGATGTAGTAGCGGCCGCTCGGTGCCCAGGCAATGTCGCCGGCCAGGTTTTCGGCGTGGACGATCTTTTTGGGAAAGAGGTTCAAATGGGTGTCCTGGTAGTATTGATCCAGGGGGAACATCTCATCCCACTCCTTACCAAAGTCGCGTTTGAGCTTGGCGTTGGCCTCGGCGAAGGTTTTGGGGTGCCACAGCCGCTGGATGGTATTCATCGGGTGGTCCTGGCTGACAGCATCTACCCCCAGCCACTTGAGCTTTTTGTCAATGCACCATTGGGCAAAGTCGGGCGAAGGGCCGGGATGTTTGATCATGTAGCGGAATTCGTCCGAGTCCGGGCTGTTCCAGCCATATCGGTACCAGCCGGTTTTGGTGATCAGGATGTCACCCTCCCGCACCTCGACCACCGATTCGATCATCTGGGGGGTGTAGACGCTGGAATCGCTGACCAGATGGGAGATGTCGGCGATCACACCCGGCCCGACCCATTCCCGGAGTGGCACCTGGCCGATGGTCCGGCCGGCCGGCCAGAAGTGCTTTTCGCCATCCATGTGGGTGCCCAGGTGGATGCTGGCGTTGCAGATCGAACCGTTGCGGCCCAGGCCGAAATGCTGGCCGCCAACCCGCTTGGTGTAGGTCACGGTCAGCGGGATATAGTTGGCCCACTGCGGCGTCTGGACGCTGAAGGGGATGGTCAGGTCCAGCATTTGGGTCGCACTCATCATCTGGAAGAACTCCTCCTCGCTCATGCCCTCCGGCGGCTGGAGAGCACAGACCCGCGCCCAGGCGGTTTCGACCTCCATGAAGGGGATGGGCATGATCAGGATCCAGGCCCGCTGGTTGCGCAGCCGGTCAATCTCGCCCACAATGCTCTCTGCCAACAGCAAATGGGCCTTGGGCATGGTGAGGTGGGTCAGTTCGTAATACTCCTCCGGCGGGAACATCTCGTCCCAGGTCTTGCCATAGTCGGCCAGCAGCCTGGCCTCGGCCAGCTTGAAGTGGTTCTCATGCATCCGGCGGATAGGGGTGTTCATCGGATGCTCGGCACAGCCGCAATCCACGCCGATAACCTTGAGCCTCATGTCCATAGCCCATCGGAAGAAATCGGGCGAGGGACCGGGATGCCGCACCAGGAAGCCGAACTCTTTCGACTCCACGCCGCCCTGAGCCGCCGGGTTGAGCACGTCCGGCTGGTCCCACGAGTAACGATGGTAACCGGTGTTGATGATCAGGATGTCACCCTGTTTGACCGTGGCCCGACGGGTGATCATCTCTGGGGTGTACAGACCATAGTCCGACACCAGGTCAGAGATGTCCACCACCACGCCCGGCCCACACAGGTCGGTCAGCGGGATGTCGGCAATGGCCCGCCCGCCGGAATGGAAGGCCGTCTCGCCCACCAGGTGGGTGCCCACGGTATTGCTCCAGTTGAGGATCTGGCCGTTGGCCCCCTGCCCGCCGCCGTAGGCTCCGGTCACCCGTTTGAAGAAATGGACCTCCAGCGCCTTTTCCCCCGGCCAGGGCGGAGTAAAGATGCTGCAATCCTGCGTCAGGTCATATAGCCTGGCGCTATCCATGATGTTGATCAATTCTTCTCGGTTCATTTGTTCCTCCCAAAATTTGGAGATTAGAGATTAGAGATTGGAGATTGGAGATTAGAGATTAGAGATTGGAGATTAGAGATTGGTGGTCTGGAACCATTCGATCTCTTCCTGGGTGAAGAGAGGCAGGAATGTGCCTTCGGTATTGCCGGTGACATATTCGGCGGCAGGTTCACGGATGGCTTTTGCCGGAGGGTGACTGCTTTGACGTTGAGCTTTCAGATCGGCGGCGAAGGTGTTCAACTGGCGCACCAGGTCAGTCAGTTGAACAGCATATTCCTGTGCTTGAGCGGAGGGCATGAGATTGCGCTCTGACGCCCGGTTGAGCCAATACTTGCTCTCGAACAGGCTGCCACGAGCATAGTACAGAAATTGGAGCTTTTCGCTGTAGTGGAATCGCCCATAAGCCTCGGCGATATTTGCCCCGATCGAATCTGCTGCCTCTGCCAGTTGCTTGCCAACGGTGTCTCGCGCGAACGGTTTCCAACCCACCACCTGGTGCCAGACCCTATCTGCCACCGTTTCAGCGATCTGCAATACCCTCAATTCATCAAACTTTAGCGCCATCCACCCTCCTTATATCTAATATCTAATACCTAATACCTAATACCTAATACCTGATACCATACCTCTCCGCAAACGCCACCAACGCCTCCTCGAACATCGCCATCGGCGGGCGGACCAACCCCGCGCCGATCTGGCCGACGCCGGGGTCCTTGTGGGCGATGCCGGTGTTGACGCGCGGGGTGATGCCCTTTTCCACCACCTTGCGGATGTCTATGCCGGTCGGCGTGCCGCGGAAATCCAGGGGCGGGATGGTAAAGTATTTGTGCTCGGTATAAGTGATCTCGTACATTTCCAGCGTGGCGTTGATGGCATCTTGGGGTGTGCCGCTGACAAAGGTCACAATGGCCGGGGCAGCCGCCATGGCAAAGCCGCCAATGCCCGCCGTCTCGGTGATGACGCTGTCGCCGATGTCCCCGCTGGCATCCTCAGCGGTAAAGCCGGGGAAGTAGAGGCCGGCCGGCGTCGCCACCGGCGCGGTAAACCAGCGGTCCCCCAGCCCGCTGACCCGGATGCCGAAATCGGTGCCGTTGCGGGCCATGGTGCTGACGATGGTGCTGCCCTCGACGCCGTGGGCCGCGTCGGCCATTGCCTTGCAGGCCGCCATGACCGGGTTGAGCACGCTCAAGGCATTGTCCCCCAGGAATTTCAGAATGTCGGCGGCGACCTCCGGCCTGGGGGCGGCCCGGGCGATAAAGGGGGCCAGCCGGGTGGTGAACAGGATCGAGCCGGCCTTGTTGCGGTTGTGGCCCTCGTCGCCCATGTGCAGCGCCTCGGCCAACAGCGCCCGGATGTCCAGACCGCCGCTGGCCTCGATGGCCTCGGCCAGCACGGGAGCCATGAGCTCCTCCATCCAGCGCAGTTTGGCCAGGACCTCGTCGCTGTAGGCACCATAGCGCAGCACCTTGCCGTAGCCCTCGTTCAGGCCGGAGTAGGAGCGATTGCCGTGGGTCTTGTTCTCCAGAATATAGACCGACATGGAGGGGCAGATGACGCCGGCCATCGGCCCCACCGCTCCGTGGTGGTGGCAGGGTTCCAGCTCGATCTGTCCCGATTCGACCAGGGCCTGGGCTTCGGCCATGTCGCGGGCCTTGCCCTCAAAGATCAGCGCACCGGTGATCGCCCCGCGCATCGGCCCGGAGGCCCGCGCCCAGGTGATCGGCGGGCCGGCGTGCAGGAGCAGGTTCTCCCGCATCCCTGGCACCACGTCAATGGCCTTGCCCAACCCGATCAGGACCGGGCGGGCTTCCATCATCCGTTCGACAGCTTGTGCGTTGGCTTTCTCGATATCCATACCCTTCTCCTTCAGATGGCTTTGGATGCAGGAGGTGTAGCCAAAAGAGCTTTCCCGATAGAGAAGAAAGCGCTTTTGCTCCCCAGTCGCTTGACATTGTCAAACAGGCATAGCAGAGGAAGGTCTCGACCTCGCTCCAGCCCCCCAACCCCCTTCCCCTCTCCGCCGTGGAGCAGGGAGTTGGGGCAAGGTCAAAGCCCACAATGTCAAGGGAACCTGACATTGTCAAAGGGCCTGTCCGAAAACAAAGGCCGGACAGCCTGGAAAGACTGTCCGGGCAGGCCGGGCCTGCCTCTGCCGGTTTTCGGATCCGCTCCAAGTATAACACACCTGGAGCGGAGTGTCAAATCGGGCCGAAAACCCCTTAGCGCAGCCGCTTCCCCGGTTCAAACCGGGAGCGCGCCCCCTTCAGAATCTCCTCGTACAGCGCCAGGTTGCGGTCCTGCAAATGGTCGAACACCTGCAGGCTCTTGCTGCCGGGCGTCACATAGCGCAGCGGATCGGGGTCGAGCCGGGCGGCAACGATCTCCTCGCCGCCCCGGGCCTGGGCCAGCCGCCAGGCGATGGGCGAGACGATCATGCTGTGGCCGAAATAATAGTTCCCCCCTGCATCCGGCCCCACCGAGTTGGTGGCGACGAGGTAGACATGGTTGTCGTAGGCCCGGGCACAGGTGGTGAGATGCCAGATGTCGAAACTGCGCAGCAGCGCCGACGGCCGGGTGATGATCTCGGCCCCCTTGATCGCCAGCAGCCGCGACAGTTCCGGAAAGTCGCCGTCGTAGCAGATGATCATGCCGATACTGCCCAAGGCCGTCTCGAACACGTCGGCGCGGTTGCCGACCGTCACCCAGCCGCCGCAGTCGCAGCGTTCCAGGGGAAAGGGGTGCGTTTTGTCATAGGTGCCGATAATCTCACCGGCCGGCCCGATGAGGATGGATGAATTATAGACCACGCCCCGCACCGGCCCACGCCGGTAGGAAGGCCAGACCACATGCACGCCGTAGGCCCGGGCCGCTTTCTGCACCTCGGCGGTGATCCGCCCCGGCACCTCGTCCACCAGATCCCATAGCTCATCCGCCCCCAGCCCGGTGACAAAACCGGTCGTCACCGTCTCCGGAAAGACGGCCAGCTCCGCCCCATACTCCCGAACCGCCTTCTCCAGCCAGACGACCCCCTTTTCCACGTTCGCCTGGACGTCGTTGGGGGTGACGGCAATCTGCACACAGGCAGCGAGGAACTCTTTCATCTCAACTCCTCCCAGACAGTTTTACCAGAGACAGCACCCGTCCTTTGTCGTTATCGCTTCATCCGCTCCAAGATCGCCATCAGCCGCTCGTCGCCGCCGGCCGGCGGTTTCCAATCCACCTGGACGACCGGCGCCCCCTGGGCCTGCAGGCTCTCGGTGAACGATGCCAGACCGACATTGATGGCCGCCAAAGGCTCCTTCAGCACCGCCAGGTCTACCGGAGGATGGCCGATAGCCGAGGATTGAGGGTTGAGGGCCCGCAACAGGCCACCGACGTAACGGACCGCCGCCTCGCTGCCGGTTTCGACCCGTGCCCCGGCTTCCTGGAGCTGCCGGACCTGGGCCGCCAGGCCCTGCGGGTCTTGGTCGGTGCCGACGACGATGGCGACAACCTCCAGGGTTCGCCCGGCCTGCGCTGCGGTCGCCCGCGCCTGAGCGATGGCCGGGGCCAGTTCACCTGCCGGGTCAGGATGCGCGCCGTAGCCCAATACCACGTCGAGCAAAATCACGGCGACCTCTGCATCCCTGGCTTCTTGCTGCAGGCGCCGAATGCGCAGGTCGTTGTCCAGCATCGGGTGCAGGCGGCCCACGGTGAACTCGTCCTCCCCCAGGTCCACGATGGTATGCTCCTGGCTGACCATCGAATGGCTCAGACGATACTCCTTTTGCAACGGCACGTTCGAGTACACCCCAGGCAGGTAATCTTGTAGCAGCAACAGCGCTTCGTAGGCCAGCGTGCCCCCGGAAAACAGCCCGCGCAGATACCGCTGCCCTGGAGCAAAACGGTCCGGCCCGCTCCCCCCGCCTCCATCCTCCGTCCTGCGTCCTGTGTCCTTTGTCAGACGCACGGCCATCTCCGCCGCCTGGTCCAGGGTGGCGACAAAATGCAGGTTATCAACAGAACGGCCCGGATAACCGATGAAATCCACGACCACCGGCTTGTCGGCTGCGCGGGCCAGGCTCAGCAGGCCATCGGCCACCCGGGGCGTGGGCGGTTTGGAGATGAGGACGATGACCTGCGTCTCGGGGTCACGGCCGAGAAGGTCCAGCGCCTGGCGGGCCGTCACCGCCCCCACCGCCTCGCTGAGGTCGCGCCCGCCTGTGCCCAGGGCGTGGGTGATGCCGCTCTCCAGTTGGTGGATGCGAGAAGTGACCGCCTGCAACCCGGTGCCGGCGGCGGCGATCACCCCGATCGGCCCCCGGCGCACCCGGTTGGCAAAGCCCAGCCCCACGCCGTTGACAATGGCCGTCCCACAGTCCGGCCCCATGACCAGCAGGCCCTTCCCGGCAGCCTTCTGCTTGAGAGAGACCTCTTTTTCCAACGGGACGTTATCGCTGTAGAGGAAAACATTTTTTCCCAGGTCCAGCGCCTCACCCGCCACGCCGGCAGCATAGCGGCCCGCCACCGAGACGAGCACCCAGCGGGCCTCGGGCAGCATCTGAGCCGCAGATTCCAGGCTTTTGGGCTGGAACTCCTGCCCGGCAGCCGGGCGACGCCGCACCAGAAGGGCATCCACCTGCTCCAGGGCCGCCTGGGCGGCAGCCGCATCTTGAGCGCGGACGACGATGACCAGGTCGTCGGCAGCTGCAGCCTGAACCTCCGGCGTCAGCAGGCCGGTCTGGGCCAGGATCTCTTTGTTGGCCTCAGTGCCCATCACCACTCCGGCATCCACGACCCCAGGCCAGGCCGCCAGGGAGCGTTGCAACTGCATCAGGACGGCCGAATCATAGTACCTCCCCGACCGGATTTCCGCTTTTGTGACTGTCACAGGCATCCTCCGAATCCAGTTGAATGAGCCCTTTGCCAACTATGAGGATTTTACAACGTCAAGTTACGGCAAAATACACAAGAAAAATAAACACCGACAGGATCGTGTGCAGTGTCAGCACGTTGTTGATGGACTGTCTCTCCTGGATATCCAGGTCTGAGCGCGCGTACAACGGGATGATAAAAGGCGGCGGCAAGACAAGCAATGTAAACAAAGCCGCCTCAAACATCCGGTCCAGTCCCAGCAGGCCTCGCACCAGATAACGATTCAGAAGCAGAACCAGGGGCAACAAAATCCCCAACCGAATGAGTATCACCAACAAAGCCCCCTTCAGGCGGGCCCGTTCAACGCGGATGCCGTACCCGACGATTATCAAAATCAGGGGGACGGTGAGGTTGCCGAGAAATTTTAGCACCGCCATCAACGCGCCCGTGATAGGCCACCGGTACAACCCCTCCTGCCCGCCCAACACATTGAAAAGCAGACTGACCAGGATGGCAAGAACCACCGGTGCGGATAAAAAGGACCTGGCGATCGTTTTCAGATTTTGCGCCCCGTCCCGCCGGATCAGCAACAGGGGCAGAAACACAAACCAGATAAAGATCTCATGCCCCAGATCTGTCACGGCGATATAGCCTACCTTTTCCAGCCCGTAGGCGGCCCCAAACAGGCTGATCCCCAACATCCCATATTCAAAACCGGTAATCAGGTACGGGAAATATACCTCCTGAATCTTCAGTTTCTTTTTGATCAACAGCCCCAACAGAAACAGCAAGATACATAGCAAAAATACAGAACCGAAAATAACAAGATAGGCCGGCTTTAGTTCAACGCTCAGGAACGAGATGAAAAGCACGGCCGGCAACGCCAGATTCACCACAATCTTGCGCAGTTCCTCAACGGTAGTTTCAGCCAAAAAATTCTTGTGGCGAATCCAATATCCCAGGGAGATGAGAAAAAGGATGGGTAAAGCCTGATTAAGAATGAGGACGGTTGATTCCATATCGGCCCACTTTTCCCTCGCCGGGGTCGCCGTCGCCCGACTATCCCCGGTAGCTCAGCAGCGGTTCCCCGTGCGCGACACGCTGGCTCTCGGCGACATAGACGCGGGCGATGACCCCCTCCTGCGGGGCGCGGATGACATTGTCCATCTTCATCGCCTCGATGACCAGCAGTTCCTCCCCCCTGGCCACCTGCTGTCCGGGCCGGACGGCGACCGACTTGACCGTGCCCGGCAGCGGGGCGACCAGCGTGCCTGCCCCAGGCGCAGCGGCCTCCACCGGTCGAGCGGCCGGCGGAACGGAAGCAGGCGCAGCCACGGCCTCCGGTTCGGCCGGCGAAACCGTCTGGACCTCCACCGTAAAGGCCTGCCCATCCACTTCAACCTGGACCTGCTCCCGACGGGGGTCCGACAGCAGCCGGACGTCGAAGGTGCGGCCCCCCACAGCGACCCGGTATCGTCTCATCCCCGCCTCCGCCCATTGCCTGCGGGAGCCAGCCGGCGCTGGTGATGGAGCACCCACCACGGGCTTACCGGCAGAGAAGCAGCGGCGGCGTCCGGCGCCGGCGCCGTAGTCAGGCCGCCCGTCATCTCCGCCTCGGCGCGGGCCAGGGCCACGGCAACGGCGGCGGCCTGGAGAAGCGCCCCGTCCCCGGCAGGCTCCACCCTCTCCTCTGCCGCACCTTCAGGTCCCCGGCCCCGTTCCCGGATCGCCGAGGTCAACAGCCACAACAGGCCATAAAAGGATGCCAGCGCCAGGAACAGCAGCGACATACCCACGGCGCTTATCATCAACACCTCCACCGGCGATTCCTCCCCCCCTACTCAAACGGGCACCTTATTCACCACAAAGGACGCGAAGGATACCCAGTTACCCCCTCTAACCCCCCAATCGTCACACCGGCATACAGCCATGTTTCTTGGGCAGCGAACAAGCCTGCTTATCGCGCAGGAAATCCAATGCCGCCACCAGCCTGGCCCGTGTCTCGCTGGGCAGGATCACATCGTCCACGTGGCCGCTGGCCGCCGCCGCATACGGGCTGCCGAACTGCTGCCGGTACTCGGCCACGAACCGGGCCATCAACTCCGCCGGGTTGTCTGCCGCGGCCAACTGCTTGCGGTAGAGGATGTTGGCCGCTCCCTCGGCGCCGAGCACCGCGATCTCGGCCGTCGGCCAGGCAAGAACCAGGTCGGTGCGCACATATTTGCTACTCATGACAATATACGCCCCCCCGTAAGCCTTGCGGGTGACGACGCACACCTTGGGCACCGTCGCCTCGGAGTAGGCATAGACGATCTTGGCCCCGTGGCGGATAATGCCGCCGTGCTCCTGCACCGTGCCGGGCATAAAGCCAGGGCAGTCTACGAAGGTGACCAGGGGGATGTTGAAGGCATCACAAAAGCGCACGAACCGGGCGATCTTGTCCGAGGCGTCAATGTCGAGCACACCGGCCAGCCAGTCGGGCTGATTGGCGACCACTCCCACCACCTCACCATGCAGCCGGGCAAAGCCGACCACCGCATTACGGGCAAAGTGGGCGTGCACCTCAAAAAAAGTGCCCAGGTCAAAAATGCGGGTGATGGCCTGGCGGATGTCGTAGGACCGGGTATCCTCCAGCGGCACCAGGCTGTCCAGGGCCGGGTCGGCACGGGCCGGGTCGTCGGTGGGCGGCAGGCGTGGCGGCGGCGCGGCGTTGTTGGCAGGCAGATAGCTCAACAGCCGCCGGGTGAGGGCAAAGGCTTCTTCCTCATCCTCGGCCACAAAATGGGCCACCCCGCTGACGGCAGCATGAACCTGCGCCCCGCCCAACGTCTCAAAATCCACCTCCTCGCCGGTCACCGTCTTGATGACCTCCGGCCCGGTGATGAACATGTGGCTGATACCCCGGGTCATGATCACAAAATCGGTCAGCCCAGGGGAATAGACCGATCCGCCGGCGCATGGGCCGAGCATGACGCTGATCTGGGGGATGACGCCGCTGGCCTGGGTATTGCGCCAGAACAGTTCGCTGTAGCCGGCCAGGCTCCACACCCCCTCCTGGATGCGAGCGCCCACCGAGTCGTTCAGGAAAACAAAGGGGATGCCGGAAGCAATGGCCAGGTCCAGCACTTTGCACACCTTTTGCCCCTGGGCTTCCGAAAACGATCCGCCAATGACGGTGAAATCCTGAGCGGCAACGGCCACCTTGTGGCCCTCGATCCGGCCCAAGCCGACCACCACGGCATCGCCGGGGAAACGCTTTTCGTCCAGACCAAAGGCACTGTGGCGGTGGGTGATGTAGGGGTCCACCTCCTGAAAACTGTTGGCGTCGAGCAGGCGGTCGATCCGTTCGCGGGCGGTGAGCTTGCCCCTGGCGTGCTGCTGTTCCACCGCCCTGGCCCCTCCGCCCTGGCGCACCTCCTGGCGGCGGCACAATAGCTCCTCATTCAGATCGTGCGGCGCCATCTGCTCCTCCTCGAACGCAACGCCGGTCCAGTATACCATCAGTCGGCCCGGTTGTCCAATGTCATAGCGGGATCTTTTGGAGCAGCACCTCGTTAGTGGGATACCTGTCCAACAGCTTGAGGAGCATTTCCAACGCCTCCCTGGGCTTGTGCCCGGCCAGCAGGCGACGGAGCCTGACGATGCGCCGGTACTCGTCCGGACCGTAGAGCAGATGGTCCTTGCGGGTGCCGCTGGCCAGAAGGTTGACCGCCGGGAAGAGATAGGCCTGGGCCAGAGCGCGGTCAAGGACGATCTCGCTGTTGCCGGTCCCCTTGAACTCTTCCCAGATCACCTGATCCAGGCGCGAACCGGTATCCACCAGGAGGGTCGCCAGGATGGTGACCGAACCGCCCCCTTCGATCTTGCGCGCCAGGCCCAGGAAGCGGCGTGGGACCTCCAGCGCCCCGGCCTCCAACCCGCCGGACAGGGAACGGCCCCGGCCACCGGCAGACCCACGCAGGTTGAAGGTGCGGGCCATCCGCGTCAGGCTGTCTACCAGCACTACCACATCGTGGCCGCACTCCAGATCGACCTGGATGTGGGCCAGCATCAACTCCGACAGGGCCACGTGCTCGCGCAGCGGCCGGTCACTGGAGCTGGCGAACACCTCGGCCTGCAGGGTGCGCCGGAAAAAGGTCACCTCTTCAGGGCGCTCGTCAATCAGCAGGACCACCAGGCGCGTGTGGGGGGCGCCGGCGCGGATGCCCTGGCCGATCTGCTCCAGCAGCGTCGTCTTGCCCGCCTTGGGCGGCGAGGCGATCAGCCCCCGCGTGCCCTTGCCGATAGGGGCGATGAGGTCCACCAGACGCATGGCCCGCTCGCCGCCGGCTGCCAGGGGAAAGCGCTCGTCGGGATCGATCGCCACCAGGCGCTGGAAGGGAGTGCGTTCCCGGAACCTGGCCGGCGGCAGGCCGCAGACCGACTCGACGCCGGCCAGTTCAGGCCCCTGCCTGCCCTGCCGAACCGGTCCGGTGACGGTCGCGCCGACGACGAGTTGGGATTCGCGCACAAGCCCGGCCGGGACCGCGACCTCATCCGACGGCTGTGCCGGGTTGAACAGGACCGTTGCCCCTCGGTCGGTTCGCTTCAGAATGCCGGTGACAGTGTCGGGCATGGCCGCCGGTCCCCTGGGGGTGTGAATCAGGCCGGCACCAGGTCGGGCACCTTGAACGGGTCATACTCCTGGGCCAGCTCCTCGCGGAACTGGCGGGTGTACAACCGGTAGTAATGGCCGCGCCGGCGCAGCAGCCCGGCGTGGGTGCCCATCTCGACGATACGGCCATTCTCGATGACCAGGATGCGGTCGGCGCGCTTGATGGTCGAAAGGCGGTGGGCGATGATAAAACTGGTGCGGCCGCGCATCAGCGCCTCCATGCCCCGCTGGATCAGGTCCTCGGTCAGGGTGTCCACCGAACTGGTAGCCTCGTCCATGATCAGGATCTCCGGCTGAGCCAGCACTGCCCGCGCCAGGCTGATCAGTTGCTTCTGGCCCACCGATAGCAGGTTGCCCCCCTCGCCCACCTCCTCGTCGTAGCCCTTTTCCAGGGTGCGGATAAAGCTATGGGCACCGGCCACCCGCGCCGCATCCTCGATCTCTTCGTCGCTGGCCTCCAGCCTGCCGTAGCGGATATTCTCGCGGACGGTGCCGGAAAAGAGGTGGGGCGTCTGGAGCACCACGCCGATGCGCGACTGGATAGCGTGCAGCGATAGCTCGCGGTAGTCGCGCCCGCCGATGCGGATGGTGCCCCGCCTGGGTTCGTAAAAGCGGCAGATCAGGTTCACAATGGTGGATTTGCCACCTCCGGTCGGCCCAACCAGGGCAATGGTCTCACCGCACCGGACTTTGAGGTTGAAATCGGTGAGCACCGGCTTGTCCTCCTCGTACCAAAAGGACACGCCGTCGAACTCGATGTCGCCGCGGATCGTGCCGGGGTCTATCGCTCCAGGCCGATCGGTTACCTCCGGCCTGGTATCCAGCAGCGAAAAGATGCGCTCGGCCGAGGCGATGGCGTGCTGCATCTCGGCATAGACGCGGGCCATCTCCTGGATGGGCCACAGCATAAAGGTCACGTAGGAGACAAAGGCCTGGATGCCGCCCACCGTCATAGCGCCTACCGTCGCCTGGAGGCCGCCATACCAGACAATGCCGCCCACGGCCACGGCGCTGACGAGCTGAACCACCGGCAAAAAGAGCGCCGACAGCCAGGCCGCCCGGTAGGCGGCGCGGTACATCTCGCCCGTCAGTACGCCGAACTCGCGCAGGTTCTCTTCCTCGCGGCACAGCGCCTTGACCACCCGCACGCCCTGGATGTTCTCATTGTACGAGCTGGTGATCTTGCTGTTCAGTTTCCGCACCCGGCGGAACTCGACCAGGATCTTTTTCTTGAACTGGACGGCCACCCACACCAGTACCGGGACGATAAGCAGGACCAGCAGCGCCAGCTTCCAGTTGATGATCACCATGAAATAGACGGCGGTGGCAATGTTCAGCAACCCCCACGTGACATCCAGCAGGCCCCAGGTAACCAGCTCGGCGATGCGGTCGGTGTCGGAGGTGACGCGGGCCATGATCCAACCCACCGGCGTGCGGTCGAAATAGGAGAAGGACAGCTCCTGGAGGTGGTCAAACAACTTTTTGCGCAGGTCGTAGCGGATGCGCTCGCCCAGGATACCGGTCAGAAAGATAAAGCTAAACACGCCAACAGCCTGGATGACGATGAGCCAGGCATAGATAGCCACGATGCGCAGCAACGCCGCCTTGTCTCCGGTGACAATGCCCTCGTCTACAATCCGCTTGCTGAGGAAAGTAAAGTAGGAATCCAGGGCCGAGACAAAAGCCACGGCCAGCACAAAGCCCACCATCCATCGCCAGTGCGGTTTGGCCTGGGCCAGGATGCGCAACAGGGTTCGGCTGTTGACTTGGGTCGTAAATTCTTCTTCTTCGAACTCGAATTCGTCGGACATGTTCAGCCTTTTTGTCGGGCGGGGTGCCCCCGGGCCCTACGCCAGCGCCAGCTCCTTCTCCAGCTCGGTCTCGATGCGCGCCTGCATGTCGTAGATGCGGCGGTAGATGCCCGGTTGTGCCATCAACTCCTCGTGAGTGCCGCGCTGCACGATCCGCCCATGGTCCAGCACCAGGATCAGGTCGGCGTTCATCAGGCTCTGGATGCGGTGAGCGATGATAAAGGTGGTGCGGCCCTGCATCAGGTGGGCCAGCGCCTGGCGGATCTCGGCCTCGGTCTCGGTATCCACCGACGAGGTGGAATCGTCGAGGATCAGGATGCGCGGGTCTTTGAGCAGGGTGCGGGCAATGGCCACCCGCTGTTTCTGCCCCCCGGAGAGGGTCACCCCCTTTTCGCCGACCAGCGTGTCGTAGCCGTTGGGGAAACCGACGATGGTGTCGTGGATGGCGGCCGCACGGGCGGCGGCCTCGACCTCGGCATCGGTCACCTCCCGGCCCACGCCGTAGCAGATATTCTCGCGGATGGTGCGCGAAAAGAGGAACGGCTCCTGTTCGACGATGCCGATCTGTTGCCGCAGGTAGTGGCGCGGATAGTCCTTCAACTCGACGCCATCGAGCTTCAGGCTGCCGCCGGTGTATTCGTAGAAACGGGGCAGCAGATTGACCAGCGTCGTCTTGCCCGAACCGGTCGGCCCCAGCAGGGCCACAGCCTGCCCCGGCTCGACCCGGAAGCTGATCCCCTCCAGCATCGGGCTGCCATCTTCATACTGAAAGCCCACGTCGTGGAAGCTGACCTCCCCCCGCACGCAACCGGGCGGGAGATACCGGCCCTCTTCCAGCGGCTCCTCCTCCTCACGGATGACCCTGGCCACTCGCTCGTACGAGACCAGCCCGGTGGACATCTGCACGATGAGGCGGCCCAGGTTCCGCATCGGCCAGATGAGCCACAGCACCAGACCGACATAGGCCAGATAGTCGCCGACGGTGATCGTGCCGCCGATGGTCATCAGCGCCCCGGCAAAGTAGCCACCCAGCATCTGCAGGCCGCAGATAATGTCCGACACCGGCCAGAAGAGGGAGTGCATGATCAGCAGCCGTCGCCCGCGCAGGAACTTTTCCCAGTTTTCCTTCTCGAATTTATCCTTTTCGTACTCCTGCCGGGCAAAGGCTTTGACCACCCGCACCCCCGTCAGGTTTTCCTGGAGCGTCGTCTGGAGCACGCCATCCTGCTCCTGGAACGCCTCGTAGACGACCGTGAGCTTGCGGAAGAACAAGACCGAGGTGAGCACCACCAACGGCACGACGACGACCGACAGCAAGGCCAGTCGCCAGTTGAGGGCAAGCAGGGCCACGAAATTGACCAGGAACAACAGCGCAATGCGCCCCACCCCGATCGCCTGATCGGCGAAGAAGCGGCGCACGGCATCCACATCAGAGGTGGAGCGCTGGATCAGTTCGCCGGTGGGCGTGTGGTCGTGGTAGGTGAACGACAGGCGCTGGATGTGGTCGAACAGATAGTTGCGCAGCCGCCGGGCGATCCCCTCCGAAGTCTGGGCGGCCAGCTTGCCGCTCAGAAAGGTAAAAGCACCCTGGACCAGGGCCAGCCCGATGAACCCCAGGGCAATGAGCGGCAACAGGCCCGTCCTGGCTTCCTGGCCCAGCACCCGGTCCACGAACTGGCCCAACAGCAGGTAGGTGGCGGTGCGGGCCAGGGCCGCAATGCCCAGGCTGAGGTTGGCCCACAGGTAGGGCCAACGAAAGCCGGCCATCATCCGCCACAGGCCGACCAGCCGTTTCTGAGCGACGGCGCTCTTCAGGTCAAAGGGGAAGGCAGCCGCATCTGCAGACAAGGGAACAGGCCTCCATAAAGATATCGGCGACCCCGATGCATGTTGCACACTGGAGCCGCTCAGGCAAACTATTATACTGCAAAACAGGGAAATGGCCAACTATGGGCAGGGGCAACGCACCCGGCCTGTCTGTGCGGCCGCCCTGCCTCCAGAAAGGTATAAACGCCCGACACCTTCAGCGCGTCAGTTCAGGTGCCAGGCACTTTCCTCAGTCAAAGGCCGTGGGCCGGTTGGGGTCCCGCAGGTGGGCCAGCACCTCGGACAGGTGCCGCGGGTGGGTGCGGTTGGAAGAGAGCGGCGGCAGGTCGTCGAAGGGAAAGAACTGGACGGCCAGCGTTTCGTGGCTGGGCCGCGCCTGGCCGCCGGTGATGTCGCACAGGAAAATGACCTTGTAGGCGTGATAGAACTCCAACGGCCGGCCATCGCGGTTGGCGTCGAACACGCCGACCACTTTGCGGGGTGCCACGTAAAAGCCGCTCTCCTCCCATACTTCGCGCACCACCATCTCGGAGGGCCGCTCGCCCACTTCGGCCCAGCCGCCGGGCATGGCCCAACACCCATCGTTGCGTTCCTGCACCAGCAGGATGGCGCCGTCACGGACCACCGCCCCCCGCACGTCCACCTTGGGGGTGGCGTACCCAAGTTGCGACAGAAAGCCGTCGAGCACCGGTTGCAGCGCCAGCCGGGCATGTTCGTGGACGATCTCGGCGGCGATCTCGCTCAGGCGGCGGTAGCGCTGCGTCTCGTACTCGTTGCGGCTGTAGGTCAGGCCGGTTTGGCTCAGGGCCTGGAGTTCCCGCGCCCAGGCCAGCCAGCGCGGCAGTTCCGCGCCACCGGCGGCTGTCACCTGGCCTCCAGCACGATGGTCCGCCCCTCGTACAGGGAACTGAAACGGGCGCCATCGTCGGCTGTGCCAATGCCGGACCCGTAGTGCATCGGCACGACGATCTGAGGTTTGATGGTACGGGCTGCCTCGACCGCCTCCTCAACGGTCATCACATAGGTGCCGCTCACCGGCAACAGCGCCACATCGCAGGCGATATCGGCCATCTCCGGGATCGAGTCGGTGTCGCCGGCAAAGTAGAGCCGCACCCCCTCCACGGTGACCACGTAGCCCACATGTTCGGCTTCGCGGGGATGGAAGGGCACGCCCGGCTCGCGGAACTTGTTGACGTTGTAGGCCCGCACCGCCTCGATCTCGACGCCGGCAACCCTCAGGCGGTCGCCGGGGCGGATGGCCTGCGCTCCCTTGAGTTTCTGCGCCGCGCTGCCGCCGGCCACCACCACCGTCCTGGGTCCACTGACCTTCTTTATGTCATCGGGGGAACAGTGATCATAGTGTTCGTGGCTGACCAGCACCAGGTCGGCGACCGGCAGCCGGCCCTTGAGCTGCCAGGGGTCAAAGTAGATGACCGGTGGCCCCTCCAACCGGAAGGTATCGTGGCCCAGCCAATGCATTTTTTTCACCAGTTCTTCCGCATTCATTGTTTGTCACTCCTTTCAAAATTGTTCACCAGCGGCCAACCGTTCGATCTGCTGCACCTGCACCGCCGTAGGGCGGATAAAGGGGCGGACCTCCCGGATGAGCGTCCAGGCCTGGCCGGGGGTCAGGCCGGTGCTGACCAGGTAGGCGGCGGCCATCGTGGCGGCCCGGCCCACACCCGACTTGCAGTGGATGTACACCCCTCCGCCGCCGGCGATCTCTTCGGCGATAAAGGCTGCCCCCCGGCGCAACTGCTCCAGCGTCGGGGCCTGGTCATCCACGGTCGGCAGGTGCAGGTAGCGCGGTGGAGCAATACCGTGGTCGTTGTCATCGAACTCGACGCGCAGGTTGACCACCGCGGTGATGCCCCGCGCCGCCAGGGTCGGCCAGCCGCGCCGCCGGTATTGCCCGCCGACGTGCAACTGGGGGGTGATCTGGCTGACGCGGCGGATGGGCGCGCCGCTGAGAATCCGGGCCAGGTGATCGGCGGCCCACAGCACCGTCACCGGCAGGCCCTGCCCGATGAGCCGCTGCCCCAGGATTCTCAACCCTTTTACAAGCATCATGCGTTCCAGACACGCCCTGAACAGACAGCCGCTATGGCTGTCCTGTCTTCAGGGCCAGCCAGTTGGCGACCCCCCAGCCTTCCTTGCCTTCGGGGGAGCGCAATTTCCACCACACGTAGCCGTCAGCCTCCACAGGGCCTTCCAGAACGGTCAGCACGGTCCCCTCTTTGACGGTAACCTCGATCCGGGAGTAGGTTGTCGGCTGCTGACGCAGGTTCAACCCGGCTCCCTGGGTGCCCTGAACCACGACCGTTGCCCCCGGTGCGATCTCGGTAAAGGGGAGTGGCTCGGCCGTGCCGGCAATGGGCAGCACTACCGTCGCCGTCGGCGTCTGGACGACGATGGCCGTCGGCGTCCGGGTGGCCGTGGGGGAGGGCTGCTGTGTGGCCGTCACAGCCGGGGTTGGGGTCCCTTTGCCGCCGCCCTTGATGGCCTTGACGATCAAGACCAACCCCACACACAGAAGGATGAGGATCCCCACCAGGATGGCCAGCAACGCCCACGGGGGCAGGGTCACCCGCCGCCGCCTGGCGTGGGGCCGGGGCTTTTTGTTGGGCGATTCCCAGGGGCGGTCGCTCCACTCACCGGGTCCGGCATCATATTGTGTCATAGTCGCATCCCCCTCCTCACGATTTCAAAGCTTCCGCCGCGCGATCCGGGCCTGTCGCCAGGCGCGGAGTTGCTCCAGGGTCATGGTATTGAGCACGTCGGCGGCCGTGGCCCAGCCGCGGCGGGCCGTCGCCAGGCCAAAGGGCAGGTTATCCAGCCCGCCGGGATAGTGGGCGTCGCTGTTGATGGCCAGCTTGAGGCCCAGCCCGACCGCCCGCCGCACGTGCACGTCGTCCAGGTCCAGGCGGTTGGGTGTGCTGTTGACCTCCATCGCCGTGCCGGTCTCGACGGCGGCGCGAAAGATGGCCTCCAGGTCCACGGCGCTCTCTTCGCGCTGGCCCAGGATGCGCCCCGATGGATGGCCGATGACGTCCACGTAGGGGCAATGCAGCGCCTTCAGCACGCGGGCCGTGATCTGCGCCGGGTCCTGCCGCAGCGAGGTGTGCACCGAGGCGATGACGAAATCCAGCCCGGCCAGCACTTCCTCGGGCAGGTCCAGGCTGCCATCGGCCTTGATCTCCAATTCACAGCCCTGGAGCAGGACCAGGTCATCCCACTGCCGGTTCAGAGCCTCGATCTCGGCCCGCTGTTGGCGCAACCGCTCCGGAGTCAGGCCGCGCGCCACGCCCAGGCCGTGGGTGTGGTCCGAGACCACCAGGTAGCGGTAGCCCCTGGCCCGCGCCGCCGCGGCCATCTCGGCCAGGGTGGCGGCCCCATCGCTCCAGTCGGTGTGGATGTGCAGATCGCCTTGGATGTCGTCCCAGGTGACCAGGCGGGGCAGCTCGCCGGCCAGGGCGGCCTGGATCTCCCCCCGGTCTTCGCGCAATTCGGGCGGGATCCAGGGCAGGCCGAGCATCCCATATACCTCCTCTTCCGTCCGGCACAGGATTTCACGACCATCCGGCCGCTTAAAGCCATACTCGCTCAGGCTGAGGCCCTGTTTCTGGGCCAGTTCGCGCAGCCGGACGTTGTGGGCCTGGCTGCCGGTGAAATATTGCAACGCCGCCCCCCAGCGCCCCGGCTCCAGCACCCGCAGGTCGGCCTGGAGGCCGTTGTGCAACCGGACGCTGGTCTTGGTCAGGCCGCTGAGGAGCAGTTCGGCCACGCGGGGATGGCCGCTAAAAGCACGCATGACCGCCGCTGGGGCGTCGGAGGCAGCCAACAGGTCTATGTCGCCGACGGTGGAGCGCATCCGCCGCAGGCTGCCGGCCACAGCGACTTCCTGCACCTCCGGACAGTGCGCCTTCAGCCCGTCCAGCAGGTCGGCGGCCACCGGCCAGGCGGTCCCCAATGGGATGCGGCCGCTGCGGCCGTAGAGCGATTCGATGCCGGCCAAAATCCTGGCCTCCGACCTGGCCCCCAGCCCCGGCAGCGTGCGCAGCTTTCCGGCCCGCGCCGCCTGTTCCACCTCGGCCACACTCTGCAGGCCCAACCGTTCCCACAGCAGCCTGGCCGTCTTGGGCCCCACCTCAGGGATCTCCAGCAGAGCGACGACGCCGGGCGGCACCCGCTCCTGCAGCCGCTCATAGAACTCCAGCCGGCCGGTGGTCAGCAACTCGCCGATCTTTTCCTCAATAGCCTCACCGATGCCGGGGATCTCCCGCAGGGTGCCGGCCTGCCAGCAGGCCCGGAGATCCTGCCCCAGGTTCAAGATATTCTCGGCGGCACGGCGGTAGGCCAGAACCTTGAAGCGGTTCTCACCCAGGATATCCAGCATGTCGGCGATGCGCTGGAAAATCTCGGCGATCTCGCGGTTGGTCAAAGACTTCCTCCTGCCCCCTTCTATCCCTTGGCCTCCAGAATCTCCTCTGGGATAAAGGTCACCTCCAGCTTCAAGTCGCGGGCGATGCGGGCGCTGAGGGCCATCATCCCAGGGACCTCCGTGGCATAGTGGCCGGCCACCACCAGATTCATCCCTGTCTCGGCGGCAAACAGAAGGCTAAACAGGCTCACCTCGCCGGTGAGGAGGGTGTCGCAGCCCAGCTCCTGGGCCTGGGCCATCCATTCTGTGCGGCCGCCCCAGCCGGGAATAAGGCACACATGGCCAAAGCTACTGCTGTTTTTCCATTTGCGGGGTTCGACGCCCAGTTGATTGCCCACGCGGACCACAAACTCGGGGAAATGGCCGGTGGTCAGGCCGTGGACGGCGATAGCTTTCCCTCCCAGGTCAAAGGTGCCCTGGACGGCAACCCGCACCGCCCGGGCCAGGGCGTCGGCGGTGCCCAGGTCACGGGCCAGGTCCAGGCACTCGTGAGCCGCGTAATAGTTGAGGCCGATCTGGCGCAGGCGGTCGTATTTTTGCCCGGACAGGTGTCGGTCTATGTCCGGCCAGGCGGCATGGTGGGTGATGAGCAGATCACAACCACGCCTGGCCGCTTCTTCGATGGCCTGGAAGGAGCAGTTGACGGCCAACCCCACCTTGCTGACCATCGGCCGCCCGCCGACCACCAGGCCGTTGCCCTCCTCCGGCAAACTGTCCACATGCAACAACTCATCCAGGTAAGCTTTGACCTCGACCAGGGTGCTCGTCGTGGCTTGTAGCGTCATGATCTCCTCCTCGCTCCCCATTGTACCGCCAATTGGCCTTCCGGTCAAGGATCGGACCTGACCGGCGCTGTCCTGGTGGTGAAAAAGGCCGCTTTCCGCCATCAGGTCCAGCAGGCCCTTGAGAATGCGGGCGGTGGCCCCCCAGATGGTATAGGGACCATAGTCCCAAAAGTGTACGTCGTACAGCCGGCCCTGATACTCCCGTTGCTCGACGCGCAGGTGGGCCGGATCGCGCAAAAAAGAAAGCGGCACCTCGACCACCGCCTCTACTTCGCGGTCGTTGAGCCGGTAGGGAAAAGGGTAGGGGATCACGCCCACCACCGGTGTCACCACAAAGCCGGTCACCGTCGGGCAATCGTCGAGGAGCCCCAACACCTCCACCGCTTCCGGCGGCACCCCGATCTCTTCGAGCGTTTCGCGCAGGGCGGTGGCCACCCGATCGGCGTCGCCGGGATCGCAGGCGCCGCCGGGGAAGGAGATCTGCCCCTTGTGGTGCTCCACCGCAGCGGTGCGTTGGGTGACCAACAGGTGCCATTCCCCCTCTTTGCACAACAGAGGCACCAACACTGCGGCACAGGTCAGCCCTGGATCGTCCACCACCCGCCGGGGGTGGCGGGCCAAAAGCTGCCGGATCGTTTGGCGGAGCGACAGGGGGTCTTGATTCACGCCGTCTTGCGCTTCACCACCAACAGCGTCAAATCGTCGAACTGCGGGGCATCGCCGGTGAAAGCGGTGAGGGCCCGGTCCACCGCCTGGACCAGCTCCTCTGCCGACCGGTGGCGGTGGGCGCTCACCACCTCCAGCAGCCGCTCCCGGCCAAACATCTGCAACCCGGTATCCAAAGCCTCGACGACGCCGTCGGTGTACAGGACGAGCAGGTCACCCGGTTCCAGGTGGGCTGTCTGCTCCTCGAACTGAAGGTTGGGCATAACCCCCAGGGCCATGCCTGCCGACGGCAGCACTTCGACCACACCGCTGGCGGCCCGCACCAGCAGGGGGGGCATGTGGCCGGCGTTGACATAGCGGACCTCCCCCGAATCGGGGTGAAGCACGGCGTAACACAGGGTGACAAACAGGCCGGAGCGGGCGTCGGCCAGGATCAGGTCGTTGGCCCGGGAGACGGCCGCGGCCGGTGGTCGCCCGTCGAGGGCCATGGTCCGCACCAGCGTGCGCGACAGGACCATAAACAGCGCCGCCGGCACCCCCTTGTCTGCCACGTCGGCCACGAGCAGGCCCAGGCGGTCGCCGGACGTTGCCCCTCCGTCGGAGGGAAGCGAGAAAAAGTCGTAAAAGTCGCCCCCCACCTGCCGCGCCGACCGCCAGAGGACTGCCAATCCCCAGCCGGGTACCTGCGGACACCGCTCAGGCAGGAAGCTGGTCTGGATGCGCCGCGCTACCTCCAGCTCCTGCTTCATCCGCTCCTGCTCGGCAGCTTCCTGGAGCAGGCGGTCATTTTCCACAGCGAGCGCCGCCTGGCCGGCAATGCCGGCGAGGATGTTCCTCCAGCGGTCGGCAAAGCGTTGGGTGGAACCGGCATAATCCACGACCATGACCCCCAGCACCTCACCTTTGCTGACCAGCGGCAGGGCCAGCAGCGACCGCCGGCCCTTCTCCTCCGGCTCCCCAACCACCCAGCCCGGCAGGTCGGGCAGCGTGACAAAGGGCCTGCCGGCCAGCAGTTCGCGGATCCGGGGGTCATCGGCCGGGAAGGATCGGGACCCAAAGGCAGCGCGGGCCGCCCCTTTCAGGCCGTATTGCTGGTAGGGCACAAAGGCAGCCGTGGCCGGATCCCGCAGGAAGAAGGCGCACACCTCCACCCCGACGAGCATGGGGGTGATGCGGGCGATGGCCGCCAGGGTCTCGGCCAGGTCGGTCGAACGGCTGACCGCCTCGGCCACCTGGAGGAGGGCCATGGAGACATAGGCCTCCTCCTGCTGAGCCTGGACCAGTTGCGCGCTGTAGATGACCATGGCCGCCTGGTTGGCGATCCCGGTCAGCATATCAATCAGCCGCGGGCTGAAGGGATGGGTCGCCCCGGCATAGTCCACCATCATGACCCCCAGCAGCTCATTCTGAGCCAGAAGGGGCAGCAGCAACACCTCCTGAATGTCAAAGGTCTCCACCAGGTCCGGCGGGATCAACCCGCCGTCGTCGGTGGCGCTGACAAGCCGGGGGCTCTTTTCCCACCGCACCAGGTCGAGGGCCGGGAAGCTTCCCTCCGGGAAGAGCAGATGGTCAAAGGTTTCCCGCAACTCGCGGGAGAGGCCGTGGGTCTGCGCCGGGACAAACGCCTCGGCCTCGCCATCCCACAGCAGCAGGGCACAGCGGTCCACGCCGGCCAGGAGGGGGGTCAGGCGGACGATGGTGGTCAGCACGGCATCCATGTCTGAGACATGGCTCATGGTATCGGCCACCTGGAGCAGGGCGGTGGCAAACCAGGCCTGCTGCTGTTCGGCCTCGTATAGCCGCGCCTTGTGGATGGCGACAGCCACCTGGCTGCCCAACGTCTCCAGGATAAACAGGTCGTCGGGGCCGAAGGCGTTGATCTGGTCGCTCTGCACGTCGAGGAGGCCCACCAACTCCCCTTCCAACAGGAGGGGGACGACCAGCTCCGAGCGGGTCTCATCCAACGCCTCGACGCAGCGGTAGCGGGCATCGTTCTCCACGTCGTTGACGACCACCGCCTGGCCGTGGGCGGCCACCCAGCCGATCAGCCCCTCTCCCCACGCCGCTTCCACGGCCACGGCGGGCTGGCCGGCGCTGGCGCTGGCCTGGAAGGTGACCGTCTGGCGTTGCCGGTCGGCGGTAAAGATGCCGACATGGTAATAGCCAAAGTTGTTGCGGATGAGGTCCACCACCTTCTGGAACAGTTCACCAAGGTCCAGGGTGGCAGAGACCTGGCGGCTCACTTCGCCGATGGTGGCCAGTTGCCGGGCCCGCCGGCGCTCCTGGGCGTACAACCGGGCCTTCTGGATGGCAACAGCGGCCTGATTGCCCATCGCCGAGAGGACCCGGAGGTCGCTCTCGCCGTAGGCGTACCGTCGGAACGACTGGACCGCCATAATGCCGATGACCGTCTCGCCGGCCATGAGGGGCACGAACAGGGCGGAGGAGGGTGGCTGGTCGGCTATGTACACCGGCTGGGCCGGGAGCCGGTCCTTCTCCCGCTCAAAATCGCCGACCAGCAGCGGCTGTTTGGAGCTGCGCATCCAGTTGACCAGCCCTACGCCGGGAGCCAGGCGGAAAGTCCGGGACGGCTGGGGTTGTCCCTGCCGCATCCAGAGCTTGATGGTGTACTCGTCGCCATCGAACAGGCCCAGGTGAAAGATGGTGGTATCGGCGATGCGGCTGGCGTGCTCGTACATCAACCGGCACAACTCGTCCACGTCCAGTTGGGCCTGGGCAATGGCCGCGCTCACCTGCTCGATCGTGGACAGTTCGGTCACGCGCTGCGTCAGTTTGGCGCGGGCAGTGGCCCACCGCTGGGCCAGCACGGCCACCGCGACGATGACCAGCGCCTGGATGGCAAAGGCCATCCAACTCAAATGGACATAGACCAGGGCGACCACCAGGCTGAAAGGCAGGGGCAGCAGCTCGACCAGGAAGGCTGAGGGGACGGCATCACGGAAAAAGAGGTTCAGCCGCTCCTTCCCCCCCTGCAAATAGTCCAGAATGCCCCAGGCCACATGGTCCAGGGCAAACCACAGGAGGCAGGCGCAGCCGAGGGCCAGCAAGGCGCGCGCTCCCGGTCCTCCGGCCAGGCCGGGACCGACGGTTGCCAGGGGCAGCGGGCCGTTGATCGCCTGGAACATCGCACCGGCGGCAAAGGCCATCAGCACTTTGAGGCCGGCGTTGAACAGAGGGATATCGGCCAGGTGGTAACGATTCAGCCGTTGGTGGCGCAGAGCGTTCAGTTCCAGATAGGTCAGCCCGCTGAGGGCAGCCACAGCCGCCCCTGCCACCGGCCCCAGGGCCAACACGGCTGCCAGATCAATCACCCCAGCCAGGCTATGGACGACGGGGGATCCGAGATGAAAGCTGGAGCGCTGCACCAGAAACGACAGGACGATAAACACCAGGATGGCCCCCCATGGAAGCTGCCGCCGATGGACCACCAGGTCGCAGGCCAACAGCCCCAACCCGGCCAGGCCCACCAGCAAACTGTAGAGCGACGATGGGGCCAGGAGCGAAGCTGCATGCGGCAATGGTGATTCAATTGGCGCTTGGGAACGGTCGGCTTGCACTTGGCACAACTCCCAGGGTATCTTGTTCACCGGGAGGGATGGTTCACTCCCGGCCGGGCAGCCGCTTGATCATGGTCAGCACGTTCCCCTTCCTGGGATCGAGGGTGAGCCTGACCTCGTCCATCACCTGCCGGATCAGGTACAACCCCAGGCCGCCCAGGGCGCGGTCCTGGAGAGGGGCGGTGACATCCGGCACCGACACAGCATCGAGGTCAAAACCCCGGCCCCAATCGCGGACGCAGACGACGAACGCCCGGTCGGTCAGGCCACAGCTTACCTCCATATCGCCCGGTTCCAGGTCCTGATAGGCATGGTCCACCACGTTGGCGCAGGCTTCATCCACTGCCAACTGGAGCTGGCCCTGAAGGCGGTCGTCGAGCCCCACCGCCCGGGCCGACTCGCGCACGCATTCGACGGCGCGCGGCACATTATCGAGAGTGGCGGCCAGCCTGAGCCTGGCCAGCAATTTCATGGAAGATCCCCCTATGACGAAGAACCGCCGTTTGCCCCTGGCGGGAACCGGCGGTCCTGTCTGGCCGAATGCTGAACCGTGGGCAGGAGCTAGAAGCTGCCGACGGCGTGAAGATCCGACTCGTAGAACTTGAACAGGCGGTCGAACCCCACGAGATTGAACGTCTCTTTCAGTTCGGGTTGGATCTCGGAAATGACCACATCGCCGGGCGGGATCATGCGGCGGACCTTCATCAGCGCCGAGAGCAGGGCCTTGAGGCCAGCGCTGCTGATATATTCGGTATCCCGCAAATTCACGACGACGTTCTTTTGTCCGGCCTGGATCAGGCCCAGCAACATTTCTTCCAGCGTGGGTGCCGCGGAACTGTCCACCCGCCCGGAAACGGTGACCAACTCGCAGCGCTTCATCGTCTCGGTTTTGATGTCCATCTTTCTCTCCCCTGTGTGATTTTCAGAAAACCTGCTTGACGTTGCCGCCATTGTACCACACTTGCTCCCAGAGGGCAAACAGGCCACACAACTCTATCGGCAGCCGGCGCCGATCTCCTGCCCCTCCTGCCGGCCGGGCGATGGAGAGCCGGCTTCGGATCCCAGCCGCACTGCCACCATCGCCAACCCCACGTAGAGCCAAAAGATGGACACGGAATGGGGAAAGTCCAGGTTGAAAAAATAATGGTCGAACAGCCCCCCCACCAGGATGCCGATCACCGCAGCGGCCAGGCCCAACAAGGAGGCATCCAGGTCCATGGCGGGGTTTTCCCGGACCAGGGGCCAGGCGCGCTTCACTTGAAGGAAAAACAGGGTGAGGAAAGACAAAAAGACGCCCAGCCCGATCAGGCCCATCTCCTCGGCCATAAGCAGATAAACGTTAGACACGCCGAGATACAGGCTGCTCTCCGGCGTACCGGCAAAGCCCACACCGATCCACGGGTGGCGGCCGATCAAAAGAAGCGCATCCTTGTACTCCCCCAGGCGCATCAGCGTCGCCAGGTCCTGGAGTTGGACGCCTTCGATAAAGTGCTGCACATAGTCCTGCGTCTGGGGCAAGAGCAACAGCAGCGCGGCTGCCGCCAGCATCAGCGGGATCATCTTCCGGTAGCGCACCAGGGCCAACACCCCCAACCCCACGGCCAGGCCCAGCATCGAACCCCGCGAGTAGGTCAGGTACAGGCACAGGGCATCGGTCAGGGCCATCCCGGCCAACAAGGGCCGTCTCAGGAGCGGCTTCTGGGCAAAGAGTTGGGCCGCGGTCAGGGTCGTGATGAGGATCAGCAGGCCGCCGAGCACGTTCGGATCGGTCGAGGTGGAGATGGCCCGCAGGGGGAGATCGGGGTTGTCCTCGATGTAACGCAGCACCCCTGCACCGGTCGGATACCCCACCCGTCCCAGCGCCGACAGCAGCCGGATGCTCAGTTCGCGGGGCAGGAAGTAGAGGACCACGCCGATCAAGGCAGCCGCAAACCCGGCCAGGACCAGGGCCAGCACCAACTCCTGAAGCTGCCGCCGGGTGCGCACGCAGTTGACAACAACGAAAAAGAGGGCGATGCTCAGCAGGATCTCGGCAAAGTGGCGCAGGATGTAGGAATTGAGGGAAGCGTGGGCCAACCCGGCCACAAACGAAGCGCAGGCCAACAGCATAAAGATGGCAAGAGGAAGGCCCACCGGGGTGCCAATAAATCGGCCGGCCTTGCCGGTGGCCATGCGCACGATCCAGACGAAATAGAGGGCCAGCAGGGCCAGGTCCAGAAAGGTCGGCGTAAAGCCGATCTTGAACGGCAGCGCCCCAAAGGGCAGCAGGCACACCAGGCCGATGGTGGCCACCAGGCTCCACTGCGTGTCGCGCAGCATCAACCATCCGCCGACGATGGCCACTACCCCTACAGCCGCCAGGATGGGTGACAGGATGGCTACATAGGCACCGGCGACCAGGCCGGCCGCCACGCCCAGGACGACGGTCGCGGTCAGGGCCAGGCGACGGTCACATTCTATGAACAGTCGCTGTAAAGAGTTCTCAACTCTCAATTCTCAATTCTCGAGCGGGAGTGGATGGGAGTCGAACCCACCAGGGCTGCCTCTGCAGCACCCCCCAGACGGTTTTGAAGACCGCGGAGCCCACCGGGACTCAACCACCCCCACGCTACCGATCCATAAGGCGACCGCCCAGCGGCCCAGCCGTGGGCCCGTATAGCATACCCGGTTTTGTTCAATTCGTCAAGTGTCCCTATGCCACAGGCATCAGGGGGGGATGCCGGCCATTGGCGGCCGGCGTGCCTCTGCTCAGCGGGTGCGCCGCCGCCACTCCTTTTTGACGCTCAGCTCCTGCAGCTCCTCTGGCGTTTCCACGTCCATAAAGTCGCGGAGCAGGCGGGCAAACCTGGCCGGCTCATCGAGCATGGGGAAATGTTGGGCATCGGGCAGCACAATGGCCCGCGCGGTGTAATGGTCCCCCTCCAGTTCGTCGGCGGCGGAGGGGTCGATCACCGGATCCTTGCCGCCGTAAACGGTGAGGAGCGGCAGATCGATCTCTTCCAGCATCTCCCTCAGGTCGAGGCGCGCCACCGCCTGGATGGTCAGGGCAACGGCGTTGTGGGCCATCTTGGGCAGGCTGCTTTCTACTTCTGGATAGGGACGTTGCCGCTGCCAAAACAGCCGGGCCAGCGCGTCGTTTGAACCGGCGGTGAGCAATTTACGGTTGATGCAATCGGCGTTCAGGGGCAGACAGACGGCCATCACCTTAGACACCCGGTCGGGGTGCCTGGCAGCCATCGTGACGCCGATGGCTGCGCCCAGGGTGTGGCCCACGATAGGGGCACGGCCGATGCCCAGCCCGTCCATGAACTTGAGGAGCAGATCGACATAGCCGTCCAGATCGTACTTTTCATAGCCCTTATCCGAATCGCCAAAGCCCCACAGGTCCAGGGAGTAGGTACGGTGATCGCTGGAGAACAGGTCCATCACCGGAACCCAGTAGCGCCACGACCCCAGCCAGCCGTGGACAAAGATGATCGGTTGGCCCCGGCCAAAGGTCTCATAGTGGATGAGGCTGCGATCGATCAGGAGCCCGCTCATCAGGTTCTGCTCCCAGTCCGGTTCCAATCCCCACAGAACTACTTGTGGCGGTCCAAAATGGCCGCCACCCGCCGATATAACTCATCGGGCGCAAACGGCTTGAGGATATACTCCTCGGCGCCCAGGCCCAACCCGTACTTGATCTCGGCCTCCTGGCCGCGCGCCGACAAAAAGACCACCGGGATATGCCTGGTAGACTTTTGAGCTTTGAGCTTCTCACAGGCTTCGTAGCCACTCATCCTGGGCATCCGCACATCCAGCAGGATGACGTCCGGCAACTTTTCTGTGGACACCTTGACCGCATCCTCACCATCCTGCACCTGGATCACCTGAAAGCCGGCAAACTCCAGGCTATAGGCGATCAGCCGTCGGATGTCCGGATCGTCTTCGGCCACCAGAACCGTTTTTCGTTCAGACTTGACCACGCGTCAACTCCAGCTTGTTTTCCACCGCCCAAGGCGGATCGGCCCTCACGACAACCATTTGCACACGGTCACCGTAGTACCCACGCCCACACACGATCTGATTTCAAACTCATCCATGAGGCGCCGGGTGCCGGCCAGCCCCACTCCCGATCCCCGCGCCATGACGGCTTCTTCCCGCAGGATCCGCTCCACATCCTCGATCCCCGGCCCCTGATCCTCGCAGATAATCGCCAGGCCCACCCGGTCCGCCCGGGTCAGCCGCTTCAGCCTGATCTGCCCACTGCGGGCATACAGGACCACGTTTCGCGCCAGTTCCGAGACGGCGGTGGCGATACGGGCCTGGTCAATGAGGCCGAACCCCATCTCCCTGGCCAGGTTCCGTGCCTCGACACGGGCGGCGACGATGTCGAGATCGCTGTGAATGGCAATACACCGTTCCTCAGCCACGAACCCGCTCCCTCTCCGCCAGGCGGCGCACGGCCACCGGACCCTTTTCCGACTCTACGGCGGCGATCATCTCCTCGATGGTCTGCAACAGGTGGGCCTGGGCCTCCACCATCTCCTGCAGATCGGTGTTCACCAGCCTGAACTCGTCCATCAGTTGGGCATTTTCGATGACCAAAGCCATCTCTTGGGCGAACAGCTCCACAATGGCCAGGCTCTCCGCGGTGGGTCGGCGGCCATCCTGTGGATCGTCCAGGCCGATGATGCCTACGATCCGCCCCCCACGCCCGTAAAGCGGTACATACAGGAGGTCCTGCGGGTGCCAGCGATCAGGGCCCGGGGGCTCTGACAGGCGGCTTTTGACCCCCTGCACATTTTCCCGAACCCAAGGGTCGGCCCACGGCAGGTAGTAGCATTGGCCGACGCGGAACCGTTCAAACTGCCCGCTGAAGCGCTTCTGCCACTCCCTGCCGGGCAGCAGGTTGGCGCGCAGCGCAGCCTCATCCTCGGGCAAAAAGCCGGCGCACACCAGTTCGATCGGGTCAAGTTCCGCGTCGCGCAGCGAAACCGAGACACGCCCCCAGCCCACCTGACGGATGCCCTCGGCCACGATCTGGAGCTTGTCGCAGAGGGTCTCGGCCCGTTGCACCTCGACGCCGACCCGGTGCAGATGGGCCAGCCTGTCCCGCTCGGCAGCGGCGGTCTGGTGGGCCTGTTGCATGGCGGCGTACAGCCGGGCGTTCTGCAGGCTGTTGCCGGCCAGACCGGCAATGGCTGCCAGCAAGCGCATCTGCCGGGTGGTGAAGGCATGGGGTTCCCGGCTCTGGGCTCCGATAACCCCGAACACCCGGCCCTGAAAAAGGATAGGCACGCCTACCCACGACCGGATCGAATCGGCAGCCAGCCGCATTTCCTCAGGCAGGTTCGCCCGTTCCTGCGCCCAGTCGTAGATCAGCAACTCCCGGCCGGTGCGGACGACATGCGCCGCCGGCTCCCGGCTATCGGCCAGGCGGACGCTGAACGGCTCGACACGCCGCCCCTGCTCATAGGCCAGGCTAAAGTCGAGTTCGTCGCGCTCCTCGTGATACAGGGCCACAAAGAACGCTGACGTATCCATGATCCGCCCGGCCTGTTCATAGATGGTCTGCAGGATCCCGGCCGGGTCCAGGGAAGCCATCGCCGCGCTGACGGCCAGCAACATTTCCATCTCCTGGGCCCGCTGTTGGGCCTGGTCCAGGAGCCGCGCCCGCTGCACGGCTGCGGCCACCTGGGTGGCCGTGATGGTCAGGAAATCCAGGTCGGCCTGGCTGAAGGCACAGGGCCGATGGCAGGCGGCATAGATGGTGCCGATCGGCTGCCCACCGGCCAGGAGGGGCACCCCCGCGGCAGAGCGGATCTCCTCGGTGCGCCCTTCGACGTGGAACCGGCGGGGGTCCGCATCGGCGTCGTCCACCAACGTAGCCCGGCCCTGGCCGTAGATCCAGGCGTTGATCCCCCGGTCGGTGGGCAATTCCAAACCCAATATCCGCCCGGCCAGGAGGCCGTCGGCAGCCCGGACCCGCAGCACCCGACCTTCGTCGTCGGCCAGGGTGATGAAACAGGTATCATACTCCACCACGCGACGGACCTGTTTCAACACAATTTGCAGCAGCGCATCCAGGTCTGTTACTTCGTTCAACGCCATGACCATCTCATAGAGCGATGCCATCTCCCCGGCATGGCGCTGGTTCTGGATTGCGGCCTCGGGTGTCTGGGAGATCATCGTATGTCGGTCCCTTTCCTTCACTGCTTACGCCCGGCCACCGGCAGGGTAAAATGGAACGCGCTCCCCTTGCCGGCCTCGCTCTCCAGCCAGATGCGCCCGCCATGCAGCTCAACCAGCGATTTGGCAATGGACAGGCTCAATCCTCGTCCCGGATGGTGCTGCACCAGCGGATGATCGCCACGGAAAAACCGCTCGAAAACCCGTGGCTGGTCCTCCGGAGGGATGCCGATCCCGGTGTCTATAACCGACACAACGACCCAATCGGCCCCCGCCCGCCGTTCCTGGGGATCGCTTTGGAGCCGGGCCTCAACGGTGATCCGGCCTTTGGGCAAGGTGTACAGGCAGGCGTTCATAAGCAGGCTATTCAACACCTGGCCAATCCGCCGGGGATCGGCATAGACCGGCGGCAGCCGCGGCGCCACCTTGACTGCCAGCCGCAGGTTCTTGTCCAGCAGCCGCTGCTCCAGAGAGGAGGCCAGCTGCGCCACCACCTCGGCGAGCGACACCGGCTCAGGGTGGAGCCGGGTCTCTCCCGTTTCCAGCCGCGCGATGTCCAACAGGTCTTCCATGAGGGTGATGAGGCGGTCGGTGTAGGCTTCGATCTGGCGAACCAGATCGGCCTGCCGGTCGTCCAGTTCGCCCATCGCTCCAGAGAGCAACATCCCGTTGTACCCCTTGATAGCCGTCAAGGGCGAGCGGAGTTCACGGGCCATCGTGGCCACAAAGCGGCTTTTCGCCTCGTGGAGTTGCTGCGCCTCCCGGTACAGCCGGGCATTCTCCAGGGCGATAGCCACCGGGTGGGCGACGTTGCTCAACCGCTCGACATCTTCCTGGGTAAAGGGGCCGTACGCTTTGTTCAGCAGTTCCAGCACTCCAATACAGCGATCTTGAACCAGCAGCGGCACGCACAAAATAGAGCGTGTGACGAACCCGGTAGCGCGGTCCACCTGGGTATAGAACCGATCGTCGCTGTAGGCCTCATTCACCACTATCGGCTGCCGGGTAAGGGCTACCTGCCCGGCGACCCCCTGTCCCGGCTTCAGGCGCATGCCCCGCAGCGGCTCGGTAGAGCCCAGCCAACTGGCCACGAACTCCAGTTCCTGCGTCTCCTCGTCCAGCAGCAACAGCGACCCACCCTCCACGTGGAACATCTCGCCGATCTTGACCGCCACCCGGTCAAAGATCTGCTGCCGATCCAGGGTCGAGGTGACCGTCCGGGTGATTTCATACAGGTAGGCCAGCTCCTCCGCCCGACGGGCCAGAGCCTCGTCGGTAGCCCGGTAGGTCCGTGCGTTCTCGATGGCGATGGTGGCATAGTCGGCCAGGGCCTGGAGCATGGCTTCATCGGCGGCGGCAAAGGGGCGGTCGCGGCCATTAGCCACCAACAGCACGCCGTTGGTGCGGCCTTTCATGACCAGCGGCACCAACAACAGGGCGCGGACCTGGTAAGCGGCCGTCACTTCGATGCCTTCTTCGCCGGGTGTGGCCACCCGGCGCAGCGGCTGCGAACTGCAGAATACCTGGCCGACCAGGCCCTCCCCGACCGGAATCCGCAGCAGGTGCTCGCGCTTTTCTCCCAACCCCTTCGCGGCGCACAGCAGCAGGAGATCGCCCCCCGGCTCCGGCAGCCACAGCGCCCCCTGGTCGGCGCGGCTGATGAACACCGCTGCCTCCACCACCCGCTCCAACACCCTGTCCAGGTCCAGCAGCGAGGTCACCGACTTGCTGACTCCAAACAGCACCGTCAGCTCCTTGACCCGCTGTTCCAGCTCCTGGCGGGCCTGTTCCAGTTCCCGGCTCAGGCGTTCCTTCTCCTGCTCCAGCCGCACCTGGGCCAGCACCCGGTCCACGGCGGCCAGCCCCACCTCGACATCGAACGGCTTGATCAAATAGTCCCTGGCCCCCAGGCGGAACGCCTCCACTGCCACCGATTCGGAGCCGTAGGCAGTCATGATGATCACCGGGACCATCGGTTGCCGTTCGGCCATCTGCTGGAGGATATCCAGGCCGGAGATGTCGGGCAGTTGATAGTCGAGCAGGACCAGGTCGGGTTGCTTTTCGGCCAGCAGGCGCAGGGCCTGTTGGCCGGTCGTGGCCGACAGGGCGGTATAGCCCCGCTCCGGCAAGACCTCTTTGGTCAGCAGGGAGCAGAACTCGGCGCTATCGTCCACGACCAGGATCCGCTCACGAGCCATCGGCCATCTCCGGTACCCCCGCAGTACCTGCCATGTCACCCCCGTCAGCCGCAGGGAGGCTGGCCAGCGGCAGTGTAAAGCCGAAAGTGCTGCCCTTGCCGACCTCGCTCTTGACCCACACCTGACCGCCATGGAGCTCCACCAGCGACTTGGTGATGGCCAGTCCCAGGCCGGTGCCCGATTGTTCCTGCACTCGTGGGTCATCGCTGCGGTAGAACCGCTCGAAAATGCGGCTTATCTCCTCCTTGTGGATGCCGATGCCGGTATCGCTGACCGTGATCTCGGCCGCTCCATCCCGCCGACCGGCGGCGATGGTGATCCGGCCGCCGGCCGGTGTATAGCGGCAGGCGTTGCTGAGCAGGTTCGTCAAAATCTGCACAACCCGCTGTGGATCGCCCTGGACCACGGCGGCGTCGGGCGACAGATCGATCTGAAGCTGCAACCCCTTGCTTTCGATCCGGTCGGCCAGAGAATTGACCGTCTGTTCTACCACCCGGGGCAGGAAAAGGGGTTCAGGGTAGATCGTCAACCGGCCGGTTTCAATCCTGGAAATGTCCGACAGGTCGCCGACCAGCCGCATCAACCGCTGGATGCTGTCGTGAGTGATTTCCAGAAACCGCCGTTGCCTGTCGGTCAAGGGGCCCACCTGGTAATTCAACAGCAAGGCGACGTAGCCCTGGATGGTGGTGATAGGGGTAGACAACTCGTGGTAGACGCTCGACACAAAGTCACGGAGTTCTCGGGTGCGCTCCTGGACCTTTGCTTCCAGTTCCAGGCTAAAGAGATGGACCTTCTCATAGAGGCGGGCATTGGCAATGGCTGTAGCTGCCTGGTTGGCCACCGTGCGCAGCAGGTCCACGTCGTGGCGTTGATAGAGGTCGCCGGAGCGCTTGGTCCCCAGCAAATAGAGGCCGATCAGCCGGCCGCCGCTTATCAGCGGCAATGCGATCTGAACGCCGGCCTCCCGCCAGTCGGATGGGATCTCCTGGAACGGAGCAGAGTGCCTGTCCTCATACCCGTCCCCCAACAGGATCACCCGGTCGGGCTGACCCAGGTGGGCGACAATGTCGCTATTCACCGGGATAGACAGATCGGGGCTGCGGGAAGGGGTGCCGGTCACCGCCTCACTTCCGTTCGTCCCAGGCCCGGTCGGCTTTTCCGACCTCTGGGGTGCAGGGTCGAGGAGGGCGTCGGGAGCGGGCAGGGGTTCCAGGTAGCTCTCCTCTTCGTTGAGCACCAGGCACCAGGCGCGCTCGATCATCATCTGCCGGGGCACTTCCCGCAGCAGCAGGTGGGCCAGGTCGGCAAAGCGAAGGCTGGTACTCAGGTTTTCGCTCCACTGGATCAGGGCGTGCTGATAGTCCATCTGCTGGCGGAAAAAGGCGCGGTCTATAACCGCCTGGATCCTGGCCCGCACCGGGTTGACCAGCACGCCGATAAACAGGGCCGACAGGAAAACCACCAGGGCATAGCTTTTGCTGCCGACAGCAATGCCCAGAGTCGTGGACAGGAAACTGATCAACACCAAATAGAGAGCGCCCAGGCAGGCCGTCAGCAGGCCATAAACCACGCTGCGGTTGATCACCAGATCGATGTCCAGCAGGCGGTAGCGCAAAATGGCAAAAGCGACAGAGACAGGCAGGGGGATGAGGCCCAACAGCAAGAGGTTATACACCTCCCAGGTCTGCATCTGAAGCGCTGTCAGGACCATATCCACCATGCTTATCACGACGGCGCAGCTCAAACCCCATAAAATCCACTGAACCTGCCGTCTCAGGAGAAAGTTGGACGTGGTGGCATAGATATATCCCATGCTGGCCAGGCCAAAGACGGCACTGAGAACCAGATAAGCAAAATCTATGCTGTTGCTCAGCTTCAGGTAAAGGGGAGCGTAATATAACCCTGTGCCGGCCTTGACCGCCTGGTAGAAAGCTCCCACCGTGAGGGCCATCAAGATCAGGCCGGGCAGGTACAGCAGGAACCACCACCGACTTTTGGACAGCCACCGTTCCTCAGGAAACGAGAGGAAGAAATGGATCACCAGGCCGGGGGCCAGGGTCAGGGCTACCGCCTGGAGGTAAAGGAACGGGATCACCTCTGTGTTTAACAGAGCAAAGTACAGCCCCATGGCAATCGCGACGAAAAAGAACAGGCGCGACGCCTTGTTGCAAAGCCGGCTGAACCCCACCGCTATGGCGATCACCAGGAAAAAGAGGGCCATCAGGTTACGCACCCAGAAAGAGAGGCCCGGCTTTTTGTAGCGGAGCACCACGGGGGGCAGGGTCAGGGTTTCCTCCCCCCGCCGGACGGTCAGGGTGATCTCGCTCCCCACCCGCTGACGGTTGATCAGTTCGCGATATTCGAGGACGGTGGCAAACCCCTGCCCATTGACGGCCACGATGCGATCCTGCTCCTGGATGCCCAGAGCCCGGCCCCGCTCATACACTTCTATAAAGACCAGGTCATAGTTGTAAAGGGCGCCCACTATCTCCCGGACCGGATAGGTGACGATAAAGTAGTATGCGCTCAGCACCTGGATGACCAGGCTGCCTACCGTCAGGACGATCACCAGAAGGTCACTTTGCCAGATGGGAGTTTTGCCCGACTCAGCCCTCGGCGGCCTCATACCGGCTGCTTCTCCTCAATCGCCATCTTGATTTCTCGGACGAGGGATTCGATGGATAGCGGTTTGGTCACATACTGAGCCGCCCCCATCCCCAGCACCCGCACCCGGTCCCGCTCTTTATCTACCGGGCTGGCGGTGATGACGATGATGGGGATAGACCGGGTGGCTTCGTGGCCCTTCAGGCGGCGGATCACCTCGTAGCCATCCATGCCCGGCATTTTGATGTCGAGCAGGATCAGATCGGGCTGGACCTCCTCCGTCCGCTCCAGGGCTTCGGGACCGCTGGCCGCCGTCCACACCTGGTAGCCGTGGAACGACAAGGCCTGGTCCAGGAAGTTCAGGATATCGAGATCGTCGTCCACGACCAGCAGTTTGACCGGTGCCCCCTTTTCGCGGGGTGCCAGGGCACTGCGTACACTTTCGACCAGTTTTTTCTCATCAAAAGGCTTGACCACATAGTCCACCGCCCCCAGCGCATACCCCCGTTCGGGGTCGGTCAGGACCGAGACGATGATCACCGGGATGGGGCCGGTCACCGGGTTCTCTTTGAGTTGCTCCAACACAGCAAAGCCATCCCGATCGGGAAGCATAATGTCCAGGGTGATGAGCTGAGGCTGCTCCTCTCTGGCCAGCCACAGGGCATCCTCGCCGCTGCCGGCCAACAACACCTGATACCCCTCCGCTTCGAGGCTCCGCCGCAGGAGCAGGGCCAGGTCGCGGTCATCCTCCACCACCAGGACCTTGGTCCGCCGCCCGACCGCGACCGGCGGCTCCACGGCGATCAGGTCGGGATGGATGATCTCGGCTTCGGGCAGCGACACCCCGGCCAGGGGCAGGGTAAAGCTGAAAACGGAACCGACCCCCAGCTCGCTCTCGGCCCAGATTTCGCCGCCCAGCATTTCGACGAACATCTTGACGATGGCCAGGCCCAGGCCGGTGCCCCCTGCCTCCTGTACCACCGGGTGGTCGGCCCGGAAGAAACGGTCGAAAATGCGCGGCAGGTCCTCGGCCGCGATGCCGATCCCCGTATCGGCCACATCCACCTGCAGGAAGCCATCCCGCTCATGGAGCCGCACCGACACGTGCCCACCGGCGGGGGTATATTGCCAGGCGTTGGCCAGCAGGTTGTTCAAGATTTGGGTGACCCGATCGGCATCGCCCCGCACCTGGGGCAGGCCCGGCGGTTCCTGCCATTCCAGCCCTACCCCCTTGTCCCGGTACTGCTCCTGGAAAGCGCGGACCACCTGGCTGATGATGTTTGCCAGGTCCAGCGCCTCGATGGTCAGGCGGATGCGGCCCGTTTCGATACGGGAGATATCGAGGATGTCGTTAACCAGGGCGGTCAGGCGGTCGGCGTTCGACTTGATGATCTGCAAGAAGCTCCGCTGGGCATCGCTCAGGCCGCCGGCCATCCCCAGGAACAGCAGGTCGGTGTAGCCTTTGATCGAGGTCATGGGGGTACGCAGCTCATGGGACACGGTAGAAATGAACTCGTTCTTGAGCCGTTCCACTTCGGCCTCGCGGCTGATGTCGCGCAACGCGGCCACCAGGCCGGGCGCTCCGCCCAGCTCGGTGACCAGGGGGGCGATGGTGGCGGCCAGCACCCGCTTACCCGCCGTCAGGCGCACCATGCTGACCTGGGTGCGGATCGGGTCGCCGGTGGGAGCTTCCAGCCTCTGGCGGAACTCGGCATAGAGGGCCTGGGCCAGGTCGCGGTCGGTGTTGGTCTCGCCCAGGCCCAGCATATGGCGGAAATGTTCTCCCTGCAGGGCAAGGGCGGAAAATCCCAGGAGTTCCTCCGCCGCCGGGTTGACCAACAGCACCCGCCCGTTGTGGTCGAGCACCAACACCCCATCGGCGATGGACTCCAGGATGGCCCGGCTCTTGGCTGCCTCTGCCTGCTGCGCCTTGAGCATCTGGCCGAGTTGGTCCGCCTGGTCGGTAATGTAGGCGTACAGGTCCGAGTTGCTGACGGCGATGGCCACCTGGACCCCGGCTGCCGTGACCAATTGCAGGTGTTCTTCGGTAAAGTATCCCACCTGCGGGTGGCCCAGGGTCAGCACGCCCAGGATGTCGCCGCCGCCCATCGTCAAGGGAGCCGCTACCACCGAGCGGATCTCGCTCGCCTGGCCGCCGATGGGCACCCAGCGCGGATCGGTGGTGATATCGGCAATGAGGGCCGGCTGACGGTGCTCCAGAATCCAGCCGGCCAGCCCGACGCCACGCCGCAACGGGGTATGTTCATCCAGCGGGACCAGCCCTGGGATCCGTTGGAGGGAGGCCCTGAGGTGAAGGTGGCCGGTTTCCTGATCCACCAGCGTGATGGTCCCGTGCTCCACGCCCAATACCCCGGCAAAGAGCTCCAGGGCGCGTTGCAACACCCGCTCCAGTTCCAGCGAGGTGCCCAATTCAGCGGTGATGCGATACAGGGTCTCGGCCCGGTCGCGCTGCGCGGTGAGCTCTTGCAGGGCCCGCTCCAGGTCGCGGGTGCGGGCTTCGACCCGCCTTTCCAGTTCGTTGCTAAAGTTGACGAGCTCCTGGTAGAGCTGGGCATTGCGCACCGCCACGGCTGCCTGGGCAGCGATGGTAGAGAGCAGGTTCAGGTGCTCTTCGGTGTAGAGGTATTCCCGGTCATAGCTCTGCACGGCGATGACCCCCACCACCTTATCGGCGGCGATCATCGGCACGCCCAGCCAGGAGCGACAGGTACCGGCCGGAACTTCCTGCCCCCTCTCCCGATAGACCCCGGCCGCGCCGGTTGGCAACAGCAAGGGCTTTCTGGTACCGATGACCCGGCCGGTCAGGCCCACGCCGCCCTTCCTCGGCTGCCAATCCTCCCGCTGCTCCGGGTCCACCACGAACGGGAAGGTGATTTCATCGCGTTCCTCGTCGTAGAGGGCGATGTAAAAGTTGGCAGTGTCCATCAGGCGGCTGACCTGCTGGTAGACCACACGCAGCAGTTGGTCCAGATCGAGCGTCGAGCTGATGGCCTGGGATATCTCGTTCAGGACGGCCAGTTCGTTGATCCGCCGCTCGCGTTCCTGGAAGAGGGCGGCGTTCTGGAAGGCGATGGCCGCCTGGCCGGCGATGGTGGTCAGCAGGCGCAGGTGGCCCTCGTCAAAGGCGGCCTCCTGTTCGTAGCTCTGCACGGCCATGGCCCCGATCACCCGGTCTTCGGCGATCATCGGCACGCCCAGCCAGGAGCGAGCCATGGGCCCTTCCCGGGTCAGGCCATGCTCGGCGATAAAGCCCTCGATGTTGTGGGTCAGCAGCAGCGGCTGACCGGTGCGGATCAGGTAGCTGGTAAGCCCCTGGCCCAGTTTGAGGGTCAGCGGGGGATCCCGACGGCCGTTTTCGACCGTAAAGACGATGCGGATCTGCTCCGTGGCCGCATCGTACAGGGCGATGAAAAAGCTGCGGTTGTCCATCAGCTTGCCCACCTGGGTGTGGATCAACTCGGACAGTTGATCGGCATCCAGGGCGCTGCTGATGGCCCGGCCGATCTCGTTGATGGTCGCCAGTTCGGCCACGCGGCGCTGGCTTTCCTGGAAGAGGCGGGCGTTCTGGATGGCCACGGCCAACTGGTCGGCAGCGATCTCCAGGGCTGCCGCATCCTCCTCGGTAAAGGCGTTGGGCTGAGCCGCTTCGGCCTCCAGCACACCCACCACCTGGCCGGCGATCCGGATCGGCACCGACAGGGTAGCCCGCGAACTCCAGCCCTCGACGGGCAGGTTCCGTTCGTCGGTGAGAGAATCGGGGCTCAGCACGGTTTTGCCGCTGGCCGCCGCCAGGCCGATGAGGCCCACCCCGATCTTCCGACGATAGCCGGCGGGGATGATCGACCAGAACTCGTCGTTGGCCGCCGCTACATACAGCTCCTGGGAATCCTCATCCACCAGGAAAACGGCCACCCGGAAATACTCCAGGATCTGGTGCAAGGCCCGGACGGTGGTATCCAGCATCTCCTGGAGTTCCAACTGGGCCGCGGCCCGGCGGCCGATCTCATTCAGCAGGGAGAGGCGCACGGCCGCCTGTTGCGTGCTGGCGAACAACCGGGCGCTTTCCAGGGCCACAGCCGCCTGGTCGGCCAGAGTGCTCAGCAGCATCTGATCGGCCCCGGTCAGGGCATACCGCTCCCGGCTCCCGGCGGTGAGCACGCCGATCAGTTGCGCGCCGGCCATGATCGGCACCAGGATCATCGAGCCGATAGGGGCCGGGCCGGGGACGAAGCGGGGTTCCTGTTCTGTATCAGGGATGAGGAGGGGGCTGCCCGTGGCCGCGACATGGCCGACCAGGCCCTCGCCAGGGGCGAAGCGCAGGCCGTCCATATCGGACAGTCTGACCCCATAGCTGGCCGTCCCGACAAACCGGCCATCCGCCGGGTCTTGCTGGAAGATGGCGCTCAACTCGCAGTGCAGCAGGCTGCCCACGGCCCGGACGACGATATTCTGGACCTGGAGGGGGTCCTGCACCTGGGTCAGGGTGCGGCCCACCTCGTTGATCAGGGCCAGGCTGTCGCCCCGGCGCTGGGCGTCGGCGTACAGGCGGGCGTTCTCCACGGCGATGGCGGCCTGGTTGGCAAAGATGGTCAGCACCTCCAGGGTCTGGCGTCCCGGCCGCCGCCCATCTTGTGGATCGTCCACGGAGATGAGACCGACCAACCGCCCGCCGGTACCCCGCAGGGGGACCAGGAGCATGTCGTGGGGATGCCATTGCCCTTCCTGCCACCCCTCGATTTCGGGCATGGTGGTGACGATGTGGATCTCGGCCGCCCACTCTGCCCGCCGTTGGAAGGGGAAGAAGTAACAGGCCCCCTGGCGGTACTCCTCGCTCAAGATGCGCTCGTAGCGTTCCACCGGCTGCTGGACCCGTTTCATCTCCTCGAATGTGCTCAGCGGCAACCCGGCGGCGGCGACCCGGCGCAGGACGGCCGGGGTCCCCTCGGCCACACTGACGACGACCAGGTTAAAGCCGACCGTTTCCTGGATGGCATAGGCGATCTCTTCCAGCGTCTCTTCCAGCGGCAGGTCGGCGCGCATCTTCTGCCCCACCCGCAGCAGGCTGTCCATCTGCTCGGTGCGCTGCCGGAGGGTGGTGTTGAGGCGCACCTGCTCCTCGAAGCGGATCGAGTTGCCGATCGCCACTGCGGCCTGGTCGGCCAGAGACCGCACAAAGTCCAGGTCCTCCGGCGCAAAGGCAGCGGCGCGGGTGTGATACAGGTTGATCAGGCCCACCACCTCGCCCTGGTATTGGACCTCCAGTTCGCCGATCTCGGCCACCGGCTGGGCCACAAAAATGGGCGCGATCAAGGCGGACCGGATATCGGTTCGGACGCCCAGGGGACACTCTTTCCAGGCGGCCTCTTCCACGATCCGGGCCTGGCCGCTCTGGATCACCTGCCAGAGGGTGCTGTCTTGATCGGGGTGCCGCAGCAGATCCTCGATGCGCGCCCGCTCCTCGTCGGAATAGCCCAGGGCAGCGCGCAGGGTCAGGTGGCCGGTGTTCCTGTCCATGAGCACGACGCTGCCATACGGCGCCCCAATGGTGTGGATGGCCGAGTCGAGGACGACCTCCAGGATGTGAGTGGGCTCCAGGGTGGCGTTCAGCTCCCGGGTCGTGCGCTGCAGCGCCGCCAGTTCGTCCACCCGGGCCCGGAGGCGCTCATCTGTCTGCTCGTACAGCCAGGCGTTCTCGATGGCGATAGCCGCCTGGTTAGCCAGCGCCTGGCACAGGCGCAGATCGTCAGGCGAAAAGTCGCGGACCCGCCGGCTTTCGTACAGCTCGGCCAACCCCACCACGTGGTCCCGGGCGACCAGGGGGACCATCAGCAGCGATTTTTGCCCGAACTGTTCCAGGAGCGCCCGCTCGCTCGGATCGGCCTCTGGATCGGTAACCTGCACCACGCGGGGCTGACGGCCGCGCAGAGCCTGGGCCGTGAGGGGATAGTCGTCCAGCGAATAAGTCAGACCCACGTCGCTGTTGTAGGATGAGGTCGCTGCATCGGGGTATACCCTCTCGGAAACCAGGGTGCGGACCACATTCCGGAGTGGATCCCAGTCGGAAATGCTGCAACCGGACACATCCAGGGCGCGGGCCATGTGGCGGGCCACGGCGCGCAGTACCTCGTTCAGTTCCAGGCTGGAGGAAACGGCGGCGCTGGTCTCGTACAAAATCGCCTGCTCGCGGAGCTGACGCTGCTGGAGATCAAAGAGCCGGGCATTCTCAATGGCCACCGAGGCCTGATCGGCAAAGATCTGCAAAAGGGCGGCCTCCTCCTCGCCATAGGCTCCGACCCGGTCGCTGGCCAGCTCCAGCGTGCCCACGAACCGCTCGCCGACCTTTAGAGGCAACCCGATGTAGGACCGGACCGGCGTATCGGGGGCGACGATCTTGGGCTGCACGTCGGTGCGGGCGGTGGTATCGGGAATAAGCAGGCTCTGCCGGTGGCGGGCGATCCAGCCGGTAAACCCTTCATGGAGCCGGTAGATGCCCCCTGTCCGGGCCGTGTAGCGCGGATCGCCGGCGCTGGCCCGGGTCACCAGCACCTGCTCCTCTTCGTGCCACAGGCAGATTTCGGCGATGTAATAGTCCACCAGGTCTTTGAGACGGGCCAGGATCAGGTTCAGGGTGCGCTCCAGGTCCAGGCTGGCGCCGATCTCGCGGCTGATGTCGCCGATGGCCGACAACATCTGCGCCCGTTGTCGTTCCTGCTGGAAGAGGCGGGCGTTTTCCAGGGCAATGGCCGCATGGTTGGCAAAGGTCTTGAGGGTGTCCAGCTCCGCCGCGGTGAACCGGTGCGGCTGGGCATAATAGACGGTGAACTCGCCCAGGACCATCTCCCGGCCGCGGAGGGGGACATCGGCCAGGGCCCGAAAGCCCTCGGCCCGGGCCAGGGGGATGAAAGCGGCCAGCCGTGGGTCGGTCTCGATGTCGGTCACCACCAACGGTTCGTCGCCGAGGAGGACCTGGGCCCGGCTATCGGGGGTAACCTCGATATTCTGCGCCCCGGCCACATATTCATCGCTCAGGCCCCGGCTCATCCGCAGGTTGACGCGGCCATGCTCCAGGACAAAGATGGCTGCTTTCTGGCAGCCGGCCACCTCGATGGCCGAATCCACAATGGTCCTCAACACCTCGTCCGGGTCGAGGACGGAGCTGACGGCAGCCGAAATTCGGGTCAGGGTGGCCAGGTCGGACGTCCGACGTTGCTGCTCCTGGAAGAGGCGGGCCTTGTCTATGGCAATGGCCGCATGCTCGGCCAGGTGCTCCAGGAAGTGCAGATCATCCTCGCTAAAGGCCGCCGGCCGCTCACTTTCCAGATTGAGCACACCGATGACCTGGCTTTCGTGCCGGATGGGCACTGCCACGGCGGAGCGCACCGTGGGCAAAACCGCCACATAGTCGGCATCGGCACGTACATCGGCGACCAGGGCCGGCTGGCCACTGCGCACCACCCGGCCAATAATGCTCCGATCGGCAGGCCAATGGGTGATGTCGGGCCGGGCAACCGCCTCCGGCCGTTCGGTATGCCAGAAGCGCACCTCCAACACTTGCTCCTCAGCCTGAAGGATGCCGATGGCACCAAAGGTGGCCTGACAGGCCTGGATGGCCCGCTGCAGAACCAGGTTGATGATCCGGTCATAGTCCAGGCTGGTGCCCAGTTCATGGTCAATCTCTTCGATGGTGGCCAGTTCTTGCAGCCGCTTGTTCAATGCCTGGTCGGCCTGTTCGTACAGCCGGGCGTTCTCCACGGCGATGATGGCCTGATTGGCCAGCGCCTGGCAGATCTGGATCTCGTCCCGGGAGAAGGAACGCTCGCTGCGGCGTTGGGCCACGACGACAAAGCCCCGCGGCTGATCCTGGATGTACAGGCCTACGAACAGGCAGGAGCGAATGCCCAACGCCTGCAACATGGAACGGAGCGACGGGTCCAGGCGCGGGTCGGTTTCGACCGATTCAAAGGCGGCATAGCCATCCTGACGCACCAGTTCGCGCAGCCAGGGGTGTTCCAGGAGGTTGAAGCGGGCCCCCAACAGGCCCAAGGCCTGACCGCTGGGGTCGTGGAGGGCGCGGAGCACGGTCCAGCCCTGCCCCAACCGGTCGGTTTCGTGCAGGAACACGCCACACAGGTCCACGCCGAGGGTGGCCACCGTCTGCTCGGCAAGGGTGGCAAGCACCTGCCGGGTATCCAGCGTGGCCAGGCTGCGGCCCACCTCGTACAGGGTGTTGATCTGCTGCAAGTGGCGGTTGGTTTCCTGGTAGAGGCGGGCATTTTCCAGGGCCACGGCTGCCTGGGCGGCAAAGGTAGCCAGCAAGCTCAGGTCCTCCTCGTCAAAGGGAGTCCCATCCCGCTTGTTAATGAGCTCCAGAGCGCCGATGGCATAGCCCCGGCTGAGGAGCGGCACACACACAATCGTTTGCGTAGCAAAGCCGGACAGGGCATCCGGCGCCGCAGACCAGCGGGGGTCGGCATGCACATCGCCGACAAGCTGCCCCTCGCCGCTGCGGATGGCGGCGCCGGCGATCCCCTCGCCGGGGGCCAGGCGCTGGCCGACTAACGATTCGCCGGCCGGGCCCAGGGCGACGCGGAAGACCAACTCGCCGGGTTCTTCACCCACCTGGCAGGGGGTGTCCAGCAGCAGGAGCGAGCCGGCCTCGGCGTTGAGGATCTCCATGGCCCGGGCCGTCACCAGGTGGAGCACCGCTTCCAGGTCCAGGGTGGAGGTGATGCTCCGGCCCACTTCATAGACGGTGCCCAATTGCTGGAGGCGCCGCGACACGTCGTGGCTGACCCTTAATTGCCGGGCCTCCATAGACACGAGATAGTTCACCACAAAGGTCACGACCAGGTAGAGGAGCAGGTCCCAAACTACCTGGAAGGGGAGAGATGCACCGCCGAACGGTCGGATAAAAAGCAACCAGAGGCCGGCGCCGACGGCCAGGGCCAACCACAGGCCCAGACGGGCAGCGGCAATCCCGGCCAGGGCCAGGCCCAGGATACTCCTCCCGCCGGCAAGATCACCGGGGAGATAAAAGGCGGCTGTGCCGAGCAGGATGTCCAGGAGGGTGAAGGCCCCGTTTTTCCACCTTCCCAACTCCAGCCGGGGCGCAGCCAGGTATGCGACCACGTGCACCGCCAGGATCCCGGCGAGGGCGAGCGCCAGGAGGAACTCCTGGCGGACCAGGGCCGCGATCAGCAGCAGAAACAGAGCTGCCCGCAGGAACCAAAGCAGCGCGCGTTCGATTCGGCTTTCGAGCCAGATCGGCAGATTACGACTGCTCATGCCACCTGCTCAACTTCCTCTTTCACGACCCCTGTTGGGCGCGCCGCCGGGCTTCGGCGGCCACCTCGGTGATCTCCCGGATGTCGGCAAAGGGAGTGGTGTCGTGGTGGATCAGCCCAACCGCCAGGGTCATCAAAGGCACCTTCTGGATGTCGCCCCGGCCATTCACCACTTCGATGTAGCCCCGTTCTCGGTCTTTGAAATTGTAGAAGGTCATGACCTCTTCGTTGAAGCGTTGGATCAGGCGGGTCCGGATCTGGGGCGACACCTCGGGCGTGCTGACGATGATAAAGTCATCGCCGCCGATGTGGCCGATAAAGTCGGCCCCGGTGCCCAGCTCATCCACCACCTCGGTGAGGAGCATGGCCGTGAAGCGCAGCACATCGTCACCGGCCACAAAGCCGTACACATCGTTAAAGTCGTTGATGTGGTTGATGCCGATATAGAGCACCGACCAGCCTTTGCGGCGCATGATCTGGCGCAACTGCTCTTCGATGAGCTTGCTGCTGGGCAGCCCGGTCACCGGGCTGGTGAGGCTCAGCCAGCTGGAGCGGTGCAGCGAATTCTGCACCCGCAACAGCAAGAGTTGCAGGTCGAACGGTTTGGTGATATAGTCGTCGGCGCCCAACTCCAGCCCGGCAATCTGATCGCTGCGCTCATCCCGCTGGGTCAGGAAGATGATGGGGATGTGGCTGGTCCGCAGGTTGGCCCGCAACTGGCGGCAAACCTCGTAGCCGTTGATGTCGGGCAACATGATGTCCAGAATGATCAGGTTGGGCAGCTTGCGGCGACAGATCTCCAGCGCTTCCTCGCCGCGGGGGGCAACGGTGGTCTCATAACCTTGGGAGTCGAAGTAGATGCGCAGCATGTTCGAGATGTCAAAATCGTCCTCGACGATGAGTAGACGTCCTTTGCTCATCCTGTGTATCCTCCCCTCTTGTCTCTCGCGCCTTGGGTCCTGTACGTCTCCGTCCTGGGCGCGGCTCAACCCTGTCTTGAGCGCGCCGCGTATGCGTTCTTTTTGATCTGTTCGATCTCCTCGTCGGTCAGGGCCCGCCCGAAACTGCGGAACCCGGCCAGACGAACCCCATGCCTGGCCGCCAGGCGGGCGATCTCGTCCACCCGCGCCAGCGAGATCTCTCGACCGAGGCTATAGCTCTCGAAGCGGCCTTCCAGGGTCAGGGCCGCCGTCTCGGCCATACAGCCATAGGCCTGGCCCGGGGGCAGGCCGAAATCGAAGCCAAAATCCACCTCCCCGGGCAGGTTCACCACCCCCCCTTCGATGACCAGCACATCGTTCCGCTCCGCGGCGACCCGGCGGGAGACGTTGCGCGGCCGGGCGACGTCGCAGACCACGGCCCCCGGTTTCAGGTGTTCCGGCTCGATGATCGGCGTAAAGGAGGTGGTCACGGCCAACACCATATCGGCCTGGCGAACGGCAGCCAGATCGGTCGTGGCCACGGCCCGCCCACCGGCTGCTTCCACCTGAGCCTGCACCTCCCGCAGGCGGTCGGGCTTGCGGCCAACCAGCACCAGGCCGGACACGTAACGGGTCAGCAGGCGGGAACAGGCCCGGCCGATGGAGCCATACGCCCCCACGACGGCCACCACACAGCGCGCCGGGTCCAGGTCCATCCGCCTGGCCGCCGTCAGCAGCGCCTCGACCGCCACGGCAATGGTATAACTGTTGCCGGTCGTCACCGGGATCGTCAAGTGCCGGGAGATGGTGATCCCGGCATCGCCTACCACCGAGGTATAGGCCCCCAGCCCCAGAAGCTGAGCGCCCAACCGTTCGGCCAGCCGGCCAGTCTGGATGACCTTGTGATAGGCAACCCGCACCGGCACACTCTGCATCCGCCTGGGGGTCAGCGGACAGGCCAGCAGCCACCCTTCGATCTCTTTGCCGGTCTCCAGCGAGCGGATGCCGGTTATGCGCGACAGCCGGACCGGGGGAAAGAAGCGGCAGAAATAGTGAATGACCGGTGGCGGCAGCCTGCCCAACAGCGGGTACTTGCGCCCCACATCTTTCTGGGGGTCTATTGGATGGATGATAAAGGCAAAACGATCCATGAGACCACCCGTTGCGACTTACTACCCCCCTCTACCGTGGATACAACCTGGGGTGGAGGTCGGCGTTGGGCCAGCGTAAATGATCGCTTTCCTCATACGACACATTGTGCGAAATCACCGACCTCTGCTCGGTCCGGGCCAGCACCACATCCGACTCGATGACGCGCGCCGGGTAGATGGTGAGATCGGCCCCGATGCGGCAGTGATGGCCCACACATCCCCCCAGGACGGTCGCCCCCACATCTTCCAGTTGTCCGCGGTGCATGGTGCGGAGCGGCTTGGGGATCAGGTTGAAATCGGTAAAGGTGGTGCCCGCCCCGATAAAAGAATCGCGCCCGACCACACAGAACTGCAGGCAGGCGTTCTGGGCCACCATCGTATCCTCCATCAGCGTGGTGAAAAACAGGGAGGCCCGGAAGGGCAGGTAACAGCGGTCGCCGACGACGCTGATCAAGAGTTGATTGCCCTGCAAGATGCTGACATTGTTACCGATGATGCAGTTCGAAATGGTCACCCCGGCGCCGATATATACATTGTCGCCGATGATCGTCGGCCCCTGGATGACGGCCGTTGGATCGATCTGGCAGTTCCGGCCAATCTTGACCATCTTGGAACAGGAAAGAAACTGCTTCCGCTCTAGCAGAGATCGCCAGAAAATCCGGAGCAGCATGCCCAGGTTGTTAAGGCTCCGTTCCATGCGTGCCCCTTCGGCCAGCACGCCGAACAGGCAGTTAGCGGTAAAGATGTGCACCCAGTTTTCGATAGATAGAAAGGCCCGCAGCGGGATCTGAAAGACCAGGTCCCCCTTCTCGGTGGACATGTGGGTCGGCACGCGGTAGGAGCCGAACTCGTAGGCACCGCAGTCGATCACCAGCGGGCGGGCCTTGTCCTCCACCCCGCGCGGATAGTACCACATGTTGGCGACGTAGACATCCCCCTCTCGCCGGATCCCACTCTGGAGGGGCAGGGCATGAGTGGTGATGACCCGGTCGTCTAACGAAAAGGCCACACGGCAGGCTTTGCCCAACGACGAGGCCTTGGACAAAAAGGTCTGGATGAAAGCCTCGTCGAAAAAGAGGTTGTCCCGGTAGATCAGGGTCTCCTGGTGATCGCCGTTGGGGATCTGCTCGAAAAAATCTACCTCGACCTCCGAGTCGCAATAAGGCTCCAGCACATCCTTTTGATGGAGCCACAGCGGCTTGTTCAAAACCCGCAGATCCCTGGCCGGTTCGTTAAAGGGTGCTATTTTTCTTTTGTCGCGGATAATCACCTTTCTCATGGGTGCGCACTAGTCCAACGGTCTTTTGTCAATAACATAAGCGCAGCTGGGATCTCCCCTGGCGATGCACTGGACCTCTTCCACCCGGATATTTTTACCGCCGGTGACCCAGTGGAGCCCTTCCAGCAGCAGGCCCAAACCGGCATGGCAGATGGGCACATTCGACTTGCGGCCCCAGCACACCGGGCAGCGATCGATGTAGTAGATGAAATGGTCGGTCCCTTCCTCAACCCGCACAATCTGGTCGCTGGTTTTGTTAAAGGTCTCGGACATGGCGTTGAGGCCGACCTTCATCTTCATCCCCAGGGGCAGCAAACGGAAAGCCAGGTCGGCAATGCCCAACACCGCTCCAAAGTCCTTGAGGGCATAGTACAGCCCGGCCCGACCGGCCCGGACGGCCAGCCCCTTTCCCCCGCGTGGCCCGTACATGTCATCCAACGCCTGGTTCAGGGCTCCCATCTCGTCAAAGCTCCATCCCAGGTCCAGGTTGTTCGGGGGATAGTTGTTGATCAAATGGCGCAACTTGGCCAGGTTGAGGACGGCATGAACCCCGTTCTTGCCCATGACATCTTCCAGGGCGAGCAAGAACATCCGCCCCATCTTGTTCGGCCAGTAATAGGTAACCTTGGGCGTCTCCTGGGCCGGTGTTTCCTCGGCCGAGGGTTGTCGATCTGGGAGCGTTTTTGTCTGTTCGTCCGTTGTCATTCTGCTCTACCTCTTGCATAGCCAGGGATCAGGGTCACCTTGCCAGGAAATCCAACAGGGTGGAGTAGAATCGTTCCGGTTCATCCAGCATGGGGAAATGGCGGGATTTGGCAAACATCTCCACCCGCGCGCCGGCCACCCGGTCAAACAGCCTTGCCTGTCGGGGGTCTACGATCTTGTCCCCCTGCCCATAGATGCCCAGGGCAGGAACCCGCAGCCGGCCCAACCGGGGGCGCAGATCGGTGTGGTGCAGCGAGTGGATGCTCCACAGGAACGATTCCAGCGTCATCTTGGACAGGTCTCGCATCAGGAGCTGATACCACTCGCTCCAATTGGCCGCAATCCACGGGGCAAAGAGCTTGATGCCCAGGCGCAGCAGGCCGGGCGAGTTCCAGACGAGAAAAGCGATCCACGGGTAGCCGGCGAGCTTCAGGGACAGGTTGAGGGAGCGGCCATCTATCGGCGAGCCGACGACCGTCACCTTCTCCACCCGTTGGGGCCGGTCCAGGGCCAGGTTGAGGGCCACGGTTCCCCCCATCGAGTGGCCGATGACCGGGGCGCTTTGGATGCCCAGCCGTTCCATAAACTGGTCAGCCAGAGCAACAAAATCAGAGATGTTGTAGCTCTCCCTCCGCTTGTCCGACTCACCAAATCCCCAAAAATCCAGGGCGTAGGCCCGGTATCTGGGGGCCAGGGCCTCCATCGTGCCCAGCCAACAGCCCCACGACCCCAGCCAGCCATGGAGCAACACTATCGGTTTGCCTCGTCCATACGCCTCATAATGGACGACGCCCTGGCTTGTGACAATTGAACTCAAGCTCTCTCCTATTCCGGTGCGTTCTCCAGAATGGTGTACAGCAATTCCAACAGGACGTTCTTCACACTCTCCTTATCGGTGGCGACACAAGGCAGTACTTTGACATCGGGGCCGATCTTGAGCGCAATGCGCAGGTCTTCCGTGGACCAGGCATCCTCCAGGTCTTGTTTGTTGGCCGCCACGACGTAGGGGGTGTTGGCATAGCTCTTGAAAATATCCAGGATGCGCCGTGCCTCGCGGAAGGTCTCGGGCCGGATACTGTCTACCAGGACGACAAACCCCAGCATCCCCTCCGACAAAATCTCCCACATAAAGTCGAAACGCTTCTGGCCGGGGGTTCCAAAGAGGTACAGGACCAGGTCTTCGTCCACCGTAATGCGGCCAAAGTCCATGGCTACTGTTGTCTCTTTTTTGACCCGGGAGGTTTCGTCGGTGATCTTGCGCTCGGTGGAGACGACCTCGATCTCGCTGATGGTGCGGATAAACTCCGTCTTACCTGCATTGAAAGGACCGGTGATGACCATCTTGACTGTCTGCATCTTTGCCCTTACCTGCCCTATAGAATCTCCATCCCTGGGTTGAGTCGGAAGTGACCGTCAGGCGGCAGCGACACCGCCCCAGGCCACCCTCAGAGCCGTTTGATCCGATCGATCAGGCGGTGAATGACCCCGCGCTTGATGACCGGCGGCTGGGCAATGATCTTTTCCATCGTTGTCGCCGGCGGTGCCTTGGGTGGCGCCCCCACCGGTTCAATGACCTCTACCAGGCCGGCCTGTAACATGCCATACACGATCTTGCGGATCTGAAAGTCATCCATGCCGATCCGCTGGGCGATCCGCTTGATCGAGTTCCGGGGGTTGATGTAGGAAATGACCCGCCATTCGTCCACGCTCAGGTTGATGCCGCGCAACTGAACCTGGGGGTTGTCGGTAAACTTGAGGGCCATGTCCAAATCGGGCAGTTCATCCTGGAGGCGTTCCCATTCCTTGACACGGCGGCTGCCTTCCAGGATGATGTTCTCCAGGTCCACAGGCACGGTGATGGTCCCTTCAGCAGGCAACTGGTTAGGTTCAAAGTGGAACAGCCCTTCCGACCAGGTGAACAGGCTGTACACCGTTTCCAGGGCATCGCTGCGGATGGCATTCATGATGTCTTGCTGGGTGACGTGACCGGCGCTGATGAGCAACATGCCCAGTTCCTTGTCGGTCTGTGCCTTGGCGCGGGTGCGAATGATCCGGGCCTGTTCTTCGGTCAGCTTGCCGGCACGGGCCAGGATGCTGGCCAGGTGCCCATCTTGCCCGCTCGTCGTGGTGTGAACCAGCTTCCCTTCCCGGAAGAACAGGGTCGTCACTCCAGAGGGGACCTGAAGGGTTAGAGCCCCGGTCTTGCGAGCCAGGTGGATCAGGTTCAACAACTGAGTTGTACTAAAATCTCTGAGGTTCCCTTTTAGCGCCATCTCGACCTACCTCTGGCAAGTATTGGCTCAGAAGAGCATTCCCCGGTCGGAATGTTCCCTTGAACCCCATGACATGGCAATGGCAACGTTCATACAAATTATACCCTGTCTCTGAGTATTAGTCAACTGCTCCAGGGCCTGTCGAAAGCCCAGGCCCGACCATCGCCTGTCGCCGAAGCAGATTTGAACAACGGCGCTCAGATATGTTATAATAGGCGGCACCTGAATCTGATACCGATGGCAAGATTATTGAGGAGGTTGGTGTCCATGAATATCGGGCGCAAGAGGATATGGAAGGTTGGGGCCGTGGCCGTGATCCTGGTAGGGGTGGCCTGGTATATCTCCGGCTGCCTTCCCTCCCAAAGCGCCAAAGTGACGCCCACACCTACCAAAACCCCCAGGCCGGCCCATTCAGCGCAATCGTTGATTCCCACGGTGACGCACACTCCGGCCCCCTCCGCCACCCCGACGCCCAACCCCACCCCGACCGGCCTGGCCACCGACACCCCAACCCCTGAGCCAACCGAGGTGCTCGAGCCGACGGCTACCCCGTGGCCCACCCTGGCGCCCGACCTCTGCCCGTTGACCGGCCTGCCGGTGAGCGACCCGGCCCTGCTGGAACGGCGCCCCCTGGCGATCAAGGTGCAGAACGCCTCCATTTCGCGGCCCCAGTGGGGCCTGCCCCAGGCCGACATCGTCTACGAGCACCTGGCCGAGGCGGGGATCACCCGCTTCACGGCCATCTACCTGTGCCAGCAGGTGGAAAAGGTCGGTTCCACCCGCAGCGCCCGGTTCATCGACCTGGAGATCCCGGCCATGTACAAGAGCCTCCTGGCCTTCTCGGGCACCAGCCCCGGTCTGTTCCCCAAGTTCAAAAACGCCGATTTCAAGGAGCGCGAGTTCTGGTACGATCAGGGCATCCACTCCGAAGGGTTCTACCGCGACAAGGAACTGCGGGCCCAAGGGGTGCCTATTGAGCATACCCTCTTTGCCCTGCCACCCAAAATCTGGGAGATCGCCACCCAACTGGACCTCAACCAGCGCCAGAACCTGGAGGGGTTAAACTTTTCCGCCGAGGTGCCGCCGGACGGGCAGGCGGCCACCCACATCCACATCCCCTATCCAAACCGGGAGATGGTCGTGGACTATTATTACGACCCGACCAGCGGCCATTATCTCCGTTGGGACGGGGGTCAGCCCCACGTGGATGCCCCCTCGGGCCAGCAGATCTCGGTCACCAATGTCGTCGTGATCTATGCCACCCACGTGGATGCCGACTTTTACGAGGACTTTCCCCGGACCAACCACCCCTCGGTGCAGATCCAGTTGTGGGGTAACGGGCCGATGGTCCTTTTCCGCGACGGGCAGGCCTTTCCAGGCCTGTGGGCCCGGCCCAGGCGGGAGGATATGGTCGTTTTTCGCGATCCGACCGGCCAGGTGCCCATCCCGCTAAAGCCGGGCAACACCTGGATCCAGCTCGTGCCGTTGCCCGGCCACCGCTGGAGCTTTGAGGCCACATGGGATACTCAGGAGAAGCCGTGAAATGGTGGTGAACCGGCAGATCCGGCTGAATACCCAGGGCAACGGCCATGTGCTGGATATCACCGACCAGGTCAACCGGGAACTGCAAAGTTCCGGGCTGAAAAACGGCATCGTCACCCTCTTTACGCCCAGTTCCACCAGCGCCCTGACGACGACCGAGTATGAATCGGGGGTGGTGCACGACCTGCAGCAGACCTTCGACCGCCTCGTCCCCCCCGACCTGAACTACCGGCACAACCTGCGCTGGGGGGATGGCAACGGCCACGCCCATGTTCGCCATGCCCTGTTGGGCGCCTCGCTGACGATCCCGTTCGTCGAAGGGCGGCTGACGCTGGGCACCTGGCAACAGATCGTCCTGGTGGATTTTGATAACCGCGCCCGGTCCCGCTCGGTCGTGGTGCAGATCATGGGCGAATGACCCGGCCAGGCCCGTTTCGGTTGTTAAAGGGCCGTTTCCGGCGACCCCGTCAGGCTTTGGGCCCCCTGCCAGGATCGGCCAGCCGCATTATAGCACAGAACCCGGCCGCCTTCAATAGGCTTTTGGGAGTAGATAAAGGTACCGGCCAGGAGCTTTTGGGGGTAGGCTGAGGGGGCATGAGACGCATGGCAGCGACAGGCACCGGCCAGCAGACGGCCAGGGGACCCGGTTCTGGTAGCTGGGCGGAGAAACGGTGGCAGGAGTGGTTGCACGCCAGGGCCCGGTTGATGCCCGGCCTGCTGATCGAGTCGCCCTCCTGGGTTCGCCAGGCGTTCGAGCACGACTGGGCGCCGATGCAGGCCCTGGCCCGGCAGGTGAAACGGCTGCCGCCTGCCCTGGCCGTTTTTTTGCTCGGCTACAGCAGCGGGTTCGTGGCTATCGCCACCGGTGAGTCCCGGTATGTGTCCGGCCCGGTGTCGCTCCGTGGCCGGGAGGTGCACAACGTCGCCTTTGTGTCGGTGGCCGACCTGGCGAGGGACAACGAACAGCCCCTGCACGTCATCGGCCATCTGGTGGACCACCACCTGGGCTGTGGTGGCCGGCCCCAGGGCCGCTGGTTGTCGGAGGGCGGAGGGGTGACGTCGGCCTGGCAAAAGGCCGGGAAGCGCCTGTCCGGCCTGTTTGCTCTGGGCTACGGCGTGGACGAGGTCGCCCGCTCCGGCGTCCGGGACTACTTTGCCCGGTCGCTGGCGCTCTATTGCCGCGACCGCCGACGGCTCAATGTAGCCGATCCCCAGATCGAAAAATGGCTGCGCAACACCTTGTGGAACGAAACGTTCTGGCAGGAGCAAGGGCTGGAATTCAGGGGGCTGGGGATGGAGGCGTACCCCTGAAGGACGACGCACCGTTCAGCGAGACGAGGGCTCGATGCAGGCAAACCAGTTGATCCTGTTCCCGGACCTGGTCCGAGAGCGAGGAGAACCAGCAACCCACACAGAAAACACCAGGGTCCCCTTCATGAGGGACGCCTTTGGGTGGAGGGCCGACATGGTTGACGCTATCGGCATATCTGCTTTGCGGCCACGCTTCGTATAGCGCACCCTTTGAATCATGGGAAGGAGGTCAAGATCGTGATCGTTCTCGGACAGGTTGGCCTGGGCCAGTGGGGGGCCAACGTGTTCCGCAACCTGGTCAGGCTGCCCGACAGCCGCGTCAAGGTGTGCTGTGATCTGGATGAGCAGGCCTTGGGCAAGGTCCGCGATTCATACCCCCAGATACAGACGACCCACGACTATGACCGGCTGCTGGACGACCCCGAACTGGATGCGGTTGTGGTGACCGCTTCGGCAACCGCTCACTACCGGCTGGCTAAAGCCGCGCTGGAGCACGACAAGCACGTCTTTGTGGAAAAGCCGCTGGCCCTGCACTTGAGCGAGGCACGCGAACTGGTCCGGCTGGCCCAGGAGCGGGATCGTCGCCTGATGGTGGGCCACCTGTTGCTCTACCATCCGGCCGTGCAGCAACTCAAACGCTATATTGACCAGGGGGACCTGGGTGACATTCGCTACATCTACTCACAACGGCTGAACCTGGGCCAGGTCCGCCGCGACGAAAATGCGATGTGGAGCCTGGCCCCCCACGACATCTCGGTGGCCCTCTATCTGCTGGACCAGGAACCGGTGACCGTGAGCGCCCAGGGCCGCGCTTTTTTGCGCCCCGGCATCCACGACCTGGTCTTTCTGACTATCAATTTTGCCAACGGCTCGCTGATGCACTGCCACGTCAGTTGGTTGGACCCCCACAAGGTGCGCTGCTTCACCGTGGTCGGCAGCCACAAGATGGCCGTTTTCGACGACATGGCCCCCCGCGAAAAACTGCGCATCTTTGACCAGGGGGTGGATTTCCCCGAGGTGGGCTATAGCGACCTGCACACCCTGCGCTTTGGCGATATCTTTATCCCCCGCATTGACATGCGCGAACCGCTGTACCTGGAATGCCAGCACTTTGTGACCTGCATCCGGGAGGGCAAAACCCCCCTGACCGACGGGCAGAACGGCCTGGCCGTGCTGACCGTGCTGGCCGCCGCCCAACAGTCCCTGGACCAGGGAGGCGCCCCTGTGGCAGTAAAAGAGCTGGTCTGAAAACTACAAGTGCCTGGCACCTTCAGCACTTTTAAGACCTTGACGAGGAGGCAAGTATGAGCGAAGCGGTTGTCCATCCGACCGCTCAACTGGGCGAAGGCTGCCGGTTGGGCCACAACGTCGTGGTGATGGAAAAGGCCCGGCTGGGGCACGGCGTGATCCTCGGCCACAACGTGGTGATCCATCCCGGCACCGTGCTGGGGGACGGGGTGACCGTGGGGGACAACAGTGTGCTGGGCCGCCCCCCCAGGCCGGCCCGGACCAGCACCATCCAGCACCCGGCCGATCTCCCCCCTCTGGAGATAGGCGCCGGCACGGCCATCGGAAGTGGGGTGGTCCTCTACGCCGGCACCTGCATCGGGCGGGATTGCCTGATCGCCGATCAATCGTTCATCCGGGAGAAATGCACCATCGGCGATGCCGTGATCGTCGGCCGGGGGGTGACGGTGGAAAACGAGACGAGCATCGGCAGCTTTACCAAGATCCAGTCCCAGGCCTACATCACCGCCTGGATGACCATCGAGGAGTATGTATTCATCGCTCCCTGCGTGGTGACCACCAACGATAACTTTATGGGCCGCACCGCCGAGCGGTTCAAATACCGCAAGGGGCCGACCATCAAGCGCGGGGCGCGGGTAGGGGCCAACACCACGCTGCTGCCGGGGGTGGTGATCGGCCGCGAGGCGTTCGTGGCGGCCGGTTCGGTGGTCACCCGCGACGTGCCGGATGAGACCCTGGTCAAGGGCGCTCCCGCCCGGCCCGTGCGGCCCGTGCCAGCCCGCGAATTCGTGGAGAATCAATAAAAAATCTGGAACAGGAGGGAGACCCTTGGACATCCCGATTCTTGACCTCAAAGCGCAATACCTGGCCTATCGGCAAGAGATCGACGGCGCCATCCTGGCGGCCATCGAAAGCGGGCATCTGATCCTGGGGCCGAACGTCAAGGCCCTGGAGGAAGAGATCGCCGCTTACGTGGGCTGCCGGTACGGCATTGGGGTCGCCTCGGGCACCGATGCCCTGCAGCTGGCTCTGGCAGCCCTGCAGATCGGGCCGGGCGATGAGGTGATCACGACCCCCTTTACCTTTGTAGCCACGGCCAGCACGATCTCGCGCGCCGGCGCGACCCCTGTTTTTGTAGATATTGACCCGTGCACCTTTAACCTGGTTCCTGAACTGGTGGAAAAGGCGGTCACGCCCCGGACAAAGGCCATCGTGCCGGTCCACCTCTTTGGCCAGACCGCCGAGATGGGGCCGCTGCTAGAGATTGCGCGCCGGCATGGCCTCCGCCTCATCGAGGATGCCGCGCAGGCCATTGGCGCGGAAGAAGGGGGGCAGCGGGCCGGCTCCTTTGGCGACATCGGTTGCTTTAGCTTTTATCCCACCAAAAACCTGGGAGCCTACGGCGATGGGGGGATGGTTACCACCCACGATCCGGAACTGGCCGAACGGGTAGATATGCTGCGCCGCCACGGGAGCAAGAAAAAGTATTACAATGAACTGCTGGGCTTCAACAGCCGGTTAGACGAGATCCAGGCGGCGTTGCTCCGGGTCAAGTTGCGGTATCTGGACGACTGGACAGAGAAGCGCCAACAGATCGCCCATCGCTACAACGAACTATTGGCCGAGGTGCCGGTAGAGACTCCCTACGAGCGACCGCAGGCGCGGCACGTGTACCACCAGTACACCATCCGGGCCCCCCATCGGGACGAGCTGCAGGCTTATTTACAAAAGCAGGGCATCGGCACGATGGTTTACTATCCGGTGCCGCTCCACCGGCTGCCGCTCTACGCCGATCTCGGCTATCCAGAGGGGAGCCTGCCGGCCAGCGAACGGGCGGCGCGGGAGGTGCTGTCGTTGCCGATCTACCCGGAGCTGAGCGACGAGCAGATCCAGAGGGTGGTCGGGGCGATCAGGCGCTTCTACAGCCAGAAGGAACAGGACATGGCCAGAGGCCTGCCCGAGAAACAGGCGTAGGACCACCTTTCCAGGCTGTCCGGGCAGGCTGACTACCCCCAGGTCTCCTCCAGAAGGCGGATGATCTCTTGGCCGGCCTGGCCGTAGCCAAAGAGGGTCGGCTGCTCCCCCGGAGGATGGAAGCTGTGCACTGCCGCGACAAGGCGCTCGACCGAGGTACCCACGAGCACGTTCCAGCCGGCCTCCACCGTCTCTACCCATTCGGTTTCCTCGCGCAGCGTGACGCACGGGATGCCCAGCCAGTAGGCCTCTTTCTGCACCCCGCCAGAGTCGGTGAGGATGAGGCGGGCATTCTTTTCCAGGACAAGCATATCCAGGTAACCGACCGGTTCGATCAGGCGGACCTTTTCCGCCGGGACGAGGCCCCACCCGGCCAGGGCGTGGCGGGTGCGGGGGTGGAGGGGCAGGACGACCGTTTCCCCCGTGGCCCCCAGGCCGGCCAGGATTCCGGCCAGGTTCTCGCGCAGGTCGGTGTTGGAGGCGCGGTGGACGGTGGCCAGGAGGTAGGCGCCGGGTTGTAACCTCAGTCGCTCCAGGATGGTCGAGGTGCGTTCGGCCAGGGGGAGGCTCTGGAGGAGGAGGTCGTACATCACGTCGCCGACCAGGTGCACGCCGGCGGTGATGCCTTCGCGCGCCAGGTTCTCCACGGCCGTGCGGGTGGGACAGAAGAGGAGGTCAGAGAGGCGGTCGGCCACGACCCGGTTGATCTCTTCGGGCATAGCGCGGTTGAAGGAGCGCAGGCCGGCCTCGACGTGGGCAACAGGGAGGTTCAGTTTGGCCGCGGCCAGCGCCCCGGCCAGGGTGGAGTTGGTATCGCCGTAGATGAGCACCCCGTCGGGCTTTTCCCGAAGGAGGACCTGTTCGATGCCGATGAGCATCTCGCCGGTCTGGCGGGCGTGGGAGGCCGAGCCGACGCCCAGGTTGATGTCCGGCCGGGGGAGGTCGAGTTCGCGGAAAAAGACCTCCGACATCTCATAGTCATAGTGCTGACCGGTGTGGAGCAATCTCTCCTGGTGCCGCCCGCGCAGCACCCGGCTGACCACCGCGGCCTTGATGAACTGGGGACGAGCCCCGACGACGGAGACGATCTTCAAGGGAAACCTCCAGGTCGGAGAGATTGTAACCGAAGCCGGCGGAGATGTCAATATTTGACACGGCGGTTCCCCGATGGTAGAATGGCTTCCGGCCTGGCCGGCCCGGGATTGGGTCTGGTTTCGCGCTGAATAGATCGGCTGGACAGGCAGGTGATTTTATCCCGGTTTGGGGCACCGTGCGGACGTGCCGGTGGCCGTTGGTTACGGAGATGAAAGCACAAGAGGCTATCCATACTCCTCAGAGATCTCGGGCCGAGGTGCTGGACCGGCTCAGGCAGGTTCTCCCGGCCGTTCTGGAGCGGTATCCGGTGGAGGTGGCCTATCTTTACGGGTCTGTGGCGCGGGGGACGGCCACGCCGCTGAGCGATGTCGACCTGGCGCTGGTCCTGGGCCGGCCGTTTCCCCCTTATGAACGCCTGATGCTGGAACTGGAAATCCAGGCAGCCGTTGAGGAGGCAAGTGGCCTGTGGGGGGTAGAGGTGCGCTCTGTGGATGCAGCCCCGCTCCAGGTCCGGGGGAAGGTCCTCCAGGAGGGGATACGGCTCTACGAACGGGATCGAACCCAGCGGGTGGCCTTTGAAGCGCAGACCTGGAAGCAGTACCTGGACTTTGCCCCCATCGCCCATCGTCTGCGCGAGGCTTTTCTGGATAAGGTGCATCGGGAGGGACTGCTCCGTGGTCGACTCTGATCGTCTGGCCGAGATTCTCGGCAGACTGCACGGCTATCTCGAACAGATGCGCATCCTGGCGGCTCTTCCCAGAGAGGCGTTCCTTCAGGATTTTTCCAGGGTAGCCGGAGCCAAGTATCTGCTCCAAATCGCCATCGAGTGTTGCCTGGACATCGCCCATCATATCGTCGCCGAGGAGGGGTATCGCCCGCCGGCCGACTATTACGACACGTTTCGCATCCTATGGGAGAATGGCATCGTGCCGGAGTCGTTTCTGCCTACCCTGCGGAAGATGGTGGGTTTTCGCAACCGGCTGGTGCACCTCTACTGGGAGGTTGACGATGCCACAGTGTACCGGATTCTTCAAGAGAATCTGGGCGATTTTGAGGCCTACATCGGGTATATTCTCGACTTTGCCAGGAAGGGCCGGGGGGATAGGACCGGTTTCCCGGCTTCCGGGTAGCCGGTGGAAGGCCTCGGCAGGTCTGAGATGGGGGTGATCGATCTTGAGGACGTGGTGGCCGGCCCGACCGGAAAACAGGCCACCGTGCGTTTCCTGATGGGCAGCGGGGCGACCTACACCCTGCTCCCCCGGGAGGTCTGGCAGGCCATTGGGTTGGCGCCAAAGCGCCTGGCCGTTTTCACCCTGGCCGACGGGACGACGCTGGAGCGCAATGTGTCTGCGTTTTACCTCACGATGTCTCAAGGAGAGTGAAGAGCATGGATTGGCCCAATCTAGCGGTTTTAGTCACCGGCGCTACCGGTTCCTTTGGTAAGAAGTTCGTCGAGGTCATGCTGCAGGACTATCATCCCCGCAGGCTCATTATCTATAGCCGGGATGAGCTCAAGCAGCATGAGATGCGTATGAGCGGCTTTGACCATCCCAGCCTGCGCTATTTCATTGGGGATGTGCGTGATGTGGATCGTCTGCGCCGGGCTATGAACGGTGTGGACGTTGTCGTGCACGCCGCAGCGCTGAAGCAGGTGCCGGCCTGCGAGTATAACCCTATCGAAGCCATCATGACGAACGTGATGGGCGCGCGCAATGTGATTGACGCCGCATTAGACACGGGTGTCAGAAAAGTGATGGCCCTGAGCACGGACAAGGCGGTGAACCCGATCAATTTGTACGGTGCCACGAAACTGTGTGCCGAGAAGCTCTTTGTACAGAGCAATGCCTACGCCGGTGGTACGGGCACCCGCTTCAGTTGCGTGCGATACGGTAACGTGGTCGGAAGCCGGGGAAGTGTCATCCCCCTCTTTCTGGAACAGCGTCGGAATGGCAAGGTGACGGTTACCGACCGGCGCATGACTCGTTTCTGGATTACACTGGAGCAAGGGGTGCGGTTCGTCATTCGCTGTATCGAGCAGATGCAGGGGGGGGAAGTATTTGTCCCCAAGATCCCCAGCACGAACATCATGGACCTTGTGGAAGCCGTTGCCCCTGGCTGCGAGGTAGAATATATCGGCATCCGGCCGGGGGAGAAACTCCACGAGGTTTTGATATCCGAAGACGAGGCACGCCACACGTTGGAGCTTGATGACATGTTCGTCATTCAACCTGTGCATCCATGGTGGTTTTCCGGCAATTGGTCTGGCGGAAAGCCGCTACCGGATGGGTTTCGTTACACGAGTGACACGAACACGCAGTGGCTGTCAGTAGATGATTTACGGGCACTGGTCAAGGAACTGCGATGACAACTTTGACAGATGACCTGGCGATTCACGGCGGCACGCCTGTCCGGAGGACAATGCTACCCTATGGCCACCAGTGGCTGGATGATGAGGATATCGCAGCCGTGGTTGAGGTGTTACGTTCTGATTGGCTGACCACCGGGCCCAAGGTGGACGAGTTTGAGCGGGCTTTTGCAGAGACCGTTGGGGCAAAAGAGGCGGTGGCGGTCAGCAGTGGCACAGCGGCACTTCACGCGGCAATGTACGCGATTGGCATTGGCCCAGGTGACGAAGTGATTGTGCCGGCGATGACCTTTGCCGCCAGTGCCAATTGCGTTGTTTTTCAGGGTGGTGTGCCGGTCTTTGCCGATGTGGATCCCGACACACTGCTGCTGGATCCAGCGCAGGCCGAAGCGAAAATCACCCCGCGCACGAAGGCGATTATCGCGGTGGATTATGCTGGACAGCCTTGTGACTATGATGCCCTGCGAGCCATTGCTAACAGGTATGGCCTGATGTTGGTGGCCGATGCCTGCCATGCTCTGGGTGGCACTTATAAGGGACGCCCCGTCGGTTCACTGGCCGATCTGACCGTGTTCAGTTTCCATCCGGTGAAGCACATTACCACCGGTGAGGGGGGGATGATTACCACGGATGATCCCCAATTGGCCCGGCGGATGCGGACCTTCCGCAACCACGGTATCACTAGCGACCATCGCCAGCGCGAGCAACAGGGTTCTTGGTTCTACGAGATGGTGGATTTGGGCTATAATTATCGGCTCACCGATATTCAATGCGCACTGGGGTTGAGCCAATTGCGGAAACTGCCGGCCTGGGTCAGGCGCCGCCAGGAGATTTCCCGACAATATGATGCGGCGTTCGCCGCGATGCCGGCAGTTCAGCCTCCAAGAGTTCGGGAGGAGAGCGCTCATGCCTATCACCTGTATGTGGTGCGGTTCGACCTGACAAAGTTCAAAGTGACGCGGGCTGAGATCTTTTCTGCCTTGCGGGCCGAAGGGATCGGCGTCAATGTCCACTATATTCCGGTGCATCTGCACCCCTTTTACCGTGAGCGATTCGGCACAAAGCCGGGTTTGTGTCCTGTGGCAGAGGCGGCTTATGAGCGAATTGTTACACTCCCGATTTTTCCGCGCATGAGCGATGATGACGTGGATGATGTGATTGCTGCGATACATAAGATTACATGTTATTACAGCAAATGATCATGCAGTCTGTGGACTATGCTGTGCTGGTGGTTGGATCAGGCTCTATTGGCCGGCGTCACATGCGTAATCTGCGCGCATTGGGCATTCAACGTCTGGCAGCTTGCGATTCTGATCCCGACCGGTTAGCGCCAATGGTAGCGGAGTTGGGGATAGAGCCTTTTACTGATTTCGAGAAGGCGATAGCCGTGACAAAGCCTGATCTGGTGTTTGTATGCACGCCACCTGTGTTCCATGTGCAACAGGCTTTGCGCGCAGTGCGGAGCGGCGCGCATGTCTTTATCGAGAAGCCGCTTTCCCATACGCTCGACGGCGTGGATGAGTTGATCGCTGCCAGCGAAGCCTGTCAACGGGTTGTACAGGTGGGTTACAACCTGCGTTTCCACCCTGGTCTACAAAGGGTCAAACAGTTGGTGGACGACGGGGCCATTGGCCGGATTCTGTGGGGGCGGGCCGAGGTAGGCCAATACTTGCCTGACTGGCGTCCCTGGCAAGATTATCGCCAGAGCTACACGGCGCGTAAAGACCTGGGGGGTGGGATTATTCTGGACGCCTCTCATGAACTGGATTATGTACTTTGGCTGATCGGCAACCCCGCAGAATTAACTTGTATGGCTGGAAGGGTGAGCGACTTGGAAGTAGATGTGGAGGATAGTGCTACAGTGTTGTTGCGGTTTGCCAATGGTGCTCAGGTTGACGTGCACATGGATTTTGTCCAACGGAACTATGCCCGCTCCTGTAAATTGGTAGGTGAGTTGGGCACACTAATTTGGGATTACCCTGGAAACCAGGTGCGGCTATATCGGGCCGAGAGCGGTGGATGGGAAACTATGCCCTATGTATTCGACACAAATCAAATGTACCTGGCTGAAGTTGAACATTTCTTAGCCTGTATAGCAAATAATGCACTACCAATTGTGGACCTGAGACAGGCGCGTCGCGTATTGGGTGTGGTCCTTGCAGCGCGTACAGCTGCGATTGAAAAGAGATGGGTGGAACTTGGATGGCAAAACCAATATTGATTGCAATTATACCCGCACGCGGCGGCTCAAAGCGACTTCCTAAGAAGAACTTTCGTTCATTTTTGGGTCATCCTATGCTTGCTTATACCGTTTCTGCTGCCCTAAATAGCAAGCTATTCGAGATGGTGATAGTCTCTACGGATGACCCCATTATAGGGCGTATTGCAGAGTGGTACGGCGCTGAATATCTACCGCGGCCGCAGGAGTTGGCTACGGATCAGGCCAGTCTAGTAGATGTCGGATTGCATGTGCTGGAAGTGTTATCGGCTCAGGGGATAGAGGTTGATGCGTTATGCCAACTTATGCCAAATTGCCCTCTCAGACGCAGCGAAGACATTGTGGAGCATTATAGTCTTTTTGAGAATAATCATCGTCATTTCCAGATCTCCGTTGTGCCGTACAGGGGCGTTTATCCGCATTGGGCACTTGTGATGGATGATGGGCAAAAAGGAAGATGGTTATTTGGTGATAAATTCCTGGTGCCTAGCCAGGAACTTGGTGTGGTCTATTGCCCTACGGGGGCTATCTGGTGGGCAAGAGTATCTGATTTCCTTGAACAACGATCTTTCTATGGCGATCCTTTCCATCTGGCACCAATGGATGGGAATAGGGGGTTAGATATTGATCGGGCTGAAGAATTAGAACTCGCTGATATTCTGGTGCGAGGATTGAGAGAACGAGATGGTATTTTGCCGCTTGAGCCTATAGCTGTGGACCCTTTTCCACAGGAGATTTGCTGAATGATCAAGGAGATACTTTGTGCCATTCCGGCCAAGGCAGGAAGTAAGCGCTTACCGGGGAAGAATCTGCTTCCTCTGGCTGGCAAACCTATGATTGCCTATTCGATAGAAACGGCTCTTGCCTCTGGTCTATTTGAAGATGTTTACGTATGTACAGAAGACCCGACCATCGCGGAGGTAGCTCGCCAATACGGAGCAAAGGTTCCCATTCTGATACCACCCGATCTGTGCGGAGATCTGGTACCGTCACATGTGCCATGTCAGTATATGGCTGCTTTCTTGGCTGAGCGGGGGCAGCCGAAAGAGATATTAGTCTGCTTGCAACCGACGTCGCCGTTGCGCTCGGTAGAAGACCTGAAGACCAGTGTAGAATGCTTCTTGCGAGGTGACCTAGATTTCTTGGTGAGTGTTACATCAATTGACCCACACTACTTCCATTGGGCTGTGGTGCAAGATGATGGCCGCTGGCGCCTGTACTTTGGCGAACAATATATGCGGGAGCGGCCTCTACTACCACCAGTCTATCGTCCCAACGGCTCGATCAAAATCGCATTCTTGGAAAAATTACAGGCTATAGGCCACTTCTTTGGTCCTCGTCTGGGCGTTATTGTGACCCCGGAGGAACGTTCGGTGCATGTGGGAACCCGGTTTGACTTTGAACTGTGCGAGTTTCTTATAATGAGGCAACGTGGATGAGAGGCTTGTCGAATCGCGTTGCGCTGGTAACAGGCGCAACCGGGTTGCTTGGGGGTGCCATCACCCATAGATTGGTTGCTGAGGGCGCGAAGGTGGTGGTGGCTTCGCGGCAGGCGAAGAAGGCAGAGGCCTGGATTGCACAACAAGCGAACGAATTTACTAACATGCTGGTGCCGCTTGAGCTCGATTTGGCGGACGAACATAGCATTCGTTCAGCCTTAGAATGGCTGACTACGCATGTGGATATTCCGACTATTCTGGTTGCCAATGCATCTCTGCGAGATGAGATCGCCAAACCATTTGAGCAACTGTCCCATGATAGCTTTAGTCGTTTGTTCGAAGTAGACGTAGCGGGACATTTCCTGTGTGCGCGATACCTGGTAGAGCAGCTTAGTCCAGGTACGACAGCCAGTATCGTGTTTCTGTCGTCAGTCTATGCTCTGGTCGGCGTGGATCATTCCATCTATCCCGTAGGGATGGCGCCTACACCTGTGCAGTACGCTGCTGTCAAGTCTGGGATATTGGGACTAACCAGATATTTGGCTGCGTTGTGGGGCAAACGGGGAGTGCGCGTCAACGCAGTCGTATCCGGCGGTATCCGTTCTGTTCTGCAATCAGACGAGTTTGTCAGCAACTACGCCCGTAAGACGATGCTGGGGCGGATGGCATCCCCAGAAGAGATCGCAAGCGCTGTGGCCTTCTTAGCCTCAGACGATGCTTCCTACATCACTGGGGAATGTTTAGTTGTAGATGGTGGATTCTCTGCCTGGTAGTCATGGCGATTCTAGGACCACTGCTCATTCGCTCTGATGCCAGCGCGCAGATCGGCACGGGCCACCTGATGCGCTGCCTGGCCCTGGCCCAAGCCTGGCAGGATGCCGGCGGCCGGGTGGTTTTTCTGATGGCTACGGAAGTACCAGCGCTGGAGTCCCGCCTGCACTCGGAAGGGATGGAAGTGGTCCACCTGCCGGTCCAGCCGGGAAGCCCGGATGACGTCATCCGGACGGCAGACCTTGCACACCAGGTTGGAGCCGATTGGGTTGTGGTGGATGGATACCACTTTGGCGCCGATTACCAGCGGGCTATTAAAGGATCGGGGCTACGTCTGCTATTTATTGACGATAACGGACATGCCGGGCATTACTCTGCGGATTTGGTCTTGAATCAGAACATCCACGCCCACGAAGACCTGTACCAAAACAGACAGCCTTACACCCAACTGTTGCTGGGGACGCGTTATGTGCTCCTGCGAAGAGAGTTTCTCAAATGGCGGGGCTGGAAGCGGGAAATACCGGAGGTGGCGCGTAAGGTGCTGGTCACCATGGGCGGCAGCGACCCCGATAATGTGACCCTCAAGGTGGTTCAGGCATTGCAGCGGGTGGACGTGGACGGACTGGAGGCAATCGTTGTGGTGGGCGGTAGCAACCCCCACTATGAAGAACTGCAATCCGCCGTTCAGGATTTGCGCTTTCCCATCCGGCTGGAAAGCAACGTGACGAACATGCCCGAACTGATGGCCTGGGCCGATGTGGTCGTGTCGGCGGGAGGAAGCACAAGTTGGGAGTTGGCTTTTATGGGGGTGCCTGCTCTTATCCTGATCCTTGCCAGCAATCAGCGCCCTATCGCTGAACGCCTTGATGCGGTGGGGGTGGCTGTAAACCTGGGATGGTACGAAGATGTTTCTCCCACGGAAACGGCCCAGGTGGTGACGCAGTTGCTGAGGGCACCAAGGGCACGCGCTGAGATGAGCAAGTGCGGTAGGCAATTGGTGGATGGCGACGGAGTCGATAGGGCTCTGATGCACGTGAGAGGCGAAAGCGTGAGGTTGCGGCGAGTACGCGAAGACGATTGTAGGCTGCTCTGGGAGTGGGCAAACGATCCAGAGGTGCGAGCAGTTTCATTTTCATCAGAGCCAATACCGTGGGAAGAACATCTTCGGTGGTTCAACGCAAAACTCGGTAATAGCGGTTGCCTCCTCCTTATCGCCGAGGATAGCGCAGGCGTACCTATTGGACAGGTGCGGTTCGATGTAGTGAGGAAGAATGAAGCAGTGATCTCGGTCTCTGTTGATCGAGAGAACCGTGGCAAAGGCTTTGGAAGCATAATCATTCAGCTTGCCTCTCAAAGGTTATTTGACCTTACCGAGATCAATGTAATTCATGCATATATAAAGCAAAACAACGAGGCATCCTTTCGCGCATTTATGAAGGCTGGGTATAAAGGGAGCGGTGTAACTATGATCAGTGGCCATCAAGCGGTGCATTTGGTTTTCCAGAAGCAGGGCGGAGGTGGATGATGATGAACTACATTGGCATAGGAGGAAGCCGTCATATTGGCTGGGGCGAGCCGGTCTACATCGTTGCTGAGCTATCCGCCAACCACAATCAGGATTTCGAGCAGGCGGTCGCGCTGATTCACGCCGCCAAAGAAGCAGGTGCGGATGCCGTCAAACTCCAAACGTATACGCCCGATACGCTGACCATCCCATCGGACAAAGAGTACTTCCGTATCGGCGGGGGAACCCTCTGGGACGGTCGCACCCTTTACGACCTCTACGGCGAAGCCTACATGCCCTGGGAGTGGCAACCCAAACTGAAAGAGATTGCCGATGAAATCGGAATAGACCTCTTCTCTACAGCCTTTGACCCCACGGCCGTGGATTTCTTGGAAGAGATGGGAGTGCCGGTCCACAAGGTGGCATCTTTTGAGATTGTAGATATCCCTCTCATAGAAAAGATGGCGCGCACAGGCAAGCCGTTGATGATCTCCACCGGGATGGCAACCCTGAGTGAAATAGAAGAGGCGGTGCGGGCCGCCCGCCGCGCCGGGGCAACCCAAATCGCCCTGCTCAAGTGCACCAGTGCCTACCCGGCCCCACCTGAGGAGATGAATTTGCGAACCATTCCTCATCTGGCCGAAGCGTTCGGGATTCCGGTGGGGCTTTCGGACCACACCCTGGGCATTGCTGTACCGGTGGCGGCGGTGGCATTAGGCGCCTGCATTGTGGAGAAACATTTCACATTATCCCGTGATATTCCTGGCCCCGATAGCGCGTTCTCTCTGGAGCCGCATGAGTTGAAGGCTATGGTTGAGGCAATTCGCACTGTTGAGAAGGCGCTGGGTGAGGTGCACTATGGCGTGAGTGAACGAGAGGCCCAAAGCAGGGTTTTCCGACGGTCGTTGTTTGTGGTGAAGGATGTGAAGGCGGGAGAAGTGTTTACGGAGGAGAATGTGCGCTCGATCCGGCCGGGGCATGGATTGCCGCCCAAACACCTGCCCGACGTGTTGGGGCGCAGGGCGGCGCATGATATGGAGCGGGGAACGCCGTTGACGTGGGATTGTGTGAGATAAGGGGATAACCGCAGGATCGTTGTCAGCCGAGTCGAATGTTCGCAAAACTCCAGCGCTTTGCCGGCCAATCGTTTATCTATACCCTGGGAGAGGCGTTACGGGGTAGCCTCTCTTTTCTCCTGTTGCCATTGTACACCCGTGTCCTGACGCCAGCGGACTATGGCATCCTGGGTGTGGTCGGCCCGGTCTATTCGTTCTTGAGCATCCTCCTGACTCTGGGCATCCAGGGCGCTCTGATGCGCTTTTACTTTGACTTCCAGGAGGGTAGCCAGGAGCAACGCGCCTACATCGGCACGGTCAGCACGTTTTTGCTCGGCAGCAGCCTGCTAACCACGCTTCTGCTCACCTTCGGGGGGCAGTGGTTCTTCGGCCTGGTCCTGCCCCAGACCCCTTTCCATCCCTATCTGCTGCTCACCGTCTGGAACGCCGGCATCTCCATAACCCAGATCGTTCCCCTGACCCTGTTCCGCACCCGGCAACAGCCTGGCCGGTATGTCCTCTTTACTCTCAGCGACTTTTTGCTCACCACGCTCTTGATCATCCTCTTTGTGGCGGTGTTCCGCCAGGGAGCCTTGGGGAACCTGCGCGCCCAGGTCATCGCTGCCCTGCTGATGGCCCTGCCGGCGCTCTGGGTGGTGGTGCGCAGCAGCCGTCTGCGCTTCTCCTGGGCGTGGGTGGGCATGTCGCTGGCCCTCAGCCTGCCGCTCCTGCCCCACCTCCTGGGGGGCTGGGTGCTGAACCTTTCCGACCGCGTAGTCCTGGACAGCATGGTCTCCAAGGAACAGATAGGGCTATATACGCTGGGTTACCAATTCGGATTCCTCCTGAACATGGTAGCCGTGGCGCTGAACAACGCCTGGGTGCCCTTTTTCTACCGGCATGCCGGTGACCGCGAGAACGACCAGATGGTGAGCCTGTTCATCACCTACCAGGTGCTGGCCATGGCCGGCCTGGGCCTGGCGTTGGCTCTGCTTTCGCGCGAGGCCATTGAGGTCATGGCCAGGCCGGCGTACTGGATGGCTTACCGGGTGGTTCCCTGGATTGTCCTGGCTTACTTTGTCCGCTTCCTCTACCTTTTCCCGGTGAACGGCCTTTTCTACAGCAAGCGTACCTATTGGATCCCCATCGTCACCCTCTCGGCCGGCGCGCTGAACGTCGGCTTGAATTTCTGGTTGGTCCCGCAGTACGGAATTATCGCCGCCGGGATCAACACCTTCATCGGCTTCCTGGCACTCCTGGCAGGAATCTTCTCCATCGGGCAGCGCCTGTTCCCGATCCGTTACCAGTACGGCCGGCTGGCGCGCATCTTGTTGCTGGCAGGAGGATTGTTCGCCATCGGCTGGTGGGTAGTACCGGAGACGTTCTGGCTGCGCCTCCTGCTCAAGGTGGCCCTGCTGGCTGCTTTCCCCGTGCTGCTGGGGTTGAGCGGGTTCTTCTCGACGGCGGAACGCCGCCGCCTGGCCCAGTTGTGGCGGAGCATCCGGGAGCGCCTGCCCGGCCAGCCTCAGGAGGGCCGATGATGCTCTTCTTGTGGGTCCGGAATCCGGACTTGTATGAACAACTGGAGCGCCAATATCCGGAACTCGCAACCCGGGCGACTCTCCTGGCCACGGATGCGGCGGTTCTGTGGACCTGCCAGGAAGCGCAGATGCCCTTTTACAGCCTGTGGGGTCTGGGGCATCTGGATGACCAGATTGAGACAGCCCAGGAGGCGCTGGAACTGGCCGAAGTCTGGCTGCGGGATAGCCAGGTGCTGGCATACCAGGGCGTGGACCTGGGCGAACTGAGCCGGATGAGCCTGTGGGAAAAATCGTCCGGCATCAGCGCCGAGGAAAACGTCCGCTCGTATGTGAAGGCGATCGCGCCGCGGATTATTGGGCCGTTGCGTGAGGGGGTCAAATGAACCAGGGGGGACTCTCGTTGGAAGCTGTGATGGCGCAAATCGCTGAGGTAGAGGCCCGGCTCGATCTCTTGCGCTACCAGGTGGACGGCTGGTGTATCTGGCCTCTCTTGCGCTTCAGCGTTGTCAAGGCCCTGCAACACCCTTCACTGGATAACCAACAGGCCAAGCGGGACTACAGTCAGTGGATCGCCACGGCAGCCAGGGACATTTTTCGCCTGCCCCGGTTACGTAAAGCACGTTATCTCGTCCAAAGCCCTTCCTCGGCCCGCTCGGAATATGTGGGCGGCCTCTACAAAGACGTCTATTTCGACGACCTGTTGTTGACCATCGGCGACTATGTGAAGATCGAGGTCCTCAATAGCCGCGTTTTTGGCGCTACAAGTAGAAGCGCACTGATCCCCAGCGACCTGACTAACGCCGCTTTACTGGGAATGGCCGTCTTACTTGCCAGGCTCAGCGGGCCGCGTTATATATCGGATCTGGCTCGCCAGCTTGCCACGCGCTTGAACCGTGCGTTGGGACGAGAAACGCTCCCATTCCCCACGGTATTATCTCTGATCCGGCTGTTCTATTGGTCGAAAAGGCTCTACACCTATCTGCTGAAACGGATACTGCCCGAATATCTGCTCGTGGAGGGTTTCGGTGGGTATAATCTGGTGGCCGCGGCGAAGGAATTGGGCATTCAGGTGATCGAGTTCCAGCATGGCGTAGTCTATCGCTATCACCCGGGCTACTCGTGGACCCCCTACGCTCTGCCGTACAAGTCCGCCATGCCCATCCCCGACCGGATCTTTTTGTACGGAGAGCATTGGAAGGAGGAGCTGCTAGCGACCGGCTTCTGGAAGGAAGAGGAACTCGTTCCTGTCGGTAGCCTGCGGATGGATGGCTACCGAAATCGAACGGTGGGGAAGGATGACGCCGAGTGCGTGATGGTCGTGACCACTCAAGGCACGGACACCGCCAAGCTGATTGCCTGGTTCTCGGATTTCCTTGCACTGGCCGAAGGGCAATTAGCGTTCCGCCTCTACTTCAAACTCCATCCGTGCTACGACCTTAGCAAAGAGCCGTATGAGAACGCCTTCCGGGCCAATCCACACGTCTGTGTGCTGTTGGGGAGCGAGCCGCCGTCCACTTTCGAGTTGCTGACCCGCGCGCATTTGCATATCAGCATCGCCTCGACCTGTCATTACGAGGCGTTGGCCCTGGGCGTGCCCACGGTTATTCTGCCATTTTCCGGCCACGAGATCGTGTTGCACCTTCATCAGGCCGGCCACGCCTTTTTGACACCAACGCCTCAGGACTTGCTGCAGGTCGCGTTGCGCTGGCGAGAGCATACTGTGCCGCCGGAGGTGGGGGAGCATTATTTTCGGGCCGGCGCCTTGGACAACATAAGGAGGGAGTTGGGGCGATGATTGTGATTGTGGATTATGGCCCTGGGTATCATTCGGCCGGCCCACCTGCGAGAAGCATGGTCCTGGTTTCGGAAGAAAACGGGTAGACATCATTAGGACGGCGGCCCTACGGTTCCTTACCTTCCAGGGAGGATAAGGAGTTCGATAGCCGAGAAGCCTTCTGGAGGAAGCAAGGTGTCTATTCCCGTTTCCATGCTGGTCCTCAACAACTTTACCCATGACGCCCGTGTCCACAAGGAGGCCCAGGCCCTTGCTGAGGCCGGCTACGCCGTGACGGTGATCGCGCTCTGGCAGCCAGGCCTGGCCGAGGAAGAGACAGGGGCCGGTTATCGGGTGCATCGCCTGCGTTTATATTCCCGAGGTTGGCGCGGGCGCCTGGTGGCCCCGTTGGTCAAATACCTGGAGTTCATCGTGCGGGTGCAGCGGTTTGCCTCCCAGGAATCGGCCCGAGTTTACCATGCACACGATGCGAATACGCTGTTGCCGGCCTGGCTGGCTGCCCGGCGGACCGGCGCACGCCTGGTGTACGATGCCCATGAACTGGAAACCGGGCGCAGTTTTGCCGGCAGCCGGCTGGCCGGGTTCTATCAACGTATCTGGGTCTGGCCGGAGCGAACCCTGATTCGCCGGACAGACGCCGTGATCACGGTGAGCGAGGGCATCGCCGATGAACTGGTCCGTCTGTACGGCATCCGGAGACCGGTCGTGATCGTCAACTGCCCGGAATGGTCCTCTCCTGGGCGCTCCAACCGCTTGCGAGAAGAACTGGGCATTCCAGGCGACCTCAAGATTGCGCTCTATCAAGGTGGTGTGGTGTCCGGACGGGGTATTGAGCCGTTCCTGGAGGCGGTCCAGCGCCTGCCGGGCGTCGCCGGGGTGGTCCTGGGGGATGGGCCGCTGCGCTCCGAAGGCCTGCGTCGAATCCAGTCCGGTGTGTGGAAGCGGGTCTATCTGCCCGGCCGGGTGCCTTTGGCCGACCTCCCCGGTTACACCGCTTCGGCCGATGTGGGTGTCGTGTTGATCCAACCTGTCTGTCGCAGTTATCGCCTGGCTTTGCCGAACAAATTGTTCGAATACCTGCACGCAGGCATCCCGGTGGTGGGGAGCGATCTGCCGGAGATCGCCCGAATCATCCGGGAATACGGTGTGGGCGAGGTTGTGAACCCCGATGATCCGGCCTCGATTGCAGAGGGGATTGCCCGCCTGCTGGAGGACCCGGTGCGGTATGCCTGCGCCAGAGATAACACGGCACGGGTGGTCGCCGCTTACAACTGGAAACAGGAAAGTGCCAGGCTCGTCGCGCTTTACCGGCAGTTGGAGGGGGATATTGGCTGATCGGGAGCATCCGGGGCCGTCTCGGGTTGGGGCGCTGACCTCCGTCCACTCCCCCCTCGACGGGCGCATCTTCCACCGCCAGTGCCGGGCGCTGGCCGCGGCCGGCTACCGGGTGACGCTCCTGGCTCCGGCCGATTTCGAGCGGCAGGAGCGCGACGGGGTCACGGTTGTGGGCGTGCCCAGGCCGGCCTCGCGCCTGGGCTGGCCCCGCGCCGGTTGAGGTGGCTGAGGAACTGGGGGCAGAGGCTATGGCCCAGGTATTGGACATATTTGGGTGGATGGGGCTTTATAGGAAGGGGCAAGAACAGGGCGGGTGAAAATTCGTTTCGAGGAGCGAGTGTGTCTATGAGCCGTGTGGTGATGCTCCTTTCCAATGCCTTTCGCCCCGACCCCCGCGTGGCCCGCGAGGCCGAGGCCCTGGCCCGCGCCGGCCATGAGGTAACGGTGATCTGTTGGGACCGTGAGGCGCGCTTCCTGCCCCAGGAGAGGCTCTCCGGCTACCGGGTGGAGCGCATCCAACATGTGCGCACCATCTACGGCGCCGGGGTCCGGCAGTTGCTACATACGCCGCGCTTCTGGCGGGCGGCGATCCCTCGAGCCGTTTCGCTCCACCCTGACATCCTCCACTGTCACGACCTGGACACCTTGCCGGCCGGCTGGTGGCTCAAGAGGCGCACCGGGGCGAGATTGGTTTACGATGCCCACGAGGACTACCCGGCGCTCATGTCACTCTATCTGCCACGGCCGCTGGTGGGGGCGCTCTCCTGGCTGGAGCGATGGCTGCTGCGGCGGGTGGACCTGACCATCACGGCCAGCACAGTCTTTGCAGACAAGTTGCGGGCGCGCGGGGTCAACCCGATCATCACGATCGGCAATTACCCCTCGCTCGAACCGTTCGATGCCATAGAGCCGGGCGCGGGGGTGGCGGCACGGGCCAGCCTGGGCCTGGGGCCCGAAGACTATGTTGTCGCCTACATCGGCGGCTTTTCGCGCAACCGCCAATTGTTGCCCCTGATCGAGGCCGGGCGGGGACTGCCGGACGTGCAGGTGCTCCTGTGGGGAGATGGCCATCAGCGCGCGGCAGTGGAGCAGGCGGTGCAGGGGCTGTCCAACGTCCGCTATCTGGGCTGGCTGCCGGCTGAACAGGTGCCGCTGTACACGCGTGCAGCCGACGTCATCTACTACTGCCTGCTGCCCGATTATCCCGGCGCGGCCTGTAATGCCCCCAATACCCTCTCCAACGCCATGGCCGCTGGCCGGCCGATCATCGCCAACGACGTCGGTGATCTGGGACGGATTGTAAGGGAAACCGGCTGCGGTGTGCTTCTGGCAGAGGTCACGCCGGAAAGCATCCGCCGGGCGGTGGAAATGCTACGCGACCCAGGATGCCGCCGAGAGATGGGGTTGGCTGGCCGACGGGCGGCTGAAGAGAGATACAACTGGTCCGTTGCCGGCCGGCAGTTGAACCAGGTGTATACCCAATTGACCGGGGAAGCATAGCAGATGCGCGTGCTGAATGTGGTGGGCGCCCGCCCCAACCTGATGAAAATCGCCCCGCTGGTCGAGGAGATGCGCCGCTACCCCGACATCCGCCAGCGCCTGCTGCATACCGGCCAGCACTACGACGAAGCCATGTCCCAGGTCTTTTTCGATGAACTGGGCATCCCCCGGCCGGACCTCTACCTGGGGGTGGGCTCCGGCTCGCACGCCGCGCAGACGGCGCGGGTGATGGTCGGCTTCGAGCAGGTGCTCCTGGAGGAGCGGCCCGACGCGGTGGTGGTCGTGGGCGATGTCAACTCGACCCTGGCCTGCGCCATCACCGCCGCCAAAGTGGGGGTGCCGCTGGCCCATGTCGAGGCCGGCCTGCGCTCCTTTGACAGACGCATGCCCGAGGAGATCAACCGCATCGTCACCGACGCCCTGTCTGACCTCCTTTTTACTACCTCGCGGGACGCGGGCGAGAACTTGCAACGCGAGGGCATCCCGGCGGAGAAGGTCTTTTTCGTCGGCAATGTGATGATTGATACGCTCCTCAAACACCGCGAGCGGGCCCGGACGCTGGGCACGCCGGCCCGCTTGGGTCTGCAGCCGGGACGCTACGCCCTGCTCACCCTGCACCGGCCGTCCAATGTGGACGACCCGGCCGTTTTCTCCGGCATCCTGGACGCCCTGGCCGAGATTCAGCGCGACCTGCCCATCCTTTTTCCCATTCATCCCCGCACGGCCGGCCGGCTGCGCGAGTTCGGGCTGGAGGGACGCTTGCTGATGGCTCCTGACCTCCGCCTGGTGGAACCGCTGGGCTACCTGGAGTTCCTGGACTTGATGATGCACGCCCGGGCCGTCCTGACCGACTCCGGCGGCATCCAGGAGGAGACGACCATCCTGGGCATCCCCTGCCTGACCCTGCGCGAGAACACCGAGCGGCCGGTGACCATCACCGAGGGGACCAATACGTTGGTGGGGAACGATCCGGTGCGCATCGTGGATGGGGTGCGGCGCATCCTGGCCGGGGAGAGCAAGGCCGGCCGTGTGCCGGAACTGTGGGACGGCCACGCTGGCCGGCGCATTGTGGAGATATTGCGCGATTGGGCTACCCGCGGATCCCACCCCACCGGCACAGCGCCCTCCTGTCCGGCAACAGACCGCGGCCCTGCTTTGCCACAATGGGCCTGATGAGGTATAATCGGCAGGGGGAAAACGAGGGTAACACACCCTGGTGAATAAATGGGCGATGAACCGATACATGGATTGGCTGGAACAAGCCGAGCGTGACCTGCAACGCGCTTGCCTGGACCTGGAATACGCCTACTGGGAATGGGCCTGCTTCACCAGCCAGCAGGCGGCGGAAAAGGCGGTGGAGGCGTTGCTGATGAATCGCGGCTACACCGTCTGGGGACACGCGATTACGGCGATGCTGCGCCGCCTTAGTGGGCTACCGGTTCCCCAGGAAGTGATCGAGTGGGCGCAGTTGCTGGATGCATACTATATCCCGGCCCGCTATCCCAATGGATTTGCCGAGGGCAAGCCGGCCGACTATTTTAACCAGAAACTGGCGCGAGAAGCTCTCTATGCTGCAACAAATATCATCCGGTTCTGTAAAGACCATCTCCTTGAACAGAGATGAACTGTGGGCCAGGCTCCGCGCCATTGCCCATCAGATACGAACAGCCCACAGCAACGTACAAGATGTGCGCGTTTTCGGCTCCATCGCCCGGGGCGACCATGTGGGTACCAGCGATGTGGACCTCCTGATCATTTTGGCCAACACGCCGGAGCAGAATTCGCCTGCGGATCGGATCGCGCGCAGCTTGCCGTTCTACCGGTATTTCGACCTGCCGATCGGCGTAGACCTGCTGGTATGCACCGCATCTGAACTGGAACGCAAAACCCCGTTCCTGTCTCGGATCTACGCGGAGAGCATCCCGTTGTAACCCACCATGCGCATCCTCTACCTCTCCCAATACTTCCCCCCTGAAGTGGGGGCCACTCAGACGCGGGCCTACGAAATGGCCCACTATCTGGTATCGGCCGGGCACCAGGTCACCATGCTGACCGAGATACCCAACCACCCTTCGGGCATCATCCCGCCCGAATACCGGGGCAGGCTTTATGAGCGGGCCTCCCTGGAGGGGATTGATGTCATCCGGGTGTGGGTCAAAACCTCTCCCGTCAAGACGATGCGCACCCGGCTGGCCTTCTACCTCTCCTACATGGGCAGCGCGGCCCTGGCCGGCCTGCTCCTGGCCCGTGGACACTACGACCTGCTCTATGCCACCTCGCCGCCGCTCTTTGTCGGCGGAGCGGCGCTGGCCCTTTCCCGGCTGCGGCGCATCCCCCTGGTGTTCGAGGTGCGTGACCTGTGGCCCGAATCGGCCGTGGCCTTGGGGGAACTGGCCAACCCCCATGCCATCGCGCTGGCTGGCAAACTGGAGAAATTGTGCTATAATAGGGCCCGCCACATCGTCGTGGTCACGGAGGGCATCCGCCAGCGTCTGGCCGCCCGGGGCTATCGGGACAAACTGGTCCTCATCCCCAACGGAGCCAACACCGACCTGTTCCGCCCAGACCCGGATGGCGCGGCTGCGCTGCGGGCCCGGCTGGGCCTGGAAGGCCGGTTCGTGGTGCTTTATGCCGGCGTCCATGGCCTGGCCCAGGGGCTGGAGACGGTGCTGGAGGCGGCCCACCGGCTGCAAACAGTGCCCCAGGTGCACTTTCTGTTCGTCGGCGAGGGGCCCTGCAAGGCTGACCTGCTGGCCTTGAAGGACCACCTGGGGCTGACCAATGTTACCCTGTTGCCCGAATGCCCCCGCTCCGAGATGCCGGCCTTCTTCTCGGCAGCCGACGTGGCCCTGGTCCCGCTGCGCCGGTTGGAGCTGTTCCAGGGGGCGGTACCCTCCAAGATGTTCGACGCCTGGGCCTGTGGCTGCCCGGTCCTTCTGACCGTCGCCGGCGAGGCCCGGCGGGTGATGGAACAGGCCGAGGCCGGCCTTTTTGTCGAGCCGGAAGATGCCGATCAGATGGTTCAGGCGATCCTGCGGCTAAGGGCCGAGCCCGATCGCGCCCGGCGTTACGGCGAGAACGGGCGGCGGTTTGTGGAGATGTACTACTCCCGGCAGCGGCTGGCTGCCCGGCTGGAGGCGCTCCTGCTGGAAGTGGTCGGAGAAAAGCCGGGAGGGTGTCAGACCTGGTAGCCAGGTCAAGCCAGACACCAAGGAGAGAGGATTGATGCGGATCCTGGTCACCGGCGGTGCCGGCTATATCGGCTCCAACCTGGTGGACACACTCATCGCCCAGGGGCACGAGGTGTTTGTGGTGGACAACCTGTCCACCGGCAAAATCACCAACATCCAGCACCTGTTGGGGCATGAACGCTTTCACTTTGTCAACGACACAATCCTGAACGACGGCCTGATGGACCGGATCATCGCCCAGGTGGACCAGGTATATCACCTGGCCGCCGTGGTCGGGGTCAAATATGTCGTCGAAGACCCCCTGCACGGCATCTATACCAACGTCAAGGGCACCGAAGTGGTGCTGGAAAAAGCCTACAAATACTGGAAACGGACGGTCATCGCTTCCAGCTCTGAGGTCTATGGCAAAAGCACCGAGGTGCCGCTGGAGGAGGACGGCGACCGTATCCTGGGGCCGACCACAGTGGCCCGCTGGTCCTACTCGATGGCCAAGGCGATTGACGAACATTTCGCCTTTGCCTATGCCAACAAGGGGCTGCCGGTTTCCATTGTGCGCTACTTTAACTCCTATGGACCGCGCCTGGACCCCAAAGGCTACGGCAGTGTCATTGCCAAATTCATCACCCAGGCCCGCCTGGGCCGGCCGCTCACCGTCTTTGACGACGGCCAACAGACCCGTTGTTTCACCTACATCGAGGATACGGTGCGGGGCACCATCCTGGCCGGGACCGTGCCGCAGGCGGTGGGCCAGGTATTCAACATCGGCTCGGACCGCGAGGTCCGCATCCTGGACCTGGCGCGCCTGATCCGGGAGCTGATCGGCTCCGGTTCCGAGATCGTAACGGTGCCCTATCGCAATGTATTTGGCGAGAACTTTGAAGAAACGCGCCGGCGGGTGCCCGATGTCCGCCGGGCGGCGGAGGTGCTGGGTTTTCGCGCCGAGACCCCCTTGGAAGAGGGGTTGCAGGCCACCATCGCCTGGTTCCGGCAGGCCTGGCCGCGGGAGGCGCTCCAGCCGGGGCGCACCGACCTGGCCGGGTTCTTTGATCCCGGCGAGCACCATCCCGGCCGACTTCCCTGATCCCGACATATTGTTGTACGCTTTACGCTTTACACTTTACGTTTTACGTTTTACGAAAGGTAACTGTATATGCGCACCAGGTTGAGCCTCTTTTGTGACAAGGTCATCGAAGCCGGCTGGCTGGCAGCGGCCATCATCGTGCCGCTCTTTTTCAACATCTATTCCCAGCGCGTCTTTGAGCCGGACAAGCTCTCGCTGCTGCGCTCCATCGCTCTGGTGATGGGGGTGGCCTGGCTAATCCGCAGGGTGGAGGATCGGCGCTTCCACCAGGCTGAGGGCAAGCCGCAGGCCCCCGGGCCGTCCCTGGCGCAGCGGGTGCTCAAGACCCCCCTGGTGTTGCCCACCCTGCTGCTGGTGGTGGTCTATATCCTCAGCACGGCCCTGTCGGTGGTGCCCCGCGTCAGCCTGGCGGGGTCCTATCAGCGTCTCCAGGGGACCTATACCACCTTTTCCTACATCGTCATCTTTTTCCTCCTGCTGGAGGGGCTGCGCACCAAGCGGCAGCTCGACCGGCTGCTCACCGCCATGGTCCTGGTCAGCTTCCCCATCGCCCTGTACGGGATGGTGCAGCACTTTGGCCTGGACCCCCTGCCGTGGGGCGGAAATGTCACCCGGCGCGTGGCCTCGAACATGGGCAACGCTATCTTTGTCGCCGCGTTCCTGATCATGGTTGTGCCCCTGACCCTATCGCGCCTGTTCGAGAACTGGCAACAGGTGGTGCAGGGTCTGGGCAAGGGGGACCGCATCCTGGCCATTGTCCTGCCGCTGGCCTTTATGGCCATGGTCGGCTTTGCCTGGATCCTGGAACTGCCCTTCCCGCCAGCCAAACCGCTCTATTTCTGGACCAGCCTGTTTGCCTCGCTCCTGTTTGTGCTGGCCATGCTGGCCTTTGCCTACTACCTGCGCAAGCCGGCGACCCGGTTGCTGCTGCTGGCCGGTTATTCGATCATCCTCATCGTGCAGATCATCTGCATCTTTTACACCCAGAGCCGGGGGCCGTGGCTGGGCCTGCTGGGCGGGGTGTTCTTTTACTTTGCCCTGCTGGGGCTGATCAGGCGCCGGATATGGCTCACCTGGGCGATGGCCCTCTTTGCCCTCGTGGTGGGCACCGCTCTGGTGCTGTTCAACAGCCTCCAATCCCCGGCGCTGGAGGCGCTGCGGGAAAAGCCCTACATCGGTCGCCTGGGCAAAGTGCTGCAAACCGAAGAGGGGACCGGAAAGGTCCGCATCCTGATCTGGCAGGGGGCGGTGCAGATGATCAGCCCCCACCCTCCCCTGGAATACCCCACCGAAGAGGGGACCCCACGGCCCGATCCGTTCAACGCCGTGCGGCCGATCATCGGCTATGGGCCGGAGTCTATGTACGTGGCCTACAACCGCTTCTACCAGCCTGATCTGGCCCACTATGAGCGGCGCAACGCCTCCCCCGACCGCTCGCACAACGAAACCTTTGACGCCCTGGTACAGACCGGGGGGGTGGGTTTTGTCGTGTATATGTTGCTGTTCGGCAGCGTCTTTTACTACGGGCTCAAATGGCTGGGGTTTATCCGCAGCCGGCGACAGGGATGGGCCTTCGCCGGACTGTGGATCGGCGGAGGATTGGTCGGGGCGCTCGGCGCCTGGGCGTGGCGGGGGCTGCCCTACCTCGGCGTGGGGATCCCCCTCGGCGTGATGGGCGGGCTGGCTGTGTATCTGGCCGCTTTTATGGTCATGCTCACCGCCATCTCCCTCATGAACCGCAGGAAAAAAGGCAAAATGCGGGAAGTGCCGGTCCTGGGCGGGCGCTATTCCCTGTGGATGCTGGCGCTGGTAGCGGCAGTGGTGGCCCACTTTATCGAGATCCACTTTGGCATCGCCATCGCCGCAACGCGCACCTACTTCTGGACCCTGGCCGCGCTGATGGTGGCCATCGGCACCCGCCTGGCGCTCCAACCGGCCGAGGGTGAAGCGCCGGCGGCGGAAGAACCCCCACCGGCCGCAGAGGCGCCGCCTGCGCCGCGCCGCCGTCGCCGTGGAACTGCACCGACCCCGCCCTCCCGCCCCCAGGCCAGGGGGAGGGACTGGCAGGGAGCACTCCTGGTGCTGACGGTGACCGCCATCCTGATCTTGAGCACCATGCTGTTCGACTTTACCACCATCCAGCAGAACAACCCCGGCGTCCTGGCCACCATCTGGCGGTCGTTGACGCAGAGTGAAGGGAAAACCTCGCCGGTCATGCTGGCGCTGTTCCTGACCACCTGGAGCATGATCGGCCTGGTGGGCCTGGGCCAACTGGCAACCCAGGAGGAATCGGCGGGCAAAAGCCGGCAGGAGTGGTGGACAGCCGTGGGCCTCTTTGCCCTGATCTCCTTCGGCGGAGCCCTCCTCTTCGCCCTGCCCCATACCACGCGCCTCAGGCCGGTCACCATTACCAGCCCCGATGCGCCCAACCCCCTGGTGAACACCATCACCTTCTACTACCTGTTCGTGCTCCTCATCATCCTGAGCCTGGCGGCGGTGCTCACCTTCCTGTTCCACCGCCCGACCCACCCCTGGCGGTGGGGCGGCGGGCTGGCCGATATCGGTGTGGTGGCCCTGGGGGTGATCCTGCCCGTCGTGGCCGCCCTCCTGATCGCCGCCACCAACCTCAACATCGTCCGGGCCGACATTCTGTACAAGCAGGGCCTGAGCTCGGAAAGGGCAGAGCAGTGGGACGGGGCCATCTTTTTCTACGATAAAGCGGTCCAGACCGCGCCCAAGGAGGATTTTTATTACCTGTTCCTGGGCCGGGCCTACATGGAGAAGGGCAAGGATGCCCAGGGAGACACGCGAGAGAAGTTGCTGAGCCAGAGTGAAACGATGCTGAAAAAGGCGCGCGAGATCGCGCCCCTCAACACCGACCATTCGGCCAACCTGGCCCGCCTGCACCGCACCTGGGGCGGGCTTGTCCAGGGCGATCCGCGCGTCCAGCACCTGAATAAGGCGTTGGACTATTATGCCGATGCCCTCAGCCTCAGCCCCAACAACGCCCAACTGTACGACGAGTGGGGGCAGACCTACTTTGCCCTGGGCGAGTACGAAAAGGCCGAGGAGCAGTATACCCGGTCCCTGGCCATTGACCGCCAATACCTGCAGACCTACCTGCTGTTGGGCGAGCTGTACATGCGCCAGAAAGAGTGGGACAAGGCCCTGTCTATCTACCAACAGGCCCTAGAGACAAACCCGAAATCGGCGGACCTGTATAGCGCGTTGGGCTATGTCTACACCCAGCAGGGAGACCTGGATGCGGCCCTGCAAGCCTATGAACAGGCCGTGGAGCTGCGGCCCAAAAGCTACAACGACCGGAAGAACCTGGCCATCCTCTACCAGCAGATGGGCCGCCTGGACGATGCCATCCGCGAGGCGACCGAGGCGTACAACCTGGCCCCCGACAGCCAGAAGCAGACGATGCAGAGCTTCCTGACGCAACTGCAGGGGAGTTCACCGGAAAGGGCACAGCAGATCCAGGAGCTGATCACCCAGGGTCGCCAGCAGATGGATGCCCAGGAGTGGGCGGCAGCCGAGGCCACCTTCAAAAAGGTGCTGGAGCTGAACCCCAACCACCCCCAGGCCCACAGTGCCCTGGCCTACATCTATGCCAAACAGGGCCGGACCGATGAGGCGATTGCCGAGAACCTGACCGTGATCGGGCTGGCACCCAACGATTACAACAGCCACAAGAACCTGGGGATCCTCTACAATCAAAAAGGGCAGATCCCCGAGGCGATTGCCGCCCTCGAGAAGGCACTGGCCCTGGCCCCGGAGGCGGATAAGCCGGCCCTCCAGACCTTCCTGGACCAGTTGAAGCAGGCGCAGGGGCAGGTCTCGCCCACCGCCGAGCCCACGGTGCGGGCCGGCGACCTGCCGCCGCAGGAGCGCAACAACCTGTACAGCGCGCCCCCCGCCATGGCCATTGACCCCCAGAAATCGTACCGGGCGACGATTGTTACCGCCAGGGGCAACATCGTCATCCGGCTGGAGGCGGCCCGGGCTCCCCAGACGGTCAACAACTTTGTCTATCTGGCCCGGCAGGGTTTTTACGACGGATTGACCTTCCACCGGGTGGAAAAGCAGCCCGGCTTTTCCCTCATCCAGGGCGGCGATCCCCTCGGCAACGGCACCGGCGGGCCGGGGTACACCGTGCCGGCGGAGATCGGGTTGTCCCACAACGAAGGGGCGATCGCCACCGCCCGGACCTCGGACCAGGTGAACCCGCAGCGGGCCTCGTCGGGCAGCCAGTTCTACATCTGCCTGGAGCCGATCCACCAGCTCGATGGCGCCTATACCGTTTTCGGTTATGTGGTCGAGGGTCTGGAGGTGGCCAAACAGATCGCCGTCGGCGACAAGATTCTGACCATCTTGATCACTGAAGAGTAAAGTCGGAGCCACGGATGACAACTACCTTTTTGCTCATCTTTGCCAGCGCCCTGGTGCTGGCCGTAGGCGGCACGCCCGTGGTGCGGTACGTGGCGCTGCGCCTGGGGGTTGTGGACCGGCCCAGCGCCCGCAAGATCCACCTGAACCCCATCCCGCTGCTGGGGGGAGTGGCGATCTATGGCGCCTTTATCGCCGCAGTGCTGATCTTTGGCAACCGCTTCCGCCTCCACGAACTGGTCAGCATCCTGGTGGGGGCCAGTCTGATGTCGTTCCTGGGGCTATGGGACGACCGGCGCAGCCTGAGTCCATTTTTCAAGCTGATCGGCCAGTTCGCCGCGGCCTCGATCCTGGTGTTCACCGGCGTGCGGATCGGCCTCTTTCGCTGGGAGCCGGTCAACATCGTCGTCACTCTGGGCTGGATGGTGGTTATCACCAACGCCTTGAATCTGTTGGACAACATGGATGGCCTGTCGGGAGGGGTGGGGGCGACGGCGGCCATCTTTTTCCTGCTGCTGGCAGCGATGAACCGTCAATACCTGGTGGGGGCGTTGTCGGCGGCACTGGTGGGGGCCTGCCTGGGGTTCCTGGTCTACAACTTTAATCCGGCCACGATCTTTATGGGCGATGCCGGCAGCCTGTTCCTGGGTTTCATTCTGGCGGCGGTGGGCATCAAGCTGCGTTTTCCCGACAACCTGGAGATCGTCACCTGGATGGTGCCGGTGTTGATCCTGGGCCTGCCGCTGTTCGATACGACGTTGGTCATCCTCTCCCGGCTGCGGCGTGGCCTGAACCCGTTGACCACGCCGGGCAAGGACCACGTTTCGCACCGGCTGGTGGCGATGGGCTATACCCGGCGCGAGGCAGTGCTCATCTGCTACCTCATCTGTGCCGGATTGGGGGTGATTGCCCTGTTTGTCACCCAGGCCAGCATCGTCGAGGGCTATGTGGTGGGGGGCGTGGTGCTCCTGACGGCGTTATGGGGCCTGTGGCGGCTGGAACGGGTGGACTTTCCGGGGAAAGAGGTGCAGGGCAGTTTCCTGAAATGGAAAAGGGCAAGCCGGCCATGACCGGGACGCCGCCGGCCAGAACATTCTGGACAGGCAGGCCTTTTCGCTTCCTGGTCGTGATCCTGGTCCTGGGCCTCAGTGTGGCCATCTTTCTCTTCCGCCACCGCTTTGCCGAACTGGCTGCGGTCGGCTATCCCGGCATTTTCCTGGTAAGCCTGTTGGGCAATGCGACGATTGTCCTGCCCGCGCCCAGCCTGGCGCTGGTCTTTGCGATGGGCAGCGCCCTGCCGCCGCCCCTGGTGGGCCTGGCGGCCGGCGCCGGAGAGGCGCTGGGCGAGCTGACCGGCTATGCGGCCGGCTTTGGCGGGCGGGTGGTCATCGAAAACGAGGAGAGGTACAGGCGCCTGGTAGCCTGGATGCAGCGGGCGGGGGGGCCGACCATTTTTGTACTGTCCCTGATCCCCACCCCCTTTTTTGACCTGGCCGGCATCGCCGCCGGGACATTGCGCTATCCGCTGCGGCGTTTCCTGCTCTTTTGCTGGCTGGGCAAGACGATCAAGACGACGCTGGTGGCCTGGGCCGGCGCCCGGTCGTGGACCCTCATCGAGCCGCTTCTGTAGGACGGCCTTTCCAGGCCGTCCTACACCTATATTTCCACCATCTCCAACGGGCGGGTGGTGCCAAGGAGGGTGCCCAGTTCGGCCTTTTGGATCGCCTCGGAGAGGCGGCGAGGGGTGCCCCGGAAGTAGAGGAACGGCCCCAGGGTCATGCCGCTGTAGTGGGTCGGCACCACCACCCGCGGCTCGCCCAGCAGCCGCAGGGCCTGCGGCGCTTTCCTCGGCCCGATATGACCGATGGGCAGGCCCAACACCCGCAGGTCGCCGATCGGCAAAAAGACGGCATCCAGGTGCCACCGCCGCCCGATCTCGCGGAACAGGTCCCGGTCCAGTGAGGTATCGCCGGCGAAATAGACGGTGCGGTCCCCCTCGACGACCAGGCCCAGCTCACCGCCGCTGTGCACCGCCGGCACAGCCGTCAGGCGGATTCCTTTGATCTCGTCTGTTTCCCACGCCTGCACGCCGCGCAACGCCCGCAACCCCAGCCGGGCAGCCTTGTCCACCTTGTCGGCGGGCATCCACACCGGCGTGTCGGGGTCCAGCCGCTTCAGCACCGAGGGCGCAAAGTGATCCACGTGGGTGTGAGAGATGAACACAAAATCGGGGCGGGGCATCCGGTCGAAGGTGTAGGACCTGGGCGCCTGAGGAACACCCAGCATCTGGAACACCGGGTCGGTGACGAGGGTCAACCCTGCCGTCTCGATGAGGGTCATGGACCAGCGGATGTAGGTCAGTTTCATCTATCTCCCGTCCTGCACCAACTCAAACCGCGCCGTAAAGTGCCGCAAAAAGCGCGTCTCGTAGACGATGCGCACGCCGCGCAGCTCCTCCCGCTTTTCGTACAGGCCGATGATCGTGTCGGCCACATAGTCCAGATGCGACCGGGTATAGACCCGGCGCGGGATGGCCAGCCGCACCAGCTCCATATCGGGATAGATGGTTTCGCCTGTCTTTTCGTCTTTGTGGGCAAACATCACACTGCCGATCTCCACGGCGCGGATGCCCCCCTCCAGGTAGAGGCCGATAGCCAGGGCCTGGCCGGGGAACCGGTCACGGGGCATGTGGGGCAGGAAGCGCAACGCATCCAGGTAGACGGCGTGGCCCCCCGGCGGCTCGACGATGGGGATGCCCGCCTCCAGCAACCGGTCGGCCAGGTACTGGGTATGGGCCAGGCGATAGGCCAGATAGTCCTCGCCCAGCCCCTCCCACAGGCCACGGGCGATGGCCTCCAGGTCGCGCCCGGCCAGCCCGCCGTAGGTGGGAAAGCCCTCGCGCAAAATAAGCTCCTGACAGGCCCGCTGGTACAGCTCCGGGTCGTTCATGCACAAAAAACCGCCGATGTTGACCAGAGCGTCCTTCTTGGCGCTCATGGTACAGCCGTCGGCGTAGGAAAAGATCTCGCGGGCGATTTCCAGGGTGGATTTGTCGGCATAGCCCGGCTCGCGGAGTTTGATGAAATAGGCATTTTCGGCGTAGCGGCAGGCATCAATGAAAAAGGGGATGCCATATTCGTGCAACGTCGCTGCCGTGTCGCGGATGTTCTGCATCGAGACCGGCTGGCCGCCGCCCGAATTGTTGGTGATGGTGATCATCCCCAGGGGGATGTTGCGCGGGCCGACCCGCTCGATAAAGGCCCGCAGCCTGGCGATGTCCAGGTTGCCTTTGAACGGGTGATGACTGGTGGGGTCCTTGGCCTCCTCAATCACCAGGTCGGCAGCCACCCCCCCCCGCGCCTCGACGTTGGCCCGCGTGGTGTCAAAGTGCATGTTGCTGGGGACCTGCAGGCCGGGCTGGACCAGGATGGAAAAGAGGACGTTTTCCGCGGCGCGGCCCTGATGGGTGGGCACAAAGTAGCGAAAGCCAAAGATCTGGCGGATGGCTTCCTCCAGGTTGTAAAAGTTACGGCAACCGGCATACGATTCGTCGCCGCGCATCAGGCCCGCCCACTGGTTGTCGCTCATGGCCGAGGTGCCGGAATCGGTCAACAGGTCAATATAGATATCCTCAGCTTTGAGAAGGAAGGGGTTGTAGCCTGCCTCAGCCAGCAGCGCTTCTCGCTCCTGGCGGGTGGTCATTCGGATCGGCTCGACCATTTTGATGCGAAAGGGTTCGGGTATAAATCTAGCCATCGGTCATCTCCAGCGCCGGGTTGGGAATGGGAAGCCACTCGTATCGGTTTTCATCATCGGCCAGCGCCCCCAGGTCATCCACGGTCCACGGCCGGCCGCCGCCCACCATGCGAATCGGCACTTGTAAAATCTGCCAGAAGCCGCGGTTGCTATCCACTACAAAGGTGCGTGAAACACAAGGTGTCGAGCAAAAGCGCCAGGCACCTGGGTGGGCTATCCACCTGCAGCCGATTGTATCACATCTTGGTGCGATATGCAACCTGCGATCCAGAAGGAAGAAGGAATTACCGTTCCCCGGCCAGCATCCGGCAATAACTGTCGTAGCGTTCCCGGCTGATGGCCCCTGCTGCGACGGCAGCTTTTACGGCACACCCCGGCTCGTGGGTGTGGGTGCAGCTCGAAAAACGGCAGTCGCTCAGGTAGGGGCGCATTTCGACGAAATGCCAGGCCAGCTCCTCCGGCTCGATGTCGAAAAAGCCGGCTTCCCGCAGACCAGGAGTATCGGCCACATAGCCGCCCCCCTCTAACGGCCAGAGGCGCACGGCGACGGTGGTGTGACGGCCCTTGCCGGTGGCTTCGCTGATCTCCCGCACCGCCAGCCCCAGGTCCGGCTGGATGGCGTTGAGCAGGCTGCTCTTGCCCACCCCCGATGGACCCGATAGGACGCTCAGGCGGCCGATCAGCCGCTGGCGCAGCTCCGCCACGCCCTGGCCGGTGCGGGCGCTGGTATAGAGCACCGGATAGCCGATCGCCTCGTACACGCCCCAAAGTTCGCGGGCCGGGCCGATGTCGTCGAGCAGGTCCACTTTGTTGGCACAGATCACCGCCGGCAGGTCGTTATTCTCGGCGATGACCAGCAACCGGTCGAGCAGGCGCAAATGGGGGTCGGGTTCGCGCACGGAAAAGATAAACACCACCTGATCGGGGTTGGCGACGATCACGTCCTCGACCGGCATCGGTTGGGGACCGGGCCGCCGACGGCTCAACTGCGTCTGGCGGGGCAACACCTCCTCAATGACCCCCCGGCCGGGCCGGGTGGGCCGCCAGCGGACGTAATCGCCGGTGGCGATCAGGTCGGTGGACAGCCGCTCCCTCTTTAACCTGCCCCGCACGTGGCAGGTGACGAGGCTATCCCCATCCTGCACTCGATGGCGACCGCTGCGAGCCTGAAGGACAATGCCGGTTCTCAGGTCAGACACGGCCCTATTTTGCCACAAAGAGCGACCGGCGTCAAACGGCCTGTGCCCGAAAAGCGCGCCATCCCGTAGGAAAACCGTCAGGCAAGCGTGGTCTGATCGTCCCCCCTCCCCACTTGACATCCCTGCTCAGGTGTGCTATACTGGCCAATGCATAAGATAGTAAGGTAAAGGGAAGGATATGACCATCCAGGAGCAGATGCGCAAGGGGACGACAACGGTTATCATCCTCAACCTCCTGGCCGACGCCGACCGGCCCATGTATGGCTATGAGATCATCCAGGAACTGGAAAGGCGCAGCCAGGGTTCCTTCCATTTCAAAGAGGGGTTGATCTATCCCCGGCTGCACGAGCTGGAACGGCAGGGCTTGCTGCATGCCGAGTGGCGGGGGGAGGAGGGCCGCCGCCGCCGCAAGTTCTACACCATCACCGAGGCCGGGCGCCGCCGCCTGGAGCGGGAACTGCAGGGCTGGCGGACGCTCACCGAGCAGGTGAACCGGCTTCTCGGCGTCGAGGCCGGCCTATGAACGACCTGGATGACATCCTGGCCCGCCTCCACGCCCAGATGGACCTGGACGCCGAAACGGAGCACGAGGTCCTGGCCGAGATCCGCGACCATCTGGAAGAGGCGGTGGCCCAGGCCCGGGCAGCCGGCCTGGATGAGAGGGCGGCGCTGGCCCAGGCTGTGGCCCGCCTGGGCCTGGAGGAGGTTGGGCGGGAGCTGCAGGCCGCCCATGCCGGTTGGGGGACGGCTGACGCGGTGATCGCTGCCGGGCTGCCGGTGCTCTGCGCCCTGGTCTTGCGCTGGCTGGCCTTTGCCCCCGACGGCACGGCGCTGGGCTGGCCCCAGCTTCTCAGCCGGCCGGCCTTCTGGATCGTGGCCGTGGGAATGCTGCTCATCCCACTGCTCAAGTTCGAGCGCTGGCGCTATGCTCTGGCAATCTGGGTCCTCTTTTGGGGGCTGACGGTCCTGTTTGTGGCCCTGCCGGCGTTGCATTGGTGAAGGTTGGGGAGGTCAGAGGCTATGAGCAGAGGCGGGACCTTTCGCAAAATCATCACCTTCCTCACCCTCCTCGCCCTTGTGTACCTGACCCTGGGCCTGGGCTTTCACCTCGGCTGGAAACAGGCCCAGGAGCTGTGCCGGGCCGAGCAGGTTGCGCGGGGGGAGTTTGTCGAGCCGGAGATGTTCCCCCTGCTCGGTGTATTCTTTGATCTGACCTGGTGGCCCGTTTACGCCGCTGCCAATCTGTACCACGATGGCACACCGTTTGCCACCCCTTGCACCCACTGACAGGAGCCGGGCCGTGCGCATCGGTTCTTATCCGTCCCTCCGGTTTTATGCGCTGCTCCCCCGCGCCATCCGGGCCGCCACCAACATTCTCATCCTGGCCTTGTGGCTGTGGCTCTACCGGCCTGTGTTCGACTATTTCTGTGTCATTTTCACCGAGGATGATTTTCGCACCAACCAGGTCCTGCTTCTGGGCGTGTTGGGGCTGATCGCCTACCGGATACAGCGAGGAGGGTGGCGGCTGCGGCTCAACGCCGCGCCCTGGCTCCATCCGCCGGCGCTGGCGCTGGCCCTGGGCGGCTCGACCCTCTACCTTCTGGCCGAGCGGTTCCTCGATGTCAACACCCTGTCGGCCACCCTCTTTGGCCTGGCCAGCTACGGGCTGCTGGGGCTGTGGCTGACCCCTGACTCTATCCCCGCCTGGCGCAAGGGGCTGCCCGTCGCATTGCTGCTCATCGGCACGCTGCCCTTTGGCGACCACCTGCAGACCTTTGTCGGCTATCCGCTGCGTATCCTCACCGCCCGGTTGGTGAGCGAGGGGCTGGCTGCCGCCGGTGTGCCCTCGGTCGGGGTGGATACGATCCTGGTGCTAGAAAACGGTGTGTCGAAGGTGGACCTGCCGTGTAGCGGCATCAAGAGCCTGTGGAGCGGGGCGCTGTTCCTCCTGGCGGTGACCTGGATCGAGGGCCGCCCTCTGAATCGGCGCTGGCTGCTGACGGCGTTCCTGTTCGGCGGCCTGCTGTTTGTCGTCAATCTGCTCCGGGTCGCGGTGCTGGTTGTCGTCGGGCAGGTGCTGGGCTGGAGGTTGATGGCTGAGATGCTCCACGTGCCGCTGGGGGTGTTGGGGTTTGTCGCTGCCTGTGCTGCGTTTCTCTCGGCGGCGGGGATCTCGGCGGCGGAGTCGGAGACGCCTCCTACGGCGGTGGCGGCGGGGATCTCGGCGGCGGAGATCTCGGCGGCGGGGATCTCGGCGTCAGAGACGCCTCCTACGGCGGTGGCGGCGGCGGCGGAGACGCCTCCTACGGATGGTAGGGGCTGGGACAAGATCGCCATCAGGAGGAATCTGGTGGTGGCGGCGGTGCTGGTGGCCATGATCCTATCCTACGCGCCCCGCCCCCAGACCGGGCTGGCGCAAATGCCGCCCACGTGGGAGTTTCCGCCGGAACTGCATACCAGGCCGCAAGCCCTTACGCCCGATGAGGTGACATGGCTGACCCGTGACGGAGCCGAATCGGCAGAGCGGTTGCGCTTCGAATGGCGGGGGCTTCATGGTTCGTTGATCCTCATCACCAGCCGCACCTGGCGCGCCCACCACCGCCCCGAACGCTGCTTCGAGGTGTATGGCCTGTCGCTCGACGACTCGCGGCCTATCCTCATCACGCCGACCTTCCCGGCCCGCTTTGTCGCCCTGGGCCAGAACGGCTCAAGCCTCTTCTCGGCCACCTACTGGTTTCAATCGGCGGAGCAGACGACCGACGATTACGGGACGCGCATCTGGGATGACCTGTCCCCCCACCGTAACCGCTGGGTGCTGGTCTCGATCCTGTTCGATACCCGGATCGATCCCGCCTCGGACGACGTCCGGGCGTTCTATCTTGCGCTGCACGACACGGTGGCGCACTATCTGGGAGGTGTGCAATGAAAACGATCCGAAAGTTGCTGGACATCCGCCTGTGGGGGTATGGCCTGTTCTGGTCGTGGAACATTATCTTCCTGGCCTTCATGGTCCTGGGCTTTGCCCCCACCCTGCTGCCGGAGATGATCCCGGCCGTCCGGGCCGGCGTCATCCCTCTGAATTTCGTGGTCTATGGCAGCATCCTGACCCTCATCCCGGTTCTGGCCGTGCTCCTGGGCCTCACCCGGTTGCGCCGCGCCCCCCGCCGACTCCTGGCCCTGGGCTATGGCGTGGAGGGGCCGCTGATGATGCTGCTGGCCGTGCGTTTTTTCCTCATCCGTCAGGCCAATCCGGCCGTCACACTGCTAGGCGTCATTGCCGGGCTGGGCCTGGCCGCCCTGCTGTGGCAACTGCTGGACCGGCGCATCGAGGAGCGCGGGCGGCTGCTCACCTGTCTGAGGGTCGCCGGGCTGACGTTGTTGCTCTTTATCGGCCTGTATGCCGCCGCCTGGCTGGCCTTCTATGCCCCCCCCATCGCCTCTTACGGCTGGAAGACCCTCGATGACCTGGTCCGCTACCCACCCGAATGGCGCTGGGTTCCCCTCTGGCTGTTGGGCACCCTCCTGGCGGCCTACACGGCCATGCTGGTCGTCGCCATGCCCCTGGCCGTGTCGGCCCTTTACGTGCGGGCCTGGTGGCGGGGCATGCGCAGCATGGTCGGCCAGGCGGGACGATGGCCGGCCGGGGTGCTGACGGCAGCTGTGCTGGTCGCCTGCGGAGGGCTGCTGGTCCTGACCAACCGCCAACCCCAACAGCAGGCCTTTGCCCTGTTGGAGGCCCCGCTGACCACACCGGACCAGGCGCGGGCCCTGCTGGAAAAGGAGGAGGCGATCCGCGCCGGGTTGCTCAACAGCTACCTGGCCCCGGTCCGCTATGTGAGCGCCGTGGGCGAGGTGCACCATGTGAGCCAGATGTACAAGTGGTTGCTGGGTGTTCCGATGAAACAGGCCCGCCGTATCCAGGCCGCCTACGAGGTGGTGGCCCGGCCCCTGCTCTACAAGCCGGTCCACCCTCCGTCCGGGGAGGGCGAACGGGAGGACAACCGCGCCCTCCGCGACGAGCCGGTCGAGGCGGCGAAACTGTACGAGACCTTTTTCGACCGCCCCATCGTGGAGGGGGAACACGAGGCCATCATCCGCGCTGCCCGCTCTACCTGGTCGCCGGACCAGGCTCAGGCGGCATGGATGGCCGTGGACGACCGGGAGGTCCACCTGGTGCGCCAGGAAGTAACCGTAACCGAACATGGCGACTGGGCCGAGGTGGAGCTGTATGAGGTCTACCAGAACCAGACCGCCCAACGGCAAGAGGTGGTCTATTATTTCAGCCTGCCCGAATCGGCGGCCATCACCGGCCTGTGGCTGGGCAACAGCCCCGACCGGGACAGGCGGTTCCCCTATCGCGTCGCTCCCCGTGGGGCGGCCCAGGAGGTCTACCGCCTCCAGGTACAGCGCCGCATAGACCCGGCCCTGGTCGAGCAGATCGGGCCACGTCAGTATCGGCTGCGGGCCTTCCCTGTCGAGCCCCGGAATATCCGCTGGGATGCCGGCACGCAACGCTCGACCGTGCAGGAAGGGGCGATGCTGCACCTGTGGCTGACCTGCCGCGTCCTGGCCCAGGGGGACACCTGGCCGCTGCCCCAGTTGGCCGAACGGCGCAACGTCTATTGGGACCGGGAGACGGTGCGGCTGGTGAACGGCAAGCCGATGGCGGCCGAGGGAGATGAGTGGCTGCCCGCGTCGGTGCCGGCCACCTCTGCCGTGACGCCCGCCCTCCACCGGGTGGATTTTCCCGGCGGCCGGACCGTCCTGGTCAGGCCGGCCGTCTCCAACGACCGCCCTCCGCTCCCGGCGGGCCTCCGCCTGGCGGTGGTCCTGGACCGTTCGCGCAGTATGGCCGGGCATGCGGCGGAGGTCCGCGCCGCGCTGACCCGCCTGGCCAGCCTGGACGCAACGGTGGAGGTGTACCTCACCGCCTCGGCCTACCGGGGAGAAGGCCCGTCGCGGCTGCCCCTGGCCGAGCTGAACGCCGACGACATCCTGTATTTCGGTGGGCAGAATGCGGCCGAGTTGCTGGCCCAGTTCGAGGCGCTGCGCGGCCATGACCCATACGAGGCCGTCCTGATCCTGACCGACGATTCCGGGTACGAGCTAAGCGCCGAGGGGGTGGAAGTTCCGGCGTTCCCTGCCGCCGTCGGTGAGGTATGGATGGTCCACCTGGGTGGGCGTTTCCCCCTGGGTTACGATGATGCGACGCTGGCCGCGATCCAGGCCAGTGGCGGGGGCGTGGCCGGCAGCCTGGAGGAGGCGTTGGCCCGCCTGGCGGCCGGTCTGGCCGGGGCCGACGACGTGATAGACGGCTATGTCTGGCAGACCCTGCCCACCGCCGAAGCCCAGGGGAAGGTAGAGGCCGATTTCGGCCCCCTGGCTGCCCGACACTTGATCCTGGCCGAGATGGAACGGCAGCGGGGCGCGCTGGACCAACTGACCACGCTGGACGCCCTGCACGCCATCGCCGTCGAGCAGAGCATCGTCACCCCCTACTCCTCGATGATCGTGCTGGTCAACCAGGGGCAGGAGGCCCAACTTGAGCAACTGGAGGGCCAGGACGACCGCTTCCAGCGCGAACACGAAGAGGTCGGCGAGACGCTGCCGCCCAACACCCTGGACGTGGCGGGTGTCCCCGAGCCGGAGGAGTGGCTGTTGCTGGCCCTGGCGGCGGCGATGTTGCTGGCCTGGGTGAGGAAAGAGGCAAGGGGCAGGAGGCAGGAAGCATGAGAGAAGAGGCAAAAAGCAAGAACAAAGAAAAGGAGTAAACCATGAAAGACCTGGCTGTCATCGAAACGATTTTGCGCAACCGTCACCACTTTTTCATCGAAATCCGCGACGGGGTGGAACTGAAGGAAAAGATGCGGGCCATGCTCATCTCCAGCATCCTCTTCCTGGCGCTGTATGGAGGGGTGCTGGGGGCCACCCATAGCCTGTGGCAAACCCTCAGTTCGGCGGTCAAACTGCCGATCCTGTTCCTGCTCACCCTGGTCATCTGTACGCCTACCCTCTATTTTTTCAACGTGCTGTTCGGTTCTAACCAGAGCCTGACCCAAAACTTTGCCCTGATCCTGACGGCCATCACGGTCACCGCCGTGCTGCTCCTCAGCTTTGCGCCGATTGTCGTCTTTTTTCTGCTCACAACGGCGAACTATCAGTTTTTCAAGCTGCTGAATGTGGCCATCTTTGCCATCTGCGGGGCGACAGGAGTGACGTTTCTGAGCCAGGGGATGCGCCTGGTCTCGGCAGCAGGCAAGGAGGGCGCTTCGGCCCGGCGATGGGTGCTGCGGCTGTGGATCCTGATCTACGCCTTTGTCGGCAGCCAGATGGCCTGGACGCTGCGGCCCTTCATCGGTGCGCCGAGCATGAAGTTCGAGCTGTTCCGCCAGTTGGGCGGCAATTTCTACACCAACATCTTTGCCAGCATTGGCGAGATCCTGGGCTTTTTTGTGGTCCGTTAGGAGGGAAACATGGTCGATCAATCCCCTGTGGACAAGCCTTCAACAGCCGATCAGATCCTCGATCTGCTGCTGGATGCACTGGCCGAACGGCAACAGGCCCGACGAGCACAGGCCAGGGTCAGCCCGCCGCCTGCCGCCCCGCCCCTTCGCCCGGCCTCGCCTCCTGTGGAGCAGATCCGACCGGCAGCGCCACCCGGACCGGTTCCCAGGCCGCCTGTGCCCCCGCCGCGACGTGAACCGGAACCGGGTGATGAGGATTGGCAACCGCCCCCCCGCCTGCCCAGCATCAACCTGGGCAAGACGTTGGGCCGGCTGCTGATCCTGGTGGCTGTGCTGGTGGCGCTGATCAATATCCCGGTGAACCGCTACGGCGTGAGCCTGGCCCGCATCCTGCCCGATTCGGCCTCGCTCATCATCCGCGACGGGCTGGTGTTGAAAGGCAGCGGGCCGGAGATCTATATCCTGGAGGACAACAAGCTGCGCTGGATCAGCAGCCTGGAGGCGTTCGAGTTTTTCGGATACACCTGGGACCAGGTGCACATTGTGGACGACAAATTCCTGGAGGGGTTCGAGAAGGGCCGGCCGATCTATGTTCTGCTCAAGTGCCAGGCCAGCCCACACATCTATCGGCTGGAAAACCAACAGAAACGCTGGATCAAGGACATAGACACCTTCCTGGCAGAAGGGCACGTCTGGGAAGATGTCAAGTTTGTGACCTGCGACTATTTGCGGAGCCTGCCCGATGGCCCCCCCATCCCCGAGGACGCCGGGCCACCGCCGCAACCGTGAACCTGCCAATGCCAGGCACCTGCCGGAGATGCCTGGCATTTCTTTTCCGATGCAACTCCCGTTTGTCCTTTTCGTAAAACAGTTGTATAATCGGTGGGGTTTGCGCTGTGCAGCAGAAGATATGACGACAAGCCACACTAAAACGGTTGCCAGGAGATCGAGATGCCGTTGTTGCTACGAATCTTGTACTTTTTTCTCTTTGGCTGGTGGGCCACGGGGGTCTGGATCAACATCGCCTGGTTCCTGAACATCACCGTCATCGGCCTGCCGTTGGGCCTGTGGATGCTGAACCGGGTGCCCCAGGTGCTCACCCTGCGCCCTATGCGGCAGATGGTGGTCATCTCCGACAGCGGCGGGCAGGGCGAGATCCGCACAACCGTCCTGCCACAGCATCCCTGGCCGCTCCGCCTGCTCTACTTTGTGCTGATCGGCTGGTGGCTGAGCCTGTTGTGGTCCAACCTGGCATGGGCCATCTGCGCTACGGTCATCGGCCTGCCGGTGGGCATCTGGATGTTCAACCGGCTGCCGGCGCTGACCACGTTGATGCGGACGTAGGGCGTAAAACGGAAGGCATAAAACGTAAAGGAACTCAGGAGGGAAAAACAAAAGATGAGTCTGGAAGAAACTGTCGGTTCTGTGCTGGGGCAGGAAGGTGACCTGCGGGAGACGGTAGAGGCAGCCCTGGGGGGCTTTGAAAAGCTGGTGAAAAAGATCCCCGGCTACAAGGGCTACAAAGAGAAAGAGATGCGGCGCGAGGCGGACAAGCTCCTGCGGATGGAGCTGGCCGCCAGGTTGGACGACCAGCGGGCGCGGATGTCCGAGCTGCAAATGGACCTCATCAACCAGGGCCAGATCCAGTTTCTGGACGACCTGGAACGCGCGGTCATGAAGCTGCAACTGCTCATTGACCGCATCCGAACCGCATCGTACGGCTACGCCGGGCTGTTCGACGCGGTCAAGGTCAAGGAGGAAGCATTGGACGCCCTTTACGAATTCGACAACAAGCTGTTCGAGTTCGTGGATCAGGTCGCGTCCGACGTGGACCGTGTGGCCTCGGCCATCACGGCCCGGGAGGGTGTGGGCGAGGCTATCACGGAGTTGACCGGCACGGTGGATCAGGCCAACCTGACCTTCGGCCATCGCCACGAGGCGATCATGCAGATAGGGACAGATTAGAACAAGTAGAAAGAGGATAGATAGGAATGGCACGAATTATTGATGTAATCGAGGTTCCGGATCAGCAGCCGGACGAGATGGTGCGGCGGCTGCCGGAGTTTGGGTCAGGAGATTTCCGCTTTGGTTCGCAGGTCATCGTCCGCGAGTTTCAACAGGCGGTCTTTTTCCGCGACGGCAAGGCGTATGACACCTTTGGCCCAGGTCGGCACACCATCACCGTGGCCAACGCCCCGCTGCTGACCGAGCTGATCGGCAAGGTGACGAGCGGCCAGACCCCCTTTACCGCCGAAGTCTATTTCGTCAACATGCGCGAGTTTTTGGACCACAAATGGGGCACGGCTGAGCCGATCCCGCTGCGCGATGTGGACCTGGGCCTGGTGCGGCTGCGGGCGTTTGGCACCTACTCTATGCAGGTCCACGATCCGGCGCTCTTTGTCAACAAGATCGTCGGGGCCCAGGGCCTGTACCAGACCTCCCAGATCGAGCGGTTCCTGCGCGGCATCATCGTCGCCCGGCTGACCGACCTGCTGGGCGAGATGGGGAAGGGGCTGTTCGATCTGCCCGCCCTGTACGACGAGATCGGCGCCGGGGCCAAGGCCAAGGCCCAGACCGACTTTGCCAACCTGGGCATCCAGCTCAAGACGCTGTACGTCAACTCCATCAGCCCCACCGAGGAGACGGCCAAGGCGATTGATGAGCGGGCTTCGATGGGCGCCATCGGCGACATGCAAAAGTACCTGCAGTTCCAGGCAGCGCGGGGCATCCGCGACGCGGCCCAGGCGGGCGGCGGTGGCGGTGACCTGGCCGGCGCGGGTGTGGGCCTGGGGGCCGGCATGGGCATGGGAGCCGTGGTGGCCCAGGCGCTGGGCCAGGCCATGACCCCCCAGGCCGGGGCGCAGGCTCCGGCAGCGGCCATCCCGGAGATCATGACCCTGTCGGAAGCGGCAGCCTACATGCGCGTCGGCGAAGAGGATGTGCTGGCGATCATCCAGTCGGGCGAGCTGAAGGCCAAAAAGATCGGGACCAGCTACCGCATCGCCAGGAAGGCCATAGACGAATATCTGTCCAGCTAGCCGATGGGGGGTGGCGGATGGCAGGGGAGGAGCCTGACCTTCTCCCCTGCCCTTTTGTAGGACAGAATGCCCTCTTGCCGGGAACGGCGAGGCAGATGAACGGGCCAGGTAACCCCCAGCCGGCCGTCTCGTTTGCGGGAATCCTGCCGGGACTGATGCTGCTCATCGGCCTGGAGGCGGCCTACTGGTTCGGCGGGCCGGCGGTGCGGCGCTGGCTGACAGGGACCTGGTCCCTGTGGCTGGCGGCCCTGCTGGCGATCTCCCTCGCCTACCTGGTGGTAGCGCGGCAGCCACCCTCGGCGTTGGGCTATCGGCGGGAGCGAGCCTTCTGGCTCTGGATGCGAGGCGTGGCCGCCGGGACCCTGTGGCGCGCCTTTAGCATGGTGACCCATTACTACGGCTGGTGGGAGTTCCTGCCCGGTCCGGCATTGGGCATCTCCTGGACCGGGTTGGTCGGGGCCCTGCTCCTGATCCCGCTCCTGGAAGAGACCTTTTTCCGCGGCTATCTACAGTCGGGCCTGGAGGCCCGCCTTGGCCCGGCGGCGGCGATCCTGATCCAGGCGTTGCTTTTTGCGCTGCACCCCGCCCACGCCGCCCAGGGGTGGCGTGCTTTCCCCTCGATCTGGTTGTACGGGCTGCTGGCAGGGGGGTTGTACTGGCAGACGCGCTCCATCTGGATCCTGTACGGAGCCCACGGCATGGCCAACCTGTTGCCCCAGATCATCGATCAGGCCGGCCGGTGGCTGTACGGCTGAGGCCGGGGGCGGTGAAAAGGCAGGTGGGATCGGCGCGGTCGCCAGGTTGACAGGGGAAAGCGCCTGTGCTATCCTGAAGCGGCAATCCGGCAAGACCAGAGAGGTAAACCGTGTGGCAAGCATACGAAATTCCAACCTCCGTGGAAGAAGCATTGGACATTCTGGCCCGGTATGAGGGCCGGGCGCGGCTGATCGCCGGTGGCACCGACCTGATCCTCGAGCTGCAGGAGGGGAAGCGCACCGTCGAGTGCCTGGTGGATGTGACCCGCATCCCCGGCCTGGACCGCATCGAGCAGGAGGGGGAGTGGATCCTCCTCGGCTCCAACGTGACCTTTCGGCAGATCAAGGAGTCGCCCTTGCTGCGAGAACGAGCCCGGGTGCTGGCCGAGGCGGCGGCGACGGTGGGAGCCCTTCAGATCCAGACGGTGGCGACGCTGGCCGGCAACGTGGCCAACGCCATGCCGGCCGCCGACGGCAGCGTGGCCCTGATCGCCCTGGACGCCGAGGCCCAGGTGGTGGACCGGGAGGGGCGGAGCTGGCGACCCGTGGGTGAGCTGTTCACCGGGCCGGGCCGGTCGGCGGTGGACCCGACACGGCAGATGATCGCAGCCTTCCGCTTCCGGGCATTGGGTCCGGGTCAGGGCTCGGCGTGGGAGCGGATCGGGCGGCGGCGGGCGCTGGTGTTGCCCATCCTCAACTGTGGCGTGAGCCTCGCTCTGGAGGGCGAGCGCCTGGCCTGGGCGCGCATCGGGCTGGGGCCGGTCGCCCCGGTGCCCTTCCGGACCAGGCAGGCCGAGGCGTTCCTGGCCGGCCGCCCGGCCGACGAGGACACCTTTGCCCAGGCGGCCGAGATCGCCGCTGCCGAAGCTCAACCCCGCACCAGCCTGCTCCGCGCCTCCAGGGAGTACCGCGTGGAGGTGCTCAAGGTGTTGGTACGGCGCGGTCTGACCAGGGCGGTAGCCCAGGCCCAGGAGCAACAGGAGTAACCGATGGAACCCAAGACCTATCCCCTCACGATGACCGTCAATGGGCGCTCGATCACGGTTGAGGTAGGGGCCGACGAGCTGCTGGTGGATGTGCTGCGCGAGCGCCTGGGGCTGATCGGCACCAAGATCGGCTGCAATGAAGGTGAATGCGGAGCCTGTACGGTGATCCTGGACGGCCAGGCGGTGCTGTCGTGCCTGTTGCCGGCGCTGCGCGCCCAGGGACGGCAGGTTGTCACCATTGAAGGTCTGAGCGAAGGCGAGCGCCTGCACCCCCTGCAGGAGGCGTTCATTGAGCACGGGGCGGTGCAATGTGGCTACTGCATCCCCGGCTTTATCCTGTCGGCCAAGGCGCTGCTGGATGTCAACCCTCACCCCAGCCGGGACGAGATCAAGGAGGCCATTGCCGGCAACCTGTGCCGCTGCACAGGGTATGTCAAGATCATCGAGGCGATCGAGGCGGTGGCCAGGGGCGAATAGCAGACGGCGAACTGCCCGAAAAGGGGGGGACGGGATGGAAGAGGAAAGATATGACCCCCTGGCTTCGGTACAGGCCGCCGGGCCGCCGGGCACGATCTCTTTCATCTATGGCCTGCCCGATCCGGCCACCTTCCCGGCAGGGGAACTGCGGCGGGCAGCCGACCGGGTGCTGCGCGGGCGGCCGGAGCTGGCCCTGCAATATGGCCCGGAGCAGGGCTACGGCCCGCTGATCGACTACCTGGGCGAGAAACTGGCCCGCGACGAGGGCCTCCACGTGGCGCGCCCGCAGATCATGCTTACCGGCGGGTCGGCGCAGGCGCTGGACCATCTATGCACCCTGTTCACCCGGCCCGGCGACCTGGTGCTGGTCGAAGCGCCAACCTATCACGAGACGTTGCAGCTCTTCCGCGACCACGGCCTGCGCCCGTTGCAAATCGCCACCGATGAGGGCGGCCCGGTGGTAGAGGCCCTGGCCGGGCGCCTGGCCGACCTGGACCGGCGCGGCGAGTGCGCCCGCCTGTTGTACGTGATCCCCAACTTTCAGAACCCCAGCGGCATCACCCTGGCTGCCGACCGACGTCCGGCCGTGTTGGAGCTGGCAGCACGGTATAACCTGTTGGTGGTCGAGGATGACGTGTACCGCGACCTGGCCTACGAGGGGCAGGTGCCCCCTTCCCTCTTTGCCCTCGATGGCGGGCGGCGGGTGCTGCGCATCGGCAGCTTTTCCAAAATCCTGGCCCCCGGCTTGCGGCTGGGCTGGCTGTTGGGGCCGCCGGGGTGGATCGAGCGATTCATCACCAGCGGGCTGCGCTGTATGGGCGGCGGGGCCAACCCGCTGGTGGCCAATATCCTGGCCGAGTATTGTCGGGAGGGGCTGCTGGAGCCGCACATCGAGCGCCTGCGCCGGGTGTACCGGGAGCGGCGCGACGTGGCCCTGGCCGCCCTGGCGGCGCACATGCCCGGCGGTGTGGGCTGGACCCGGCCGGGGGGCGGCTTTTTCATCTGGCTGACCCTGCCCGAACCGCTGCGGGCTGTCGAGGTGGCGGAGCGGGCCAGAGACCAGAAGCTGCTCATCCCGGTGGGCGATCCCTTCTTTGCCGAACAACCTACCGGCCAGCATCTGCGCCTGGCCTTCAGCTTTGTGCCGCCGGACAAGATCCGGGCCGGGGTGGAGGTGCTGGGCCGGGTCCTGAGTGCTGAGGTGAGTCGGGCGATGGGAGCGGAGCCTGCAGGCGGAAAAAGGCCGGCTGAAGCCTCGACTCCAGCCTGATCTCCGCTGTCTCCCCGGCGTTCTCTGCGGTGCATCTGAGGCGCGATAAACGAATATAGTCCCATCGTAACTACTACCGGGGCATCCTTTTACAAACCACAAAGGAGGGATGGTTCAATTCTCCGGGGATATAGGTTGACACTTTTTACAGGCGGTAGCTACTCAGGCCGATTAAAATCGCCCTCTTCAGGTGCTTCGCGCCGGTTGGGGCGATCCGCCGGATCGCCCCTCTGCCGACACCGTCCGGTAGTGCAACAATGGGCAGGTCGGCGCAGGCGGACGGCCAGCAGGGGCGCGGCGGCGCTGCGCCTGTACCCGGATCGCCAAAGGCATTGCCTTCGGCTACCCGGTGCGATTTCCAATCGCCCGCGCCTTAAGTTGACGCCTATGGGGGTTGGGGGATGGAGTGAGGTCCACCCTTACCACCATTTATGTTAATTTAACATTGTCGAGGTAGTTACGTTCCATCTGATCCTGTATTTCGCACCTTACCAACAGCAAATCTGAAGGCTGAACAAGCTGAACAGCAAATATAGCGGCCACGTCCATTTGCTGGTACAATAGGGGTATCCATACCTAAACCAGCAAGAAGGGAGCGACCGCT
>DAOTXL010000093.1:0-25347 GCA_034435455.1 Anaerolineae bacterium
CAAACCGTTGCAGAATCGGGATCGCTGCTGGCCGACTGGCGATCACCTGCTCCACCGCATACTCCAACACCTGCTGAACCAGGCCAGCAGCTGTTTCTGTGAAACGTTGCTCCAGACCCTGAGGACTGACCGCGGCGCCCACTATCGAGGACAGCGATGCATCAACGGGAGCATTGGGCTGCGCGTTCCACGCCAGGTCATCCAAGCTCACTGCGCGAAGTACATGCGACGTGGCAAACCCATCCACCTGATGCCACGAGTCAACGACAGTGTCTACAGTATCATGGTCCAGTATCAGGCAGAATACGCGGGCGTTGTCCAGGACTATCGGATGGCGTACAACCTGCATCGCTTGGGACAACTTAAGTGGGTGATGGAAACCTCACTGACCAAGACACTTGCCAGAAAGTTCAAGACCAGCCGTGCCAAAATCTATCGCCGGTATCGGGCACAACTACAGACCGAAGAAGGCACATACAAAGTCTTGCAGGTTACGGTTAATCGAGGACCAGACAAGCCGCCTCTTGAGGCTCATTTTGGAGGAATCTCATTGCGCTGGAACAAATGGGTCAAAATCAGCGATGACATCAAGCCCATCTGGAGCAAACGCAGTGAGGTTGTCAAACGTCTCTTGGCCCAGAAGTGCGAGCTATGCGGCTCAACTCACAACATCGAAGTGCATCATATCCGCAAGCTTGCTGACCTGGAACGTAAGGGACAACGCGACAAACCCGAATGGGCACGAGTCATGGCGGCGCGTCGGCGCAAGACCCTCGTGGTATGTCAGAGCTGCCACAACCAGATTCACGCGGGCCGTTACGATGGGCCTGCACTCTCGAAGAAAAGTCTTGGGAGAGCCGTGTGACACGGAAACGGTCAAGCACGGTTCGGAGGGGGGTGGCTGGAAAAGTGCCCATCGGGGTAACTCGCCGGCCACCTACCCTACCGCACGTCCGGTTCTGAATCAGGGGTGAGGGAAGGGATTCCCTTGCCTACTGTAACCAACTCCTCCACATCGAGGTGGCGGAGAAGCCGCCGAATGGTCGATTCGCTCGGCATCGTCGCGCGAGGCGGCTGCAACTGCTCCCGAAGCTCCGTCGCATGCAATACAATCCAGTGAGCAATGGCGTGAGCAGTCTGCTGTCCACTCGCCAGCGCACCAGAGACAAGGCTCAGGAGAAACGACCAGGGGTAACGCTTCCCCCGCGCCTTCCGTGGGTCGGGCACCTCCTTGATTGCCCCTATAAACGTACTATACTTGTGTTGGTCCATCGGGTACCTCCCTCCTCTGTTGATCGCCAGGAGGAATTATACCCCATAGACCGCCGGACCGCGACTTTGACAGGGCCCTAGTAGGACCATCTTCCCCCTTGCCAAAGCTGGCAAATGTGGTAAAATGGGGAGGAATTCAACCGGGGCCAGACCAGGGTTCATAGTGGGGTCAAAAGCGGAACGCCGTTGGGTGCTGTTGTGGGCTGTTGCCATCGTTGGGCTGAGTTGCCTGCCCTATCTGTTTGCCTGGCGGCTGGCCCCCGCCGACGTCCGGTACACCGGCCTGCTCATCAACCATTTCGACGGCGAGTCGTATTACGCCAAGATGCAACAGGGGGCCCGGGGTGACTGGCTCTTCCACCTGCCCTTCACCCCCGAACCCCACGACGGGGCCTTTATCTTTACCTTTTACCTGGCCCTGGGCCACCTGGCGCGCATCCTGGGCCTGTCTATCCCGTGGACCTATCACCTGGCCCGGGCGCTGGCCGGCCTGTTCCTGCTGCTGGTTGCCTACCGCCTGATCGCCTGGGTTTTCGACCGCGTGCCGACCCGCCGCATGGCCTTCCTGCTGCTTGGGTTTTCCGCCGGGTTTGGCTGGTTGCTGGCCCCTTTCGGTGTGATCACCGCTGACCTGTGGGTGGTGGAAGGCTTTACCTTTTTGAGCATTTTTGCCAACCCCCATTTTCCTCTGGCCATCGGCCTGATGCTCCTTCTTTTCCTCAAAGCGCTTGAGCCCAGGCATTCCCTCTCCCATCTCCTGGGCGCTGCCGGGTTGGGTCTGCTGCTGGCCGTGGTGCAACCTTTCGCCGTGCCGGTCGCCCTGGTCGTCCTGGTCGTCTATCTGGCCGTCCTGGCCGGGCGTGAGCGTCGCCTGCCCTGGCCGGGCCTGCTGGTCACCGGCGCGGCAGCGGCCGGCGCTGCGCCGCTCATGCTTTACGATCTGTATGTCTCCCGCACCAACCCGGCCCTGACTGCCTGGTCGGCCCAGAACCTGACCCCGTCGTTGCCGCCGTGGAACTATGCCCTGGGCTATGGTCTGGTGCTGCTCCTGGCCCTGGGCGGAGTTGCCGTCGCTGTCCGCCGCTGTGGGCCTGCCGACCTGTTCCTCCTGGCCTGGGTGGGCAGTGCGGCGGTGCTGCTCTACCTGCCCTTTGCCCTGCAACGGCGGTTTATCACCGGGCTGCATGTGCCGCTGGCGTTGCTGGCCGCCCTGGCCGTGGAACGGTTCCTGTGGCCCCGCGTCCGGCCCCGCCGCCGGGGGACGGTCACCGCTGTACTCATCGCCTTTGCCACCCTGACCAACCTGTTCGTGCCGCTGGTGGCCGTGGCCGGGGTGGCCCAGGGCCGCCCGCCTCTGGTCATGTCTCGGGGCGAGGCCGCTGCCTGTGCCTGGCTGCGCCAACACACCGCCTGGACCGACACGGTGCTGGCCCCGGCCGAGGCGGGGCAGTTTATCCCCGCCTGGGCCGGCAACCGTGTCGTCTATGGCCATCCCTTCGAGACCATCGAGGCCGCCGCCAGGGAAGCGGAGGTGGACCACTTTTACAGCGCCGCTGCCACCCCGGCCGAACGCCGCGCCCTGTTGGATCGTTACGGCGTGCGCTATGTGTTGGCACCGTCGGCCATCCCTGGCCTGGACCCCGCCGCGCTCGGTCTGGAGCCGGTCTGGCGCCAGGGGAGCGCCACGCTGTACCGGACGGGAAAATCCCCATGAGCCGTCCCCTTTTCCCGATGGTGATGTTGCTCCTCGTGGGCATCGTCCTGGCCCCGTTGCTTCTCCGCCCCACCGACCTGCTCTACCCCCGCACCGGCCAGGCCACCGACCTGACCATCACCCACTGGCCGGCGGTGGCCTTCAACGTCCGTACGCTGCACCGGCACGGCCAGATTCCGCTGTGGCGGACGACGATTGCCGGCGGCGGGCCGTGGGCGGCCAATCCCCAATCGTGGCTGTTCTATCCCCCTGCCTGGCTGTTCTTCCTGTTGCCCATCGGCCTGACCTTCAACCTGCTGCTGGTGGCCCATCTGCTGCTGGCTGTGCTGGCCACCTGGGCCTTTGGTCGCCGGGCATTCGGCCTGGAACCGGCCGGCGCGGCGCTGGCCGGGCTGGCCTTTGTCCTGGCCCCCTGGCTGAGCGGACAGTTGGCCGCCGGGCACGTCAACATCATCCTGGCGCTGGCCTGGCTGCCGGTGTCGCTGTTGGGCGTTCACCGGGCGGCGACGAGCGGCCAGCTGGGAGGGGCGCTGCTGGCCGGTCTGGCCTGGGCAGCAGCGCTGCTCAACCACGCCCAGATGGCCCTGTTCACCGCTATTCTGTCGGTGGGCTGGTTCCTGCTGGCCGGATGGGTGGCGCGCCCTCCCCTGCGGCGTCTGGCGGTCGCCCTGCTGCTCATGCCGGCTGTCGCCCTGCTGCTGAGCGCCGCGCTGCTCATCCCCCTGGCCGAGGCCCTGCCCTACCTGAACCGCACCGCCCTGACGGCTGATGAGGCCGGCCTGTTCTCCCTGTCCTGGGGCCAGCTTCTCGCCGCCCTCCTCCCGGCCTATGGCGGCGAGCCGGAGCAGGTCATCTATCCCGGCCTGCCGGTGGCGCTGCTGGCCGCCGTGGGCCTGACCCTGCGCCGCAACCGGGGTTCCTGCTTTTTTGCCACGGCTGGGGTGCTGGCCGCCCTCTTTGCCCTGGGCAACCAGGGGCCGCTCTTCCCGCTCCTCTTCCGGTTGGTGCCCGGCCTGGGCTGGCTGCGGGTGCCGCCCCGCGCCTGGGTTGTGGTCGCCTTCAGCCTGGCCCTGCTGGCCGGCCGGGGGCTGGATGCCCTGATGGACCAGGTGAGGCGGCGGCGCGGCACGCCGATCGGGCTGGCCGTCCTGGTCTTCGGGCTGGCTCTGACCGGCGGATTCTATCTCTTGCACCGCTCCTCCCCGGCTGCCGTGATCAGCCTGCTCCTCCTGGCCATCGCCAGCGCCATCCTGTTCCTGCTCCGTGGCCGAGGGGCGGTCCGGCCTGGCCCCTGGGCCCTGGCCTTTCTCCTCCTGATCACCGCCGACCTGGGGCTGGTCCGCGCCGCCTGGACGACAATGCGCCCCCCGGCTGAGGCTTTTGCCTGGGGGGGCGATGTCGCCCGGTTTCTGGCCGAGAAGCCGGGGCTGTTTCGCGTCTATTCGCCCAGCTACAGCCTGCCGCAGCACACCGCCGTGCAGCATGGCCTGTCGCTGGCCGACGGTGTAGACCCTTTTCAGTTGCGCTCCTACGCCGATTTCCTGGCCCTGGCCGGTGGCTACCGGCCGGCCGGCTACAGCCCCAGCCTGCCATCCCGCCTGGAGGACCGCAGCGCCCGACCCGATGCGGAACGGCTGGGCCTGCTCAACGTCGCTTATGTCGTGGCGAACTATCCGCTCCAGGCCGACGGTCTGGCACCTGAAACGCAGATCGGCAGCGTCTACCTCTATCGCAACGAACGAGAGCTACCCCGCGCCTTCCTGGTGGCCCAATCGCGCGTCGGCGACAGCGGCACGCTCGACCGCCCCATCGCGGCGGCTCCGGCGCGGATCGTGTCTTACACCCCCAACCGCATCGTCGTCGAAGCGGCGGTGAGCGAGCCTGGCCTGCTGGTGCTGAGCGAGGTGTGGTATCCCGGCTGGCGGGCCACGGCTGACGGCCACTCCCTCCCCATCATGCGCGTCGAGGGGATGTTGCGGGGCGTCAGACTGGATGCCGGTCAGCACACCGTCGAGTTCCGCTATGCGCCCTGGACGGTGTGGGCCGGCCTGGCCGTTTCGGGCCTGACGGCGCTCCTGTTGCTGGCCTGGACCCTTGTTTGGCGGCGGAGGGAGAGATAATGCGCGGCCAGGTTTCCTCTGCTGAGCTGCGCTGGCTCCTGCCGGCCTCGCTGGCGGTGCTGCTGTTCGCCAGCCTGCCCACCCTCTATGCCTGGCACCTGGCCGACGCCGACCATCTGTTCACCGGTTTTGTCTACAACAGCGAAGATGGCAACTCCTACATCGCCAAGATGCGGCTGGGCGCCGAAGGCGAGTGGCTGTTTCACCTGCCCTATACGCCTGAGGAGCACAGAGGCGCGCTGGTCTACACCTTTTACCTGCTGCTGGGCAAAATCGGGGGTAGTTTGGGGCTGTCCCTGGTGTTGACCTATCACCTGGCCCGCCTCCTCCTGGGCCTGTTCCTGCTGCTGACCGTCTATGCCTTTGCCGCCCGCTTCACGCCCGACCTCGCCATCCGCCGCCTGGCCTGGGCGCTGGTGGCCGTGGGCAGCGGCCTGGGCTGGCTGTTGATGCTCCTGGGCCTGGCTCCCCTCCTGGGCGCTCTGCCCCTCGATTTTTGGGTGCCGGAGGCGTTCGTCTTTCTGGTGCTGTACAACCTGCCCCACCTGGCCCTGGCCGAAGGGCTGCTGCTGTGGGCCCTCCTCTGGACCCTGGACAGTTTTGAGCAGAGTTCGGCGCTTCCCCTCCTCAAAGCCGGGCTGGCCGCCGTCGGCATGACCCTGGTGGTGCCCTTTTATGCCGGCGTGCTGGCCGCCGCGTTGGGTGCCACCTGGCTGGCCTTGAGCCTCTCTCGGCGGCGCATCCTGTGGCGCCAGGCCGGCCAGGCGGCCCTGGTGGGCGCATGGGTGGCGCCGCTGGTGGCCTACAACGCCTGGGTCTTTACCACCAACCCCGCTTTTCGGGAGTGGACGGCCCAGAATACCATCCTGTCGCCCCATCCGCTGCACTACCTGCTGGGCTACCTGCCCCTGCTCATCCCGGCCATCCCCGGCGCAGTCCAGGTTCTTCGCCAGCGGGAGCAGGGGTGGCTGTTGCCGCTGGCCTGGGTGCTGGCCGTGCCCCTGCTGCTCTACCTGCCCTTCAACCTGCAGCGGCGGATGATCGCCGGCGCACAGGTCCCGCTGGCCCTCCTGGCCGCGTCGGGCCTGGTCGGCTGGCTGCGGCAGCGGACCCGCGCCTGGCAGACGTGGCTGCTGGTCTGGGTGGCAGTGGCCGCCCTGAGCAACGTTCTGCTGGTCGGCTTCAGCCTGGTGGAAACAGGCCGCCGGGCCATGCCCGCCTTTCGTCCCGCCGGCGAGATTGCGGCCATAGAGTGGCTGGCCCAACACGCTGCCCCTGATGACATAGTGCTCTCGGCCTGTGAGAGCGGCAACCTCATCCCCGCCCGGGCCAGGCTGCGCGTCTTTCTGGGGCATGGATCGGAAACCCTGCACCATCAGGAAAAGCAAGAAGCCGTGCGCCGCTTCTTCGATCCCACGACCGACGACCGCTGGCGGCAGGGATTGCTGGCTCAATACCACATCGCCTGGGTTGTGCATGGCCCCGCCGAGCGGGACCTGGGCGCCTGGGACCCGGCCACCGCCCCCTATCTGACGCAGGTTTACGACGAGCGGGGCTACGCCGTCTACCGCGCCCTCCTCCTGGAGAGCCGGCCATGAGCATCCTGCGTCGTTTCCTGCCGGTCGGTCTGTTGCTGGCCCTGCCTCTGGTCCTGTACGCGCCCCTTCTCTTTGGCGGCAAGGTGCTATACTGGGGCGTCTACCTGCTCCAGTTCTATCCCTGGCGGCAGCTCGCCGTGGAGCAGATCCGTGCCGGGCACTGGCCGCTGTGGAACCCCTATCTGGGTGCCGGGACCCCTCTGGCGGCCAACCTCCAGACGGCGGTTTTTTACCCACCCAATCTCCTCTTCCTGTTGATGCCGGTGGAGCGGGCCTTTGGCTGGGCGCTGGCCCTGCACCTGGCGCTGGCCGGGCTGTCTGCGTATTACCTGGGCCGCACTCTGGGGCTGAGCCGCTTTGGCGCGCTGGTGACCGGCCTGACCTATGGCCTGGGGGGCTACCTGGTCGCCCACTGGGTCTTTCCCAGCATGGTCTACGCTGCCGCCTGGCTGCCCCTCCTCCTGGCTCTCACCGAAAAACTAATATCTAATATCCAATATCCTATACCCAAAGATATTAGATATTGGATAGTAGATATTGCCTTGTTGGCGCTGGTTGTCGCCCTGCAACTGCTGGCCGGCCACGCTCAGACCAGCTTTTACAGCCTGCTCATCGTCGCTGCCTTTGCTCTGTTCCGCCTGTTTCAGCAGCAGGGTACAGGCAACAGGCAGCAAACCTTGCGCCGGTCGCTGCCGGGTGCTTGCCGCTTGCTGCTTGCTGTTCTCTGGGGCTTTGCCCTGGCCGCCATCCAGCTCCTGCCCACCGCCGAACTGACCCTCCACTCGCAGCGGGCCGGGACCCTGACCGATCTGCAATTCGCCTATGAACTCTCCTTCTGGCCCTGGCGGCTCATCACTCTGCTGGCCCCCGATTTTTTCGGCCATCCGGCCCACGACGGCTACTGGGCCTATGGCACCTATTGGGAGGAGGCGGCCTTTGTGGGCATTCTGCCGCTGCTGCTGGCCGCTCTGGCCGTCGTCGCCTGGTGGCAGAAACGCCGCACAGCCGACGGGGGGGCGCTCCGCCTGGTCCCTTTTCTGGGGCTGCTGGCTCTGGCGTCGCTCCTCCTGGCGTTGGGCAACCACACGCCCCTCTATCCGCTGTTGTTCCGTTACGTGCCCGGATTCGGGCTGTTCCAGGCCCCGGCCCGGTTGATGATCGGCTATGCCCTGGCCCTGCCCCTGCTGGCCGGCATCGGCGCGGAGTTGGTGGCGGCGCAGAATTGGCGGCCCGGCCTACGCGCCCGGTCCAGGCTGCGGCTCGTCATGCTGGTTGGTCTGGGGATGGGGATCGCTGGCGGATTTGCCCGGCTGGCCCTGCCCAATCTCCGTCCCAGTTTCGGGGCCAGCACGCTGCGCCTGGGATTGACCCTGGCCCTGGCCGCTGCTCTACTCCTGGTAAAAAGGCAGGAGACAAGGGGCAAGGGGCAAGGGGCAAGGGGCTCTCCGTTTTTCTTTCCTCTTGCATCCTGCATCTTGATTGCCGCCGACCTGCTGGCCTTTGGCTGGGGGCTGGCCCCTGGCGCCGATGCCGACCTCTACCGCGCGCCCGTTGCCAGCGCCGGTTTTCTGCACTCGCAGCCGGCAGGCCGCATCCTCGTGGCCGAACCCTACGCTTCGGAAGTGTACGACGAGTATGTGTCGCTGGAACGGTTCGGCTCGACCGACCCGGCCCATCTCCAGGGCCTGTGGGAGAGCCTGCTGCCCAACCTCAACGCCGTCCACCACCTGCCCGGCGTGGGCAACTATGACCCGCTGGTCGTCGGCCCCTACCGCGATCTGTACGACAGGTGCAATGCGGCGAACTGGCAGATTTGCCGGCTTTTGGGCAGCCGGTATATCCTCACCGATGGCGAGATGGACCTGCCCCTGATTTACGATGGCGGGCCGCGCATCTACCTGGACGAGCAGGCGTTGCCGGCAGCCTATGTCGTGCATCGGGCGCGCCTCATCGCCGATGCAGAGGCCCGCCTGGCTGCGCTGCTCGACCCGGCCTTTGACCCCCGCGCCGAGGTGATCTTGAGTCGCTCCCCCCTTCCTGTTCCCACGGGGGCCGGAGAGGGGGATCGGCAGGAGCCTTCCCTCTTGCGCGACGGGCCGAACCGGGTTATAATTCAGGTCAAGATGGCGCAGGCAGGCTATCTGGTGTTAACCGATACCTGCTACCCCGGTTGGCAGGCCACCGTAGATGGAGAACCGGCCGAAATTCTACCCGCCAACCATGCCTTCCGGGCCGTGGCGCTGGAGGCGGGCGAGCATACCGTCGTATTCGAGTATGCGCCGCTTTCCTTCCGGGTGGGGGCGTGGATCAGCGGTATCGCGGCGCTATTTCTGGGAATGGCTTTGATCGGCAGGAGGTCGGATGTGGAACGCTGAGGAGGGTGGGGGTAGGGAAACCCGCCAGGAGGGGCTGGCCCGGTCGGTTTTTCTTCTCTTTGCCTCCCGGATCCTGGCCTTGGGGATGAACCTGGCAGCCGGCATCCTGCTCGCGCGGGGATTGGGGCCAGCAGGGCGGGGTCTCTATGCCCTGGCCGTTCTGATCCCACTCCTGATCGCCCAGATCGTCTCGCTGGGCCTAAACGCCGCTGCCGTCTATTTCACCGGCCAGGGTCGCTATCCCCTGCCCCAGATCGCCTCGACCCTGTTTTGGACCGCCCTGCTGTTCGGGGGTGGAAGCGCTCTGCTGGCCGGCTGGGGATTGAGCTTCTGGGGACAGGGACTGTTGGGCGAATTTCCCCGGCGGCTCCTTCCCCTGGCCCTGACCTCCCTGCCCTTCCTGCTGTGGGCCGATTTCCTGGGACATATCCTCCTGGGTCGGGAGCAGACCAGGGCCTTTGCTCTGCTGGGCGTTGTGCTCAGTCTGGTCCTCCTGGTTGCCCAGGGAGCGGGCTTTCTGTTGGCGCGGGGGCGGGTCGAAGTCGCCCTGGCCGGCTGGCTGATCGCCCAGATCGTCACGGCGTTGAGTGCGATGATCCTGGTCGGGAAGCAGACCCGTCTGCTCTGGACCATTGACCGGGCCTTTGTGCGAGAGGCGGTACGCTACAGCCGGGCGGGATACCTGACCAACTGGCTGCAATATATGAATCTGCGTCTGGATCAATTTCTGGTCAACGCCTGGGTCGGATCGGCGGCCCTGGGCCAGTATGCCATCGCCGTCTCCCTCAGCGAAGCGCTGTGGCAGTTGCCCGCCTCTGTTTCGGCGGTGCTGTTTGCGCGGGTCGCAGCAGCGGGCCGGTCGGGCCGGCCTGTGCCTGCCGCCCAGGTTTGCCGCCTGACCATCGCCCTGATGGCCGGGCTGGCCGTGCTGGCTGCCATCGCTGCCCGGCCCCTTGTCACCTTCCTGTACGGCCCGGCCTACGAAAGGTCCCTGCCGGCTCTGTATGCCCTCCTGCCGGGGACGGTGGCCCTTGTCCTGCCCAACGTCATCGGCGGATACATGGCCGGACGCGGGACGCCGCAATACACCACCTATGGAGCCGGGATCGCGCTCGTGGCGACCCTGCTCGCAGACATCCTGCTCATCCCCCGGTATGGCATCGTTGGAGCGGGGGCGGCCTCCTCGCTGGCCTATGCGGTGTACGGCGGGGCGATGATGGCCATGGCCCAGCGGGTCAGCGGCGAGCGGTGGTTTCACTTTCTCCTTCCTGCCCGTTCTGATCTGCCACGGCCGGGGCGCGGGTCTCGATTGTGGCGAGCTCTGGCCGTGATCCGGCTGACGGAGGTGCCCTGGCGCAGCCGTTGGGAGTTGCTGGCGCTGGCCTTTGGCAGGCGGCTGTTGCCGGCCAGGGACTATCGAGTGCACCTGCCACCGGGGCAGGTCTATTTCGCCGCTGCCGGCCTGACCTTCGACCAGCGGGCATTCGACGAGATCTTTATCGAGCGCTGCTACCTGACCGACTATGACAACGCCCTCGTGGTTGATGTCGGTGCCCACAAGGGATACTATGGGGCCTATGCGCTGCTCCACGGGGCAGCCGCTGTCCTGTCATACGAACCGGAGCAGCAGAACTTTGCCTTTCTCCAACGCTGCGCCGATTCGTTCAACGCCCACCGCTCAAAATGGCACCTCCACAAAGCGGCAGTGGGTTCCCATGCTGGAGAAAGGGCCCTGCACCTCAGCGAGCAATCGTGGGCCCACACCCTGTTGACCCTGCCTGGCGCCGGACCGGCGCAGGTTGAACAGGTGACCGTCGTGCCGATGTCCGATGTTCTGGAGCAGGCCCGCTCTCTGCCCGGCGACCGCCTGCTGGTCAAGGTGGATGCCGAAGGCGCCGAATGCGACATCATCCTGAGTACCCCTCCCCAGGCCTGGCAAGCGGTGGACGAGATCTTTGTTGAAGTGCACCCCTTCGCCCCCTGCTCCCCGCAGGAATTGGTGGAACACCTGCAAGGAGCGGGCCTGGTGCTTGAGAGGGAACAGCCAGGTGGGATCATGCACCTGCGACGGCCGGAGAAGCGACCATGAGAAGCTCGGTGATCATCGCCACCCGTGACCGCCACAAAGAACTGGAACGGTGCCTCCATTCCCTTGCCCGCCAGGAGCGTCTGCCCGACGAAGTGGTGATCGTGGACGCTTCGCTCCACCCGTGGCAGAGTCAGGAGGAACTTCCCTTCCCGGTGCGCCTGTTGCGGGCCGAGCCGGGCCTGACCCGTCAACGCAATCAGGGATTTCAGGCCAGCCAGGGAGAGATAATCGTGTACCTGGATGACGATGTCGAGCTGGAGCCGGGCTACCTGGCCGCTCTGCTCGCCGTGTTTGAAGCCGACCTGCAGGGGGAGATCGGCGCGGCGACGGGCCGCATCACCAATGTCAGCCGTCCGGGTTGGCGGCATCCGCTGCGCTCCCTGCTGTGGCTTTTCAACCGTCTGTTTCAGCTCCCCGACCTGGGATCGGGCCGCTTTCGCCTGTCCGGGTTTCCAACCTTCCCCTATCACCGCGAAGAGAGTTGCGAGATCGAGGTCCTGTCCGGTTGCAACATGGCCTTCCGCCGCCAGGTGCTGCAACAATTCCGGTTCGACGAACGGTTGCCGGGGTATGGCTATATGGACGATGATGACATGGCCTACCGTCTCTCCCGCCATTCCCGTTGCCTGTACGTCCCCCAGGCCCGCCTGGCCCACCATTCGGCCCGCAAGCCCAGGTCTGGGCTGCGCCCCCATAAACGGACACTGGCCTGGATCCACACCTATCTGTTCCACAAAAACCTGCCCCACTCTCTTCGCCATCGGCTGGCTTTTGCCCTCTCCCTCCTGGGCCTGATCCTGGCCGCCTTGATTGTGGAGCAGAGCCCGGCAGGTGCCTGGGGGATTGTTGAGGGGTGGCTGGAGGCCCGGCGTAGCCGGTTCGGCAGCCCCACAGCCGGGAGCCAGACACCCCCTGAGCCGGAGTAGGAACCATGTCCTGCCTTTGTTACCTGGCCGATGCCAGCAGCATCCATACCCGCCGTTGGGCGACCCACTTTGCCGGACGGGGGTACCAGGTGCATGTGGTCTCTTTCCTGCCAGGCGAGATCCCCGGCGCGACGGTCCACCTGCTGGACGCCGGACCTGTCAGGCAGGAAGGAGGCAACTGGCCCTACCTGCTGCGCTGGCCGGCTCTGCGCCGCCTGCTCCGCCGCCTCCGGCCCGATCTGGTGCACGCCCACTACCTGACCAGCTACGGGCTGCTGGGGGCGTTGAGCGGCTTCCGCCCCTTGGTGCTCACCGCCTGGGGCAGCGATGTGCTGGTCACGCCGCGCCAATCATGGCTCTATCGCCTCCTGCTCCGTTTCACCCTGGCCCGCGCCGATCTGGTCACCTCCGACGCGGCGACCATGGGTGATGAAATGGTGCGCCTGGGCCTGCCGACCGAACGCCTGCTGGCCATCCCCCTCGGCGTGGACCGCACCCTGTTCAACCAGGTGGGTCGGGATTGGCCTGACGAGGGCCGGCGGCTGATCAGCACCCGCCAACTGCTGCCCAACACCAACCTGGACACTTTGCTGGCAGCCCTGGCCCTGGCCCGCCGCCAACGCCCCGGCCTGACCCTGGACATTGTCGGCGACGGCCCGGAGCGGCACCGCTGGAGCGAACTGGCGCGCCAACTCCAGGTGGACGATTGCCTCCGCTGGCACGGCAGCCTGGACCACGGGCAGATCCCCGCCCACCTGCGCCAGGCTGACCTGTACCTGGCCCTCACCCTGTCCGACAGCACCTCCGTCAGCCTCTTGGAGGCGATGGCCTGCGGCTTGTTTCCCATCGTGAGCGACCTGCCAGCCAACCGAGAATGGATCACGCCGGGGGTGAACGGCTTCCTGGTGCCTCCGACCGACGCTCAGGCCGCAGCCGAAGCCATCCTGTCCGCCGCCGCCGACCCGATCCTCCGCCGCCGCGCCGCCGAACAGAACGCCACCCTGATCGCCCACCGCGCCGACTGGCAGAAGAATATGGATCAGGTAGAGGCTGCCTACCGTGCCCTTATAGGGAGGGACCTGGCCCGATGACCGACACCGGCTTCCCCTATCCCACCGTCACCCTTATCATGCCGATCCGCAACGAAGCAGGGTTCATCGAGCGCTCGCTGGGGGCGGTGCTGGCCCAGGACTACCCCGCCGACCGGCTGGAGGTGCTGGTGGTGGATGGAATGTCGGACGACGGCACGCGCCAGATCGTGCAGCGGATGCTGGCCGGCCGGCCCAACGCCCGCCTGCTGGACAATCCGCGACGCATCGTGTCCACCGCCCTGAACCTGGGCCTGGCGGAGGCGCATGGCGAGGTGATCGTGTTGGTCGGCGGTCACACTCTCATGATCCCCGACTATGTGCGGCGTTGCGTTGAGGTGCTGGCTGAGACCGGGGCGGATTGCGTGGGAGGGGTTTTGAACACTGTGGCCGAAACCGGGGTGACCCGGAGTATTGCCCTTGCTCAGAGTTCCCGCTTTGGCGTGGGCGGCGCCTCCTTTCGGATCGGCCGGAACAAGGGAGGAGAGGTGGACACGGTGGCCTTCGGGGCCTACCGCCGCCAGGTATTCGACCAGATTGGCGGCTTTGACGAAGAACTGATCCGCGACCAGGATGACGAATTCAACTACCGCCTGCGGGCGGCCGGCGGGCGCATCTGGCTGGACCCGCGCATCCGCTCCACCTATTATGCCCGTTCCACGCTGCGTTCACTGGGACGACAGTATTTCCAGTACGGCTACTGGAAAGTGCGGGTGTTCCAAAAAGTGCCGGGATCGGCCCAGGCGCGCCACTGGGCGCCCCCTCTGTTCGCCCTGGCCGTGGTCGGTGGGCTGCCGGCGGCCCTGTTGCTCCCGGCCCTGCGCCCTTTTTACATCGCCGGACTGGCCCTCTACCTGCTGACCAGCCTGGCCGTCTCGGCCTGCATCGCCGCGCGGGCCGGCTGGCACCACCTGGCGAGATTGCCCCTGGCCTTTGCCACGCTGCACCTGGCCTACGGACTGGGCTTCTGGGCCGGGATCGCCCGCTTTGGTCCGCCGTGGAAAAGAGGGAACGACCGTGGATGAACTGAACCGCATCCGCGCCGAATATGCCCGCCGGGCGCAAGACCCTCGTCTGCGGGGGCTGTACAGCCTCTTCCGACCGGATGCCCTGTTCACCGTGCAGACCCGGGAGCGAACCGCCCTGCGGCTGCTACGGCAGGCCGGCTTTGAGCCGCTCGACCGCTTTGACATCCTGGAGGCAGGCTGCGGCGAGGGGAGCGTGCTGCTGGACCTGCTCCGCTGGGGGGCCAACCCGGCCCGGTTGCACGGCTGTGATCTGCTGCCCGACCGGGTAGCCCAGGCGCGGCGGCGGCTATCGGCCGCGGTCACCCTGGCCGTGGCCGACGCCGGTGCCCTCCCCTACCCATCCGCTCACTTTGACCTGGTGCTCCAGTTCACCGTCCTGACCTCGGTGCTGGATGAGGGGCTGCGACGGCGGATCGCCCAGGAGATGTGGCGTGTGTTGCGGCCGGGCGGGGCGGTCCTGTCCTACGACTTTCGTTTCCAGGGGTTCGGCAATCCGGCGGTGCGGGCCATCCACCCCCGCGAGCTGCGGCAGCTCTTCCCTCACGGCGAGTTCACCGCCCGGCGGGTGACGCTGGCCCCTCCCCTCGCCCGCCGGCTGGCCTGGTGGAGCTGGTCCGGCTGCGAGCTGTTGGCGCACCTGCCCTGGCTGCGCACCCACGATCTGATCCTGATCCGCAAAGAATGACCAATGACCAAAGGGGATGAGCAATGGGAAATCGCCAATCGTCCATCGCCAATCGCCAACCCTTCATCCCATTCGACCGGCCAGACATCGGCGAGGAAGAGATCGCCGCCGTGGCCGAGGTGCTGCGCTCCGGCTGGATCACCACCGGGCCGCGCACACAAGAGTTCGAGCGACGTTTCGCCGATTATGTGGGGGCCAGCCACGCCCTGGCCCTGAACTCATGCACGGCAGCGATGCAGGTGGCCCTCGCCGCCTGGGGCATCGGCCCCGGCGATGAGGTGATCGTCTCTCCTCTCACCTTCTGTTCCACCCTGCATGTCATCGTCCACCTGGGGGCCACGCCGGTCCTGGCCGACGTTTCGCCCGACGACTATAACCTGGACCCGGAACGGGTGGCCGAAACGATCACCCCCCGTACGCGGGTGCTGTTGCCGGTCCACCTGGCAGGGCTGCCCTGCCGGATAGAGAGGCTGCTGGAGCTGGCCCGGTCTCGCGGCCTGAAACTGCTGGAGGATGCAGCCCATGCGGTCGGCGCGCAGGTCGGCGGGCGGATGGTGGGCAGCCTGGGCGACGCCACCGCCTTTAGCTTCTACGCCACCAAGAACCTGACCACCGCCGAAGGGGGGATGCTGACCTCGGAGGATGGGGAGTTTATCGAGCGGGCGCGCCTCTGGCACCTGCACGGCTTCAGCCGCGATGCCTGGAAACGCTACACCGCCGAAGGATCGTGGCGCTACGACGTGCTTCTGCCCGGTTTCAAGGCCAACATGACCGACCTCCAGGCGGCCATTGGCCTGGCACAACTGGACAAACTGGAGCGCAACCTGGCCCGCCGGGCGGAAATCGCGGCCCGCTACACCGCCGCCTTTTCCCGGTTGCCGGAGCTGATCCCGGCTCCGCAGGCCCGGCCCGGCGACCGACACGCCCACCACCTCTACATCCTGCGCCTGAACCTGGAACGGCTGCGCATCGGCCGCGACCGCTTTTTCGAGGAGTTGAAGGCGCGGGGCATCGGCGCGTCGGTCCACTTTATCCCGGTCTATCACTTTACCTGGTATCGGCAGCGGTTCGGCTGGCAGCCGGACCGATTCCCCGTCACCGAAGCGGTCTTTGGCTCGGCCCTCTCACTGCCCTGCTACCCGCGCCTGAGCGACGCCGATGTGGAGCGGGTCATCGCTGCCGTGGAGGAGCTGGTGGAGGCCCACCGCCGATGAGCCACAAACTGGACGAACTGCTGCGCCGTCTGCTGGATGTGACGGCCGCCGGGATGGGACTGGTGATCCTGAGCCCGCTCCTCCTGCTGCTGGCCCTGCTGGTCCGGCTGACTTCGCCTGGCCCGGCGCTGTACCGGGGCCGGCGGGTAGGCCGGGACGGGCGGGAGTTTCGCCTGCTCAAGCTGCGCACCATGCAGGTCGGCGCCGACCGGCTGGGGCCGGGCCTCACCCTGGACCAGGACCCCCGCATCACCCCGCTGGGCCGCTGGCTGCGGGCCCACCGCCTGGACGAGCTGCCCCAGTTGTGGAACGTGCTGGTCGGCGACATGAGCCTGGTCGGGCCGCGCCCGGAAGACCCCCGCTATGTGGCCCATTACACCCCGGAGCAGCGGGAGGTGCTGCGGGTGCGACCGGGCATCACCGGCCCGGCTCAGATCGCCTTCCGCAACGAAGCGGAGCGGCTGCGCCACGCCGCCGACCCGGAAGCCACCTACCTGCAGGAGATCATGCCGGCCAAACTGGCCATAGACCTGGCCTATCTGCGCCGCCGGACTGTGTGGAGCGACCTGGGCCTGCTGGTCAGCACCCTGCGCCTGTATGTCGGCAACCGGCTTCTGCTCCCCCTGGACCTGCTATGCCTGGTCACAAGCTACCTCTTTTCTTTCGCCATCCGCTTCGACAACGTCCGCTTCTTCGAGCAACTGGGGCTCTACTGGCCGCTGTTGATCCCGCTGCTGACCATCAAGCTGATCGTGTTTGAACTGCTGGGCCTCTATCGGCGGCTGTGGCGCTATGCCAGCGTGCGCGAACTGCTGGCGGTGACCTGGGCGGTGGCCCTCAGCTCGACGTTGGGAGGGCTGCTGATCCTGCTCCTGTGGGTCTGGCCGACGCCGACCCTGGCCACCGGCTTTCCCCGTTCGGTGATCGCCATTGACGCCATGTTGAGCCTGCTGCTGGTGGGAGGGGTGCGCTTTGCCGCCCGCTGGCGCTACGAGAGGCAGTCCGTCGCCGCCCAGACAGCGGCCGGCCGGCCCGAGGAGCGCCGGGCGCTCATCGCCGGAGCCGGCGACAGCGGGGCCATGGTCGCCCGCGAGATGCTGCGCAACCCACAATTGGGCTACCACCTGATCGGTTTTCTGGATGACGACCCCGACAAGCAGGGGTTGCGCCTCCATGGCGTGCCGGTGGTGGGCACCCTGGCCGACCTCCCCCAGCGGGTCCGGGAACTGTCGGCCGACGAGGTGCTGATCGCCATGCCCACCGCCCCAGGCGCGACGGTGCGCCGGGTGGTGGAACTGGCCCGCAGCGCCGACGTGCAGGTCCGCACCCTGCCCGGCTACTACGAGCTGATCGGCGGCCAGGTGAGTGTGCAGCGGGCCCGCGAAGTCCGGCTGGAAGACCTGCTGCGCCGCGCTCCGGTGGCGATAGACCTGGAAGGGGTGGCCGCCTATCTCACCGGCGCGGTGGTCCTGGTCACCGGCGCTGGCGGGTCCATCGGCTCAGAGATCTGCCGTCAGGTGGCCCGCTTTGGCCCGGAACGGCTCCTGCTCTTTGGGCATGGCGAGGACAGCCTGTACCGGATCGAGATGGAGCTGCGGCGCACCCTCCCCGGCCTGGACTGCCTGGCGGTGTTGGGCACCGTCCGCGACCGGGCCAAACTGGAGTGGATCATGGCCCACCACCATCCGCAGGTGGTCTTTCACACCGCCGCCTACAAACATGTCCCGGCGCTGGAGGCCAACGAGGACGAAGCGGTGCTGAACAATGTGGTCGGCACCCGCCACCTGATCGCCGCCGCCGAGGCCGGTGGGGTGACCCGCCTGGTCTTTATCTCGTCCGACAAGGCGGTGGAGCCGGTCGGGGTGATGGGCGCGACCAAGCGGATCGGGGAGTTGATCGTGCAACACGCCGCCCGACGGAATGGCCGGCCCTATGTAGTGGTCCGCTTCGGCAATGTGCTGGGCAGCCGGGGCAGTGTGGTGCCCCTGTTTCAGGCCCAGATCGCCGCCGGCGGCCCGGTCACCGTCACCCACCCCGAAGTCACCCGCTATTTTATGACCATCCCCGAAGCGGTGCGGCTGGTGCTCCAGGCGGCAGCACTGGGCCGGGGTGGCGAGGTCTTTGTGCTGGATATGGGCCAGCCGCTGCGCATCTACGACCTGGCCTGCGACCTGATCCGCCTGCATGGCCTGGAACCGGAGCGCGACATCCCCATCATCTTCACCGGCCTGCGGCCTGGCGAAAGGCTGCACGAGGCGCTCTATACCCGGGCCGAAGAGGTCCGCCACACCTCCCATCCCGGCATCCAGGTCGCCACCGAGGAACCGCCGGTACCGGCCCGCGAGCTGGAGATCGTCCTGGACGAACTGGAGCGCCTGGCTCAGGAGCGCCGCCTGGCCGAACTGCGGGACCTGCTGACCTGGGTTGCCCTCCGTCAGCAGATCGAAAGGGGGGAGGCGGAAAGGGAGCCATGACCCGGCTTCACTCCTCGCAGATCCGGCCTCAGGCCCGGAAGCAGCGGACCTGGCTGCTGGTAGGGGCCCTGTATGGGACCTTTTTGTGGCGCACCCCCTATAGCCTCAAGTCCCTGCCGCTCTACGGGCTGGATTGGCTGGCCCCGACCATCGGCCTGGGGATCTGGCTCCTGGGGCGTTGGCGGCGCCGCGCCGATTGGCCCCGAACCGTGGCCGATGGCCCTCTCCTGGCCTGGCTTGCGGCGGTCTCTCTCAGCACCCTTTTTTCCACCGACCTGCGCACCGGCCTGTACGGCGCCTGGGAAGCGCTGATTTGGGCGCTGCTCCTGTGGCTTCTGGTAGATGCCAACCGCTGTGGCCGGCAGGCGTTGTTGTGGCAGGTTACCTATCTGGTGGGCGGGGTGGTCTGTCTGATCGGTGCGGCTGAACTGCTGGCCTGGTACTTTGGCTGGCCCCTTTTGCCTGTTTTCCAGCAGGGATGGCCGGCCATCGGGGGGACCGGGCTTCTACCGCCGACCTGGCACCGGTTGGGCCTGGCGTTGGGGAACGTCACCGCCCTGTCGGCCTATATGGCCCTGTTGATCCCGCCGGCGATCTGCTTTCTGGCAGCGACCCGCCGGCAGGAGACGCGCCTGGCTCTGTTGTTCTGGCTGACTGCAGCCGCGGGGGTCCTCTTTTTGTCCCTCTCCCGCGGGGGATTCCTGGCCCTGGGGGTTTCTTTGCCCTTCCTGCTCGTGGGGGCCACCCGCAGCCCTGCGGTCCGCCGCCGGTTCTTCTGGGCCGCAGGCGGGGGCCGTCGCCGCTCCCTGGGCCTGCTCCTGGTGGTCATTCCTGGGGTCATCGGCCTGGGAGCCGTGGGGGTTGTGGGGGCTGCCCGCCTGGCGGAGCACGGCTCAGGCGATGCGGTGCGGATTGACCTGTGGCGGAGCGCCCTGGAGATGGTCCGCCAGGATCCGCTGACCGGGGTCGGCCCGGCTGCTTTTGGCCGCGAGTTGCGTATCTACCGGCAACCTTTGTTGGCCCGCGATCATATCACCACTGCCCACAATCTGTACTTGAATGTGGCGGCGGAAATGGGCCTGCCGGGCCTGTTGGCCCTGGTCTGGCTGTTGGGGGTCCTGGCCCGGAGCTGGTGGCGACGGTGGCGCACCCTGGTTCCGGGCAGGCCGGAGTGGTGGCGGCACCTGGGCATCGGTGCGGCGTTGGCCGGCCTGGCTGCCCAGTTCCTCGTGGACACCTTTGTCGAACCGGCGGTCCTTTTGCCGGCTGCCTTCCTGGTCGCCCAGGTTCTGGAGCCGGTCTCTCCGGAGAACAGGGCCGGGGCCCGGCCTCGGCGCCGGCTGTGGATGGGAGCCCTGGCCATTCTGACCTTGGCAGGGGCAGGGCTGGCCTGGGATATGGGGGGGTATGTTCGCTTTGCACAGGGCCTGGCCTGGACCAGACGGAACGAGGTGGCCCGCGCTCTGTCTGCCGTCGAACAGGCGCGGCAGCATGACCCTGGGATGGGGTTATACAGTTGCCATGCCGGCTATCTATACGGATTGCAGGCAGCCGGGAAATGGGAGGGGGCGTTGGGCACCGCTCTCGAACGGTACCGGGAGTGTCTGGACCCACTTCCGGTCCCCGGCTGGCTTGATTCTTTGAACCGCTCTGCCCTCCTGTGGCAGGCCGGGAAGGGCGCCGAGGCCCGGACCCTCATCCGCCAGACCACCGCTCAGACCCCCCTTGAATGGCTGCCCTGGTTCAACCGGGGGTTGTGGGCCGAGCAATCGGGAGACCAACAGGAAGCCGTGATGGCCTATGGGTGGGTTTTGGCCTTGGACCCTGAGCTGGCCGGTTCTCCCTTCTGGCAGCAGGAGGGCAGGTCCGACCGGTGGGACGAGATCCTGGCTGCCGGTGAACAGAGCCTGGAGTTGATGGGGGGAGACCGGGTTGGTTGGCGGTGGCAGACCCTGGTGGCCTCCGGCCGGTGGGAGCAGGCGGCTCAGGAGATAGAGAACGGGCTGGCCGATCGTCCCGACGACCCTCTGGCCATGACCTGGTTGGGAGAAGCCAAACTGGGCCTGGGATCCCTGCCGGAGGCGCTTGCCTGGCTGGACCGGGCTGTGGAGGCGGCTCCCTCTATGGCCCAACCCTATCTGGTCCGGGGAGAGGCCGGCCTGGCGTTGGGCCGCCTGGAGGAAGCGGAACGGGACTTACGCATCGCCCTGTTTCTGGAACCGACACCGCGCGCCCATTTGGGCCTGGCCCGGCTGGCCTGGAAAAAGGGGGAAGAACAGCTTGCCCGGCAGGAATATGCCCGGGCGCTGCACCCCCTGGTCTTGCCCCAGGGCTATTATCGGGTGCTCTACCACCGCCTGAGCTGGCCCGGCCTCTTGCCGCAGGTGGCGCGGATCGGCTACCGCCAGGATGGCGAGGCGGCGCTGGAGTGGGGCAGGCTTCTTGAACAACAAGGGGACCTGCAGGCCGCCCGGCAGGTCTATGCCGCCGTCCTGGAGATGGACCCTTACCTCGCGGAAGTAAGGGCCCGGTTGGCGGAAGGAGATCGGCCGTAAACAGGGGACTCTTGCCGGAGGTGCTTGATGTCGGTAATCGTGGTTATGCCGGCCTATAACGCGGCCCGCACCCTGGAACAGACCTACCGGGACATTCCGCGCGGTATTGTGAGCAAGGTGATCCTGGTGGACGATGTCAGCCGGGATCAGACGGTGGAGATTGCCCGGCGGCTGGGGTTAGAGACTGTGATCCATGTTTACAACCGGGGCTATGGCGGCAATCAGAAGACCTGCTATCTGGAGGCACTCAAAGCCGGGGCAGACGTGGTCGTCATGCTCCATCCCGATAACCAGTATGATTCGACCTGCATCCCCCAACTGATCGCCCCCATTCTGGAAAAGAGGGCCGACATGGTCCTGGGCTCCCGATTTCTGGGGGGCAACCCCCGCGCCGGTGGGATGCCGGGATGGAAGATCCTCACCAACCGCCTGTTGACCTGGGTGGAAAACCTGGTCCTGGGTACCCACCTGTCCGAATGTCACACCGGCTTCCGGGCCTACAGCCGTCGTTTCCTGGAGACCATCCCTTTTGTCCTCAACTCCGACCGCTTTCTGTTTGATACCCAGGTGATCTTTCAGGCTGTGGCTTTTGGCTTTTCGATCGCCGAAGTGGGGGTGCCTACCCGCTATTTTGCCGAGGCCTCGTCGGTGGGCCTGCGGGCCGGGATCCCCTACGGCCTGGGTACTTTGTGGACTGCGCTCCAGTATCTGGCCCATAAATGGGGGCTGGTGCAGATCGACCTGTTCAGCAAGCGGCTGCGGGAGGTGGTGAGCCCGCACCACCATCCCCTCCTGTTCAGGGAAGAAAGGGGGCCGGAATCGTGAAAGGGGTCAGGGGGACCTGCCCCTGGCCGTGGCTCTGCCCTCTGCTGATGGGGCTGGGGCTCAAGATCGCCCTCGTGGCCGGGCAGGCGATCGACTTTACCTCCGATGAAGGGGTGATCGCCCTGATGGCCCGCCACATCACCCAGGGGCAATGGCCGCTTTTCTACTATGGCGAGGCCTATGTCGGCAGCCTGGGGGCGACTCTGACGGCCGGTGCATTTCTGTTGTTAGGGGAATCGGTGGAGACTGCCCGCCTGGTCCAGATCGCCTTGTATGCAGGGACGATGCTGTTCACCCTGCTGTTGGCCCATCGGCTTTTCGGCCCCAAGGCCGTCGGGGTCACCGCCCTGATGATGGCCTTCCCGCCGGTGATGGTGACCCTGTACACGACAGCCGGCATCGGGGCGTATGGCGAAACCCTGCTGTTGGGCGCTGTGCTGCTATGGCTTGGAGAGCGGCTGGCCGGTGATTGGCAGGACAGGTGGTGGGGGTGGGCGATCTGGGGAGGGCTGGCCGGATTGGGTTTCTGGTCCTTTGGCCTGATTGGGGTCTATATCGTTCCGGTCGCTCTGTTGTGGCTCCTCCGCTTCGAGTGGAGGCGCTGGCCCTGTTACCTGTTGGGGGTGCTGGGGTTCCTCCTGTTCAGCAGCCCGTGGTGGCTCTATGATCTGACCCACAGCCATGCCGGCCTGGCGGTCCTGGCCGATCCTCTCCAGGGCAAGATATCCTCGCCTGGGCTGGCGCGGTTGGGGTGCTTCTGGTTGCTGGGGGTGCCTGCCTTACTCGGCCTGCGCTTCCCCTGGGCAGCGGGCTATATTCTGGTGTATCTGGCCCCGTTGGTGCTGGCCTTTTATGGCCTTCTCCTTTTCGGCCTGGGGCGGCGATGGCCTCACCTGACGGCTCAGGGCCGGCGCGGGCTCTTGCTCCTGGGGCTGGTGATGGCCACTTCTACCCTCTTTTTGCTGGGTACACGTTTTGGATTGGATGTGACCGGGCGGTATCTGTTGCCCCTGTACCCGGTGCTGTGCGTTGTCGGCGGGGGGTGGTGGTCCGGCCTGCGGCCTTCGGTCCGGCTGTGGGGAGGGCTGGCCGTGGTCTTGCTGCTGGCTTTTAACCTGACGGGGGTGATCCTGGGTGCGCGCGGGCCGGCGGGGTTGACCACCCTGTATATCCCGGCTCAGCAGATAGGAAACGCCTACGATGAGGAGCTGATCCGGTTTCTGCTGGATCAGGGGGTGCCGTATGGCTATTCCCACCACTGGGTTTCGTTCAAGATCGCCTTTCTATCCCACGAGCGGGTCATTCTGGCTCCCTTGTTGCCGTACCAGAATGTAGCCGACCATGACCCGGACCGGGCGGACCGTTATCCGCCCTATACCCGGCTGGTCGAGGCAGCAGCCAGTCCGGTGTATGTGACCAGCAATCAGCCGTGGCTGGATGCCTTGCTGCGCCGGCGCCTGACCGAACTACAGGTCTCTTTTGACGAGACCTCCATCGGGCCCTATCACATTTTCTACCATCTGTCACGCCCTGTCACCCCCCGCCAGGTGATGGTCCGGCAGCCCTGAGCCGGGGGGAGGCCGTCCGTTGGAGAAGGGCCGGGTCCCCGGCCAGGAGAGGCGCGAAAAATAAGCATCCCGTCGCTGCCATAGATGTCGGTATCCAGTTTGTGGACCAGGCTATATTCCTGTTGAAACCAGGGGGCGGGCAGCAGGCTCTGCCGCACATAGACTTCCAGCGTGACCAGGTAGGTTGGCCGCAGGTCGCGGATCAGGTCGGGCGAGATGGCATATTGGATGACCAGCAGCGACGGGTCTAGGGGATAGTAGGGCGAGGCTTCCGGCGAGATCAGCCCCACCGTATCCAGGATGGGGGCCTGGGTGAACCAACCCAGCGTCCCGATGTCGCCGGCGGCGACCACCTCGCCCGGCTGGAGCCGGGGTTGGAGCCAGTCGGCGGCCTGGCGGTAAAGTTGCTCCAATTTGAACCAGGCCATCTCTGGGGCAGGGCGGTCCGGCCCGTGATCGGGATGGAGGGTGTAGGCGTGCGCCGAGGAGAGTAGCAGCATGGCCACCAGGCCGGCCGTCCAGACCTCGGCCCGCCCCAGGCGCAGCCGGCGTACCCCGCTGGTCACCACCGTGGCCAGGCCGGTCAGCAGGCCGAGGAAATAGAAGGGCAGGGGAGGGGCCAGATACCAGCGAAAGATGAGCGGGTTGGCGGCGCCGAACAGGATGGCATATACCACCGGATAGAGGCCCATCGGCAGCGCCCGGCCCGCTTGCCGGGTCAGCCGCAGGCTGCCGATCAGGTAGAGGGTCAGGTAAAGGGGCAGGCCGATGGCCGGCCAGAACCGGCCCGCTATTTCATGTTCAAAAAAAGGGGTGCTGAAATGCTGGATCAGGCGGATCGTGGCCGCTGTGGGCTCCAGGTGGTAGGCATTCACCTTGGCCTGGACCGACTGGGGCAAAGGGGAACCAAAGTAGCAGGTGGCAAACAGGAGCCACGGGGCCAGGATCGCACCCAGGATGGCCCCCTCGGCCCAGGGCAGACGGCGGAGCAGGTTTGCCGGACGGCTGCCGCCCGCTGCTGCCCAAGGCCGTACGATCATGTCGGCCCCCAGCAGTCCGGCCGCGATCAAGGCATCGGGGCGGGTCAGGATCGCCAGGGCCATCAGCGCCGCGGCAGGGCGTGACCGCCCCGCGAGGTAGGCCGAAAAGGAAGCGACCAGGAACAGAATGACGACCGATGTCTCCATGCCGCCAATGGCAAAGGTGACGCTCATGGGCGAAATAGCCCAGGCCAGGCCCACACCGGTTGCCACGAGCCGGCTTTCGGCCAGCCGCCGGCCCAGTCCATAGAGCAGGAGGGCCGTGCCTGCATCGGCTACGGCATTGAGGAGCAACGCCACCAGGGGCAGGTCGTGGAAGCCTATCCCCCAGGACAGGGCCATCAGCAGGGTGTAGAGGGGCGTAGTTGTGCCCAACACCGGCTGGCCGGGGTTGTAGACAAACCCCAGGCCTTCGGCCAGGTTGCGGGCGTAGCGGAAGGTGATATAGGCGTCGTCAATGGTGCGGGGGCCGGCCAGCAGGCGGACGGCCACCGCCACTGCGCCGATCAGGGCAGGGAGTAACCAGGGATTGCCTGGCCGTTGAGCGGGGCGATCCTCCCGCTTCGCCGGCCCTTTTGGGTCAGACATGGGGACATTATACCAGGAACTGAGCCGATCTGCCAAGGTCCACCCCCGGCATGGCAGGGCCCTGTCAAAGTCAGCCAGAGGCAGCGCCAATCAGCTCCAGGGCACGGGGGACAGACGCCCCCTAGTACCGGAGGCCATCGGCGATGTTGGACCATCCTTTCCACCGCAACAAGCCCAGGATGCCATTG
>DAOTXL010000094.1:0-164582 GCA_034435455.1 Anaerolineae bacterium
GTGCCGGTGGCTGCTGCCCTTGTTGCAACTGTTCTGGAATCACCACAAGTTTGAGCGGGGCAAGCGGGCAGGGCACAGCCCTCTGGAACTGGCAGGAGTGGCGGATGCCCCTTCCCTGGAGGAAGTCCTGGGCTGACTGGTGAGCCCCGCCGCAGCCGTCCAGCCGGTCTGATTTTTTCAAGGTGCGAAAAGTGTCAACATATTTCCCCGGAAAATTGAACCATCCCGGAACAGGAGTGGGAAAAACGATAAACTCACTCACCAAAGCGTCAAAGGTATCATTAGGGAAAGGGATGTGTGTTTTCTCTGCTGGGCGAAACTCCACAAGACTCTCCAGCCCTTGTTCCTTCGCTAATTGGCTGGCACTTGCTAACAGCACTTGGTCAAGTTCCAAGCCAGTGACTTTTCCCTGTCTCAACTTCCTTGCCAGCCACAGGGCAACATCGCCACCAGCGCTACACAAGACAAGGATGTTCTTACCGTTTATTGGCTCTAAATCCTCTTGGATTCGTTCTAGAACAGGTGAGAGCAGTTCAATTTCTGCTTGAGTCCATTTCATCTTGCACTCCTAGAGAAGAGCACGGGGGGACGAGACGCAGGCTAACGACCGAGTTGAGCCGCGCCGCCCCGCCCTCATCGCCGGCGCAGGCTCCGCCCTGCCGACCCCCGTCGCCAAACCCGCAGCCTGAGGGTGGCTGCCAGGGGTAGCATCGGTTCCAACGATCGTCCGCACCGCCCGCCCACCTGCCGCGGCGGCGCTAATGGCCGGGTTGAGCCGCGCCCAACTACCGGCTCCCCAAGACCTAAAACTCGGTCGCGCCGGTGAAGGTGAAGGTATGGAGCTTCAAGGCCGGCACCCTCTCCCGACCGAGTTCACCCATGCCCGCCAGCAGGCGTGTCTCACGGCCGATGCTCTCGACCTGGTTCAGTGCCTCCAGATAGCTCTGGGTGAAGCGCAGGTTCTTGACCGGATAGGCGATCTCGCCATGCTCGATCCAAAACGTGCCATCGCGGGTCATGCCGGTGATGACCACCCTGGTCGGCTCCACAGGGCGGGTGTAGTGGAAGCGGGTGATGTACAGGCCCCGTTCGGTGCCGGCGATCATCTCCTCCACGGTGGCCTCGCCAGGGGCGAAAAAGAGGTTCAGCGGGAAAGGGCCGAAGGCGTTGGGGGCAGGCAACGCATGGCCGGTAGAGCTTTTGCCCTCCTCCTTGCCGGCCCGGTACGAATCATAGACGACGCCCCGGGCCACCCCCCGCTCGATCAGGTCCACCCGCTGTTTGGGCACCCCCTCAAAGTCAAAGGGCAAGGGGATACCTGCCGGGTCCAATCCGTCGTCCCAGATCGAGATACGCCCGTCCACGATCTGCTGGCCCAACTTGCCGGCCATAAAACTGCGGCCTTCCTGCAGCGCCACGGCGCCAAAGCCGGTATAGGTCATCATCTGCAAGAAATCCTGCACGGCATAGGGCTCCAGGATGACGGGATACTGGCCTGGCTCCAGCGGGCGCGGGTTCTGCGCCCGGACGCACCTGTCCACCGCCTCGCGGCCCAGGGCCTCGAAATCCAGGTCGTTGACATCCAGGGCCAGCGCCGAGGCATAGCCGGCACTGCTATCGCTCATGATCACCGTGTTGATCTCGGCATAGGTGGTGGGAAAGTAGGCCCACACCCCCAGCGAGTTGGCCACCGCCACCTCCATAACGGCGGTGGTCAACGCCCCCGAAGCGACCACCCCCGCCTCACGGGCCAGCAGGCAGATGGCCCCCGCCCCCCTGGCCCGCTGCTCCGGCGAGCAGGTGGCGGTGGCCTGGCTAAAGGCCGTCACATCCGGGATCGGCTGCGGGCCGGGCAGCGACTTGAAATCGGGGTTCTCCGGTTGCAGGCGGGCGATGCTCAGCGCCCTCTCCAGGGCCTGGGCCAGCGCTTCATCCGCCAGGTTGTTGGTCGCCGCCACGCCGACCCGCTTACCGCTCACCACCCGGATGCGCACCTCGGCATCGGTCTCGGCCACATTCTGGTGGATGGTCGAGTTGGCAAAGCGGGTCAGGGCGCTATCGCCGGCCAGCACCACCACCTCGGTCTGGTCGGCTGTGGAGCGGGCCAGAATGGCCTCGCTCATCTGCTTGATCCGTTCTTGTCCTAGCATGATTTCCTCATCTGTGAGATTGAATGGTCCCGTCTGCCGGGCAGCAACGACACGCTTTCACGCACTACCGCTGGCCACGATGGGGCCTGGCAGCGGACCCTTTCGGCCCACCGCCATCCCCCTCACCCCCAGCAGGCGGCCTCCTGTCCTCTGCTGCCCCTCACTTCATCACCCCCACCTGCACATTGCGGAAGCGGGCCGGGGCCGTGCCGTGGCCGGTGTGGGCCACCTGGCCGGGCTGGCCTTTGCCGCAGTTGGGCGTGCCCCACACCCGCCAGTGATCGGCGTTGCAGATGGCGTCGCAACTGCGCCAGAACTGCGGGGTGATGCCGGTATAGGTGGCGTTCTTGAGCATTCGGCCCAGCCTGCCCCCCTTGATCTCGTAGGCGATCTCGGTGCCAAACTGGAAATTGAGCCGCTTGTCGTCAATGCTCCAGCTCTTGTTCAGCTCCATATAGATGCCCTCCTCGGTGTCGGCCACCAGGTCGTCAAAGGTCCACTCGCCCGGTTCCAGGTTGACGTTGGTCATACGGATGATGGGGATGCGGTTCCAGCCATCGGCGCGCATGGCCCCGCCGGAGGTCTCGGGGGCGGCGTCGCCCACGATCTCGCGGAGCTGCTGGGCCGTCTCCCGCGAGGTGAGGTAGCCACAAAAGATGCCCTGCCGCACGATGGGCACCCGCTGGGCCGGCACCCCCTCATCATCCCAGCCAAAGGTGCCCAGCCCGCCGGGGATGGTGGCATCGGCGGTCAGGTTGACCACCTCGGAGCCGTAGCGGAGGGTGCCGTACTTGTCCGGCGTCAGGAAACTGGTGCCGGCATAGCTGGCCTCGGTGCCGAACACCCGGTCCAACTCGATGGGGTGGCCGCACGACTCGTGGACCTGCAGGGCCAATTGGGTCGCGCCCAGGATGAGGGTGGTGACGCCGCTGGGACACGGGTCGGCGCTGAGGAGGGCCACCGCCTCCTCACCGATGCGAGGAGCCTGGCCCGGCAGGTCCATGGCCAGGATCGCCTCCCACCCCTCCTGCCGCTGGTCGCGGGCAAAGGAGTTGGGGTAGGAGCGCTTTTGCACCTCCCCCTTTTGCCGGTCCACGGCCAGGGCCTCGATCCCCCCGCCCGACTCGATGATCGTCTGCTCCAGAAAGGCCCCCTCGCTGTTGGCGAAGGTCTTGTCTTCCTGCCAGAAGGCCAGGCTCGACGTGGCGACCGTCACCCCCGCCACGGCGCGCAGCCCGGCATCGGCCTTGAGGAGCAGGTCCATCTTCTCCTCCAACGATACTTTCCAGGGGTCAACCCGGACCGGGGTCCGATAGGTGCCCACACAGGCCACCGGCGGCCCCAGCCGGACGTCGCGGATTTTGAACAGGGCGCTGGCGCGGGCGATCTGCACGGCCAGCGCCGTCACCCGGTCCACCTCGGCGGCAGTGAGGAGGGCCGAACTGGCAAAGCCCCAGGCCCCATCCACCATCACCCGCACGCCGAACCCCTGGCTTTCGTTGTCCGACAGCCCCTCCACTACACCGTTCTTGACGGTGATATGTTGCGTCCGCCGCCGGACGATACGGATATCGGCATAGGTTGCCCCCTGAACCTGGGCCAGGTTCAGGGCCCGGTCGGTAAGTTCTTTCAATTTTACCCTCCCTCTTTGGATTCGACAGGCGGCAATCTGCTCTGCCCCGCCCAACCTCCTGGCGCAAGGCCGCCCTTGCCATTATAACCGGATTCCTCTTTGGTGACAAGTTGGGCGGCTCCGGTGCGGCGCCAGAGACAGCCGACCTCCCCCTCTTGTGCCCCCGACGTCCTTTGTGGTAAAATGACGGATGGACCATGATCGTTGTGGTAACCCGGCTGTTTTCGGAGGAACGTCATGAGACAGGGTTTGGGGATGCTCCTGCTGCTGGCACTGGCCTTGAGCGCCTGTGGGCCGGCGGTCCCGTCTGGACCGACGGCCGTTTCACCCACCCCCTCTTCCCCCCCGCCGGAGGAGGTCCGGCCCATCACCGTCACCGACGCCCTGGGCCGCACCCTCACCTTCGAGACCCCGCCCCGGCGCATCGTGGTGGCCGGCAAGGCCACCATCCTGGTTGTGGATGCCCTCTACCTCTTCCCTCAGGCGGCGGAGCGCGTGGTGGCCGTCGCGCTGACCGGTCAGGGCGGCGACTTTTTTCCCCTGCTGGACCCCCATGCTGCGGCCAAAACCACCCTCGGCGATCAGGCCGGCCCGGAGCAGATCGCCGCCGTCCAACCCGACCTGGTCATCCTGAAGAGCTACCTGGCCGAAAAGCTGGGCGCCTCTGTTCAAGCCCTCAACCTCCCGGTCTTTTATGTCTCTCTCGAAACGCCCGACCAGTACCTCCACGAAATCCAGGCCCTCGGCCAGATCTTCGGCGACCCGGCCCGCGCCCAACAGGTGGTGGACTTTTACCGGCAGGGCCTGGCGCGCGTCCAAAAGGGGGTGGCGGGCCTGACCGACGATCAAAAGCCCGCCGTGCTGCTGCTCCAACACTCGGCCAAAGGGGGCGAGACGGCCTACTATGTCCCGCCGTCGGAGTGGATTCAGACCAGACTGGTCGAAATGGCCGGCGGCAGGCCTGTCTGGCTCGACGCGCCGCCGGGCAGCGGCTGGACGGTGGTGACCCTTGAACAGATTGCCGCCTGGAATCCGGACCAGATCGTGATCGTGGACTATTTTGGCGATCCGAACCGGGCTGTGGCCGCCTTCCGCGCCGACCCCATCGCCCAAAATCTAAAGGCCGTCCAGGAGAACCAGGTCCTGGCCTTTCCCAAAGACACCTACAGTTGGGACCAGCCCGACACCCGCTGGATCCTTGGCCTGACCTGGCTGGCAGCGCACCTCCACCCCGACCGGTTCGCCGACGTGGAGATCATGTCCGAGTTTTACGCCTTTTACCAGACGCTCTACGGACTGGAGCGGGCCACCGTGGAGGGCAAACTGATGCCCCTGTTGCGTGGGACGCTGCCGTGACCGGCCTGTCCGAGGGGGGGGGGAAGGTTGGCGTGAAGGGTTGTCTCCGCCTGGAAGCAACGGCTTCGGGAGCGCCCGTCCGTTCTCACCGGCGGACCTTTGGGGGACTTGTCCTGGCCGCGTTGCTCCTCCTGGGCCTGTCCATCTTTATCGGGCGCTACCCCAAACCCTACTGGCTTCCGCTGGCCAGCCTGGGCCGGGACCCGCTGGCGTGGCAACTGCTCTGGAACCTGCGCCTGCCGCGCCTGGTGGCGGCCGTCCTGCTCGGTACGGCGCTGTCGGCCGGCGGCCTGACGCTGCAAATGCTCTTCCGCAATCCGCTGGTCGAGCCGGGGTTTCTGGGGGTTTCACAGGGTGCGGCGTTCGGTGCGGCGTTGTCCATCCTCTATTTCAGCTCCTCGCCGCTGTGGGTACAGGCCAGCGCCACCTTGTTTGCCCTGGCCGGCCTGGCGCTTTCCTACCTGCTGGCCGGGCGGCTGCGCTACGGCGGCTGGATTTTGCGCATGGTCCTGGCGGGCATTGCCGTTTCGGCGCTCTTTTCGACGGGCGTCGGCCTGCTCAAATACCTGGCCGACCCCCTGACCCAACTGCCCGAAATCACCTTCTGGCTCCTGGGCGGGTTGTGGAGCACGCGGTGGGTCAACCTGCTGCCCATCCTGCCCGCTGTCTTGCTGGCGCTCCTCCTGTTGTTTCTGGCACGGTGGCGGTTGAACGTGCTGGCCCTGGAGGAGGAGGCGGCTTTCTCCCTGGGGGCTGCGCCGGGCCGCGAGCGCCTGTTGCTGCTCCTGCTGGCGGTTGTCGCCACGGCGGCGATGGTCTCCCTGGCCGGTATGGTCGGCTGGGTGGGGCTGATCATCCCCCACCTGGCGCGCCGTCTTTTCAGCGCCGATGCCCGCTACGCCCTGCCGGGGGCGCTGCTGATGGGCGGCCTCTTTACGGCGGTGTGCGATACCCTGGCGCGCACTCTGACCGGCGGGGAAATCCCCCTGGGTCTTTTCACCTCTGGGATCGGCGCGCTGGTTTTCCTCCTCCTCCTGTCCACCCAAAAACTGGAGGTCAGGCGATGACTGCCCTGCTCTCCCTGCGGGAGGTCACCTTTGGCTACAACCGGGGCCGGCCGGTCTTGCACCAGGTCTCGTTCGACATCTACCCCGGCACCGTGACCGCCGTCCTGGGGCCCAACGGGGCCGGCAAAAGCACGCTTTTGCACCTGATTCTGGGGTTCTACCGCCCGCAGGCCGGCTCTATCACCCTGGATGGCCAGCCGCTGTCGGCCTATTCCCGCCCGGCCCTCAGCCGGGCCATCAGTCTGGTGCCGCAGCGGGAGTATGTTCCCTTTGAGTACAGCGTGCTGGAGTATATCCTGCTGGGGCGCACCCCCCACCTCAACTTTTTGGAGATGCCGCAAGAGCGGGACCTGCAGGCAGCCTGGAGCGCCTTGCAGCGCCTGGGGCTGGAATCGCTTGCCACCCGGCGCGTCAACGCCCTGAGCGGCGGCGAGCATCAACTGACCCTCATCGGCCGCGCCCTGGCCCAGGATGCCCGCCTGCTTTTGCTCGACGAACCCAGCGCCCACCTCGACCTGGGCAACAAAAAGCGGGTCCTGGGCCTGATGCGTTCCCTGGCCGACGATGGGTTGACCATCCTGTTCACCACCCACGATCCCGAATCGGCCTCGGTCATCGCCGACCACCTCATCCTGATGCGGGCCGGGCGCATTCTGCAACAGGGGCCACTCGACCAGACCTTTACCGCCGAGCTGCTCAGCCAGACCTACGGCACCCCCCTGGAGGTGCTGCCGGTGGGCGGGCAGCAGGTGGTGCTGTTGAACGCGTCGCCGCGCTGAACGGAAGAGGGCAGGTCATTCCTGGATGCCGCCGGGGGAATACGAACACCAGGACCGCCCGGTGCCCTGCCGCTCAGATGAGGATAGAAACGAGGTCCCTGTTCAGGTGCCCGGCGCTTTGCTGGGCCGGCTTTTTCGAGAACGCAGAAGTGTGGTATAATAACCTGCAGACGTAGCGCAAACGCCGTTTGGGCGATAAGACAGGCACACCATGATTTTTCTACATTCCCTGATACGGCTACGGAGGGATCGGGGGGAGGGGAGGAGGGTGACAAGATGAGTGCCAAGACTTATGAAGTGCGAGCGGTCCATCGCCATGGCGTGTTAAGACTCCTCGACGACCTCGATCTGCCGGAGGGAGCACAGGTCTGGCTATCCATAGAGTCTGTACTGTCTGAGGTGACTGAGACGCCTGCACCGCCATTAGTGCACCCGACTCGTTTCGTTCCGGCCGATAGGCTTGATGCGCTCACGGGATTGATAAAAGCCGGAGGCGACGCCCTGGCAGACAGCGAGGCACTCTATGATCCAGATTGGAATTGACACCTCGGTCCTGGTTGGGCTGTTTGATCCCAAGGATGTCTGGCATGGCCCGGCAATGGCGCTCCAACAGGCATTCAAACGTCACGGTGTGCACGTTGCTGTGTTCGATTGTGTACTGGCCGAGGCGATCAGTACCATGGCCCGGCGTATTCGCGAACAACGCCGATCTGCCGACCTCGACCAACTCCTGGTGCAGATCGCAAATGATTACCGCCAGGAAGACATTCTCTGGGTGTCTCCTGACATACCTCCTCTTTCGGGCATTTTCAACCACCGCCGGCGAATTTTGCGCCGGGCACGAGCCTGGTATAGAGGTCGGCCGGCAGTGACATCAGATTCAGGATTCGTTGCTGCACATTGCTGAGAGGCGTGAGTTGGTAGCTGACCTGGTTTCCGGTCTGCAAACGGTACAGCCCGATCCCCGCGAAAGCACGAAGCAGCCGTTCGGTCGTGGGGCGGGCTGTGGCGCGCTTGCGGTTGCCTTCGTACAGGCCAGGGATCTTTTCCTGGCCCTGCTCCAACTCGCGGCGCACAACGAACTCGACCAGGGTCAACACCCGCAAGCCGACGCTCAACAGGACCATGAGGCCCCGGATCCGCTGTTCGTAGTGGAGATAGACCGGCAAGACCGGCAAGCCGCCCTGTTTCCAGCGATGAAAGCCTCGTTCCGGCTGCCATTGCTCCCGATAGTAGGCCACCGACTGCCCCACCGACATCTGCTCCGGTGTGGCATTGGTCACATACAGACGCCAGCCGGCCAGCTTCTCCGCCTGCGCAATGGCTGCCTCCTGCCGTGTCACCGTCAGGGTCAACTGGTGCTGCTCGACAATTTGTGTCGGGCGGTCGGGTCCCCGTCGCCCGCGTCCTACCAGCCGCTCGGTGCGTGTCACCTGGTCGTGGATGGTCACTTGCAGGTAGTCGGCCACCTTCTCCTTCTCCAACAGAGCCGTGACCCGTTGGTGCAACACCTGGGGGTCCGAGCCAGGTCGTTGTGCCATACGGTCCAGCGCGGCTTCGGTTCGTTCCAGGCGCCGACGCAAGGCCCGGACCTCTCGCTGGGCGGTGTGAGTGTTGCACACCACAAACACCTGCTCCATCCACCCGACCGGGGCCTGGGTCGTCGGGTCCCGGCCCAGGACGCCCAATTCCATAACGAAGCCGCGATAGGCCGGCCCTTCCCCAGGCTGTTGTTCGGGCAGAAAGATGTCGATCACCGGCGCTGGCGGGTCAAGCACCCATGCCTGGAGGACCGCCGGCCACTGCCCCGTCATCGCCAGTGGGCTCAGGTAGAGTCCACCCTCCAGGTGCAACTGTACCCGATTGACCAGGCTACTCAGCTTGCAGTCGCCCACCAGCAGAAAGTCGGGCCGGCCGATCATCTCGACCATCTGGCGCCAGATTGGCAGATAGACCGGCGAGTCGTTCTGGTTGCCCCGCAACAGCGCCGAGACCAACGGCACCCCGGCTGGGTCCAGCGTGCCCAAAGCCTGTACAAACTGCCGCAGGTCGGGACGGTGATCCTTACTCTTGCCAAAGCGCAGCAGGCTGTACGGCCCGCCATCTGGCCCGTTCTCACCGTGATACACCGAAAAGCTGGTCGTATCGATGCGCGCCGTATCGGTCGGCAAGTGATAGGCCTGGATCAGATGCCGCCCCATCTCCCGGTCCAAGGCTTCCCAAGGTCGGCTCTCTTCGTCGCCCAACAAGTCCAGCACGATCTCCAGCCGATCATCGCTCAGGTCTTGGGCGGTCACGGGCCAGCCGGTGCAGCCGTGCAAGACTTCCAGCCGTTTGCCCACCCACTCTTCGACCGGGCACAGGCGGTGGTCCGCCTGACTCAGGATATGGGCCAGCCAGATCACCGTAACCTGCCCATAGGTCAGCCCTTTCCAGTTGCCGTGAGGGCGGGGCAGAATCGAATCTACCAAAACGTCCAGGCGCATGGCCAGCAACCAGGCGATGATCACCGGCACATCGTCCACCGGCTCGTGCGTGATGGTCGTGTCTTCCGACATCGTGAACCTCCCAAACCCAAAGATAGGCTGTGAGTATACACGATGTCGCCGATAATTCCAACTTTACTGCCTGTTATGGCCAAAAGAGGAGTCAATGGTTAGAGAGACTTGATTTCCGCTGGCATCCCATAAGTATTTTGGAGAAGAATCTGGGTTGGCATTACATTTGGCGGGGCTCCCACATTGGAGGAGGTGTTGCAGCGATCATTGGGATGCTTGAGGGAGTGATCAATGAGGTATGGAGGTGGAAGGTTGATATAGAGATATGGTTTAGATCGTACTTTGAATGGCTGGACCAACACGTAAATCCTGAAACGGGGTATTGGCAGAGATCTTTCTGGAACAGCCTTTGGAAACGATCTACAGTAGTTGACATGGGAGGAGCCGCACATTTTTACTGGATATATGAAGCGAAAAGGCGACCATTCCCTTACCCAGAGGCGGTCATTAAATCAACTTTGCATTTGCAGAAGCAGAACGGCCTTTATAAAGAAAGGCCATTCTGTATTGATTTGGATGGGAACTTCTTGCTGATGAGGTCTTACCGCCAATTGGCACAGGATAAGCAAGAAATATGGCGAGACAAAGTGCTTTCTGCTGTGAATAGGAGCGGTAAGGCAATCCTGAAATTTCTATCTGGGCAGAATATGGAGCAGGTATACCCCGATCTTCACAATTTGCCAGGAGCGGTTGTTGGGTTAATCGAATGTGCTAAGACCGGTGAAGCAGTCTGGGTAGAGATTTTGTCAGGCTGGAAACACCCTTTAGATAAAGTGATGTGGCTGTGATGGAAAACGGAAAAACATGGGTACAGGAGATAAAAATCTTGGGGGTCAGAATCCACCCCGTGGGAATAAAGGCGTTGAACGATGTGATTCGGGGCGCTGTGCACAGGAACGTACGGGTGATTATAGCAGGGCAAAACCTGCACGGAGTATATTTGTACCATGTGGATGCAAAGCGAAAAGCATACTGTGATCTGGCAGATATAGTGCGCGTTGACGGGATGGCCCTTCTATTGTGGGCCAAGTTGCTGGGCTATCCTGTGCACCGAGAGCAGAGGGTCACATTTGTAGATTGGCTCCACCCGCTCATGGCTACGGCCGCAGCCGAGGGATGGCGGGTATTCTACCTGGGCGGGAAGCCGGGGGTGGCAGCCCGGGCGGCAGAGAAGTTGCGGCAGCAACATCCGGGGCTGGTGCTTGAGACCCGGCACGGTTATTTCACGCCGGAAGAAAACGACGCGGTGCTGGAAGAGATCGCCCGCTTTCAGCCCCATGTGCTGATGGTGGGGATGGGCATGCCGCGCCAGGAGCATTGGGTCCTGGAGAATCTGGAGCGCATTTCGGCCAACGCCATTCTGACGGCAGGCGCCTGCTTTGACTACGTGGCTGGCGTCATCCCACCGCCTCCTCGCTGGATGGGGCGCATGGGGTTAGAATGGCTCTACCGGTTGTGGAGCGAACCACGCCGGCTGGCCCGGCGTTATTTGCTGGAGCCATGGTTTTTGGTTCCACTGGCATGGAGGGATCTCACTGCGAGGCTCAGCAAAGCGGGCCGGAATGAGGATTCTCCATAATTGCGCCATAACGTACCCAATCTCATTCCCCCGCTGGGCGGCGGTATCTGATCAACAGCCCGCTGTTCGTGGCCCTGATGGTGCTGCAGGTTTATAAATCAGGGCTGGGCACGCCTACTCCCCATACATCCCCGACCAGCCCCACACCCCCCGGTTGCTGAGGCTGAAAAATTCATCCTCCAGGATGCGCTGGTGGATCGCCTCCTCCCGGGCAAGGTGCCTGAACATCTCCCGCCCGGCCGGATCGTCGGTCTCTTCGGCCAGCAGCCGATACCGCTCACCGGCGATCTTTTCATTGTCAATCGCTTTGCCCAGGATGCCGGCCTCGTTCTTCAGCTCGGCCAGCAGCGTCCCCCCCGTCTCGCCACCGCCGATCAGCGGGGCAAACTGCTCGATGGTGCGCGGCTCGTAGGCGATAAAGTGGCCGCCGGCCCGCAGCGAACGGGCCAGCTCGGCCAGCTTCTGGGAATGATACCCCTCAATAGAGCTATCGCCGCGCGGGAGGGAACAGCATGTCACAGGATGAAGCGTTGGTCATCCCACAAACCCTGCTCATCTGCCTGACCGACGGTCAGGTCCAGGAGATGCCGCTGGATGAATATCTGAAGGGAGTGGTGCCGGCCGAAATCGGCCTGGCCAAACCGCTGGAAGCCCTCAAGGCCCAGGCCATCGCCGCCCGGTCCTATGCGGTCACCACCCGCCGCCATGCCGCCGATGGCTTTGACCTGTGCACCACGGCCCACTGCCAGGTCTGGAAGCCCCAGAACCGCTATCCCGACTCCGATCGGGCGGTAGACGAAACCTCCGGCCTGGTGGTCACCTACAACGGTCAGATCGTCAGCGCGCCCTTTTTCGGCCACTGCGACGGCCGCACCCGCAACAGTGAGGAGGTCTGGTCGGGCAAGATCGCCTATTGCCGCAGCGTGCCCTGCATCTGCGGCCATACCAGTCTGTATGGCCACGGCGTGGGCATGTGCCAGCGCGGAGCGGTGGCTATGGCCCACCAGGGCGCTACCGCCGAGGAGATCCTCAAACATTATTACACCGGCATCGAAATCTCTCATGCCCTCATTGTAGTTCCGGGAACCGCTCAGGTCCATGACTTCTGTCATGTGGGCAAGGGCCAGGGCACAGCCGGACGGGCCACCCGCGCCAGGGGATGGCCTCCGGCCCCGGCATCCAGGGTGTTGAACCGGCCGAATCCCTCCCCTATTTTCTCCGCGCTCCCCCGGTTGCACGAAATTGAAAAAGCATGGTATAATAGAAAATGCAAATCGCACGCCGGAGGAGGGGGATACCGCCGATGACCAACCGCATCGGGACCAGCAACCGGGTGTTTGTCGAGGCCACGTTGGACGAGCCGCTGCGCACCATCCGCCAGCGCCTGCTCGAACTCGGCAACCCCGGCGAGGCTTACCTCCTGGTCCACCTCCAGGCAGGGGAGTTCGGCCTGATCTCCGGGTACGGCCTGCGCTGGTATGTCAACGAGTTCGTGCGGAAACGGCAGCCGGAGGGCAGCATCCTGGATGTGACGCTGCGTCAGGTGCAGGAGCATTTTCGGCAAAGGCCGGACGGGCGAGATATTCTGGCCCCCCAACCGGGCATCGAGCGGGCGGGCCTCGGCCAGGGGCAGATTGCCACAGAAGCCAGGAACTATGGGGGGATCCTGCTGCTGTTGGAAGGTGGCCGGCCGGCCGACGTGTACGACGGAACCAGCCCCCGCCCCATCATCAGCGGCTACGACCTGCTGGACCGGCCCATCCCCCCCGCCCGGCTGAAACGCACCCCCATCGTCGTCGCCACCTACGACACGAGCGTGGACGCCGCCCTGGAACGGTTGCGGGCGCTCCAGGGGGAGCAGCCCCCTTTTGTCCTCTTTCCCGACCCCACCCGCCCCGGCCAATGGTTCGCCTTCGCAGAAAGGGATCTGAAGCGAGCGGTGGAACAGAATGCTGCTGCCCGGGGCTGGGCGCTGGCCCACCTGCGCGACTTGGACCCCCGGCCATGCCCGGCGGTCGCCTATGAAGAGATCGGCGAGAGGCAGGCCCAAGAACTCCTGGAACAACACCACAGCCTGGTGGTGCTGTGGGAGGGCCAACCCCGGCTCCTGATCTCCGATACGGTTCTCCGGAAATATACGCTCAGGGATGCCCCGCCCATCCCGAAGGGGCCGGTTTCCTCGGAGCCTGTGCTCGAGCGGCTCCCGATTCCGGATCGAGTCCCTGTGCAACCGGGGGCGCGCTACGTGAACCTGTGGTTCGAACAGGAAGCCCGGCTGGATTCTATCACCGGTCGCCGGACCTACCTGCCCGGGACGCCTCAGGTGGCCAAAAGCCGGCCTCTGATCTACGGCCATAGTTATCGCCTGTGGGTCCAGATCGGCGCCCACCACGACCGGTCCATCGTCGCCTGGGAAAAAGAGGTCCGCCCGCCGCCCATCGTCGAGCCACCGGAAACAAAGGAACAAAAAGAGGCCCGGTTCTATGTCAGCCTCTTTTCGGAGGATTTTGAGATCAGGCAACCAACCCGCCCCCTGACGCTGCCCCCCCGGGGCGACTCGCAACCGGTGTCGTTCGAGGTCCGGCCGCTGCGGCGCACCTTCGGCCCCAACGACCTGGCGACGCTCGATGTGTGCCTCTACTACCGTTGCAACCTGGTGCAGTCGTTCCGGGTGGAGGTGGAAGTGCTGGCCGAGGGGGAGGAGCCGCGCACGGCCCACCCTCAGATCGCCCGGCTGGTGGCCGCCCGGGTGGGAGAGTACCCCGACCTGGATCAGGTGACCCCCAAGCAACTGCACCTGACCATCACCCGACGGGCGGAGGGTGGTTACCGTTTCACCTTTACCCTGGACCCGGAAAAGGTGCAGGACCCGCGTTGGGATGCGATCGGGCTGGGCTGTCAGATGGACCTGCGCCGCGAGGACCTGACCCACCTCATCACCAAGGCGCGGCGGCAACTGTACAACGTCGTGCGGGTGTATGATCGGCTCCGGCAGGGCGATCCGCAGGCCGGCAGCAAGGCGCTCCGCGCCCTGGCCCAGGTGGGCCGGCAGCTTTACCGCCGGCTGTTTGCCACCCAGGAGGCCAGGACCCTGGCCGTCTGGATGGAGGAGAACCTGCCCCCCGGCTCGACCCTCCAGATCGTGGACCGGGCCGGCGACTTTGTCTTCCCCTGGAGCCTGGTCTATGCCGGAAAGCCGTGGGACGAGGAGAAACCGGTGGACGTGCAGCAGTTCTGGGGCTGGCGGTACCGGCTGGCCATCTCCACCGAGTCCCTCATCGGCACCTATGGCCAGGCCGGGGAGCAGATCCGGGCGCCCGGACAGCTCAAGATCATGGCCGGGATGTACGCCAGGTTGCAGGGGGCCAGGGAACAGCTCGCCTACCTTCGCCAACTGGACAGCCTGTCGGGCCAGCGCATAAAGCCAACGGTGGTGGAGAACCGCTCCGGGGCGATCGCCGCGCTCCGAGAGGGCGATCAGCACCTGATCTACTTTTTCTGCCACGGCTACACCGAAAAGATGGCCAACGACATCCAGCCGCCCGACGACCTGGTCGGCGAGTTCACCTCCCAGGCCGCCGACAGGCTGGAGCAGCCAGACCCGATCACCCGCGAACACCTGGAGGACCTGTTCGACGTCAGCGATTCGTGGCTGCGCCTGACGCGGGGGAAACTGCCGCTGACGCTGCTGCAGGAAGAGATGGAAGGGGTGACCTTTCGCGGCCATCCCCTGGTCTTCCTGAATATGTGCCAGTCGGCCCAGGTGTTGCCCTCCCTCTCCGGGGGGTTGATCCCGTTCTTTATCGAAAAGGGCGCCCGGGCGGTGGTCGGCACCGAGTGTTCGATGAATATGGTCTTTGGCGACCGGTTTGCCCGCCACTTTCTGGACCGTTTTCTGGACGGCGAGGCGGTGGGCAAGATCTTGTGGCAGTTGCGGCAGGAGGGGCTGGACGGCGGCGATCCGCTGGCCCTGGCCTACACCCTGTTCGGCGATGCCGATTTTCGCCTGGAAGAGCCGGTTCTGAGAAACGATCAGATGAGCCAATGAGAAGGAGGAGCCATGTCGGCGGAAGAGAGGATTTTGAGCGCAGTAGATGCCTTGTGGGAAGACGATCTGGACGGGCTGTACCAGACGCTGGCCACCCGGGCCTATGCGGCCGAGAGCGGCGAGGCGTCGGACATCCTGCAAGAGTACGACATCAGCGATTTCGATCTGCCACCGCTGCCCTACGAAGAGGAAGGCGGGCCCGAGTTCACCGAGCTGGTGGCCAGGATCGGCCAGAGGTGGTGGGGCAAGCTGGAACCCAGGCTCTATGACCTGCTGTGCAACCAGCAGAACCTGGATCACGGCAAGTTCATGGCTGCCCTGGGGGAAGGGGCCAAGATGCTGGCCGTCGCCCTGGCCCCGGCCCTGGTCGCCCAGGTAGCCCTGTTGCCGGCCGTGGCCGTCGTCATTGCCACCATCGCCGCCAAACGGATCCTGGACTCGGGGCTGGAGGCAGCGTGTGAGATGTGGAAAGAGTCGCTGGAGGCCAGGCAGCCAGAGGGATAACGGGAAGCCCTGGAGGGCTGGCTCAATCGCGTAACAGGGCACGCATCACGGCCACAAACTGCGCCAGGTCGGCCCGGGCGATGCGCGCCGGATGGCGCATCGGCACCACAATCACGCCATGCCCGGCAAAGACCTGGGCGTGAGCCTGACCGATGGGCGGCGCCGGCAGGCCCAGCAGCCGGGGAAACAGGGCCTGCGTCGCCACATTGCCCACCGGCACAACGATGTGAGGCCGGAACAGTTCCAACTCCTGCCCCAGGTAAGGCAGGCAGTGGGCGACCTCGGCACGGGTAGGGGTGCGGTTGCCGGGCGGGTTGCAGCGCACGGTGTTGGTCACAAAGCAGCGCAGCCGGGGCCGCTCGACATGGGGATCGCACTCCTCCGACAGGCCGAGGTCCATGAGCACCTGCTGCAGCCGCACCCCCGACCGGTCGCGGGTGAAGGGCACCCCCGTCCGGTCGCCCCCCCTGTAGCCCGGCGCCTCGCCGACGAAAACGACCCGGACGGCGGGCACCTCCTGCGTGACGGCGGGGAACGGAGGCAACCCATAGCCGTGGACAATGCGCTGTCGGTTGGCAACCAGCGCCGGGCACCGGCGGCAACCCTCGGCGACGCGGATCGCGTCCATCACTCCGGCAGCGGCAGGCCCGGCTGCTTGTGCCGCTGCAGGCCGATCACCAGGGTCCGCCCCCGGCTGGACAGCCGGTAGGCCACCCCCTTGGGCACGACGGTCAAGTCCCCGCCTTCCAAAATGACGTGGCCTACCTCTGTTTCGAGCAGCAGCCAGCCCTCATAGCAAAAGACCAGGCTGCCCTGGCGCTCGGTGCGCCACCAGGGGCCAGTCCCTTCGCAGGCCATCAGGTGCAGGGCAAAGGTGTCCAGGTGCGCCAGCACCACCGGCCGAAAAGGGGGGCCGATCTGGTGCCCCACCGCCGGCACGCTCACCTTCTCCAGGCGGCCCTCCCCTTCCACGGCAAAGAGGCGACGGTCACCGTTGCGGCGGTTGACCATCAGGCGCGGCTGGAAGAGAAGGACCAGGGAGCGCCCCAGCGACGAGGAGCGGTGGCCGACCCCCTTGGGCGCGACCGCCAGCTCGCCGGCCTGCAGGACCAGGTTGCCCCATTCGCTTTCCAGGCTGATGGTGCCACTGTGGACCAGGAACAGTTCATCTTGATCCAGGTGGCGGTGAAAGGCCAGGACCCCCTGACAAAGAAAGATGCTCAGCACCAGGTCATCAACCTGGACCAGGTCGATCATGGTGAACGGCTCGGTCAGGCGCTTCCCTTGCCGGGAAACATTGGTCTTGGGCAGGAGGGCAGGTTCTTCCACAGCGGTTACCCCACACGTGCCGGCGTGACGCCTCGCTGGCCCTGGTACTTGCCTTGCCGGTCGGCATAGGTCACCTCACAAGGCTCAAGGTCCGCCACAAAGATCACCTGGGCGATCCCCTCGCCGGCGTAGAGGCGCACCGGACGCGGCCCGAGGTTGGCGATACACAGGGTGGCGTGGCCCTCCCAGCTCGGCTCGAACGGCGTGACATTGACCAACACCCCGCAGCGGGCGTAACTGCTCTTGCCTATGCACAACGCCAGGACATCCGGAGGGAGGCGAAAATATTCCACCGTCCGGCCCAGGACGAAGGTGTGGGGCAGCAGGTCAAAGGTGTCGGCCTGCAGGTCGGCGAAATCGTCGGCCTGCAACGCCTTGGGATCGAGGGGGACTTGTCCCGGGAGGGGTACCTTGAATTCCCCTGCCAGCCGCACATCATAGCCGTATGAAGACAGGCCGTACGACAGGGTTGCCCCTCGCACCTGCGCCGGCTCGAACGGTTCGATCAGGCGTTGCTCCAGGGCCATGCGCCGGATCCAGCGGTCGGGTTTGACGCTCATCGGATGGCCGCCGGTCAGCTTTATCGCCCTTGAGCGGCCTGGGCCTGTTCGACGATCCTTTTGATCTCGGCCTGCATCCTGCTCAGATCCCCGCCGATCTGCTCCTTGTGCCGGGCCAATAGCTCCCCCACCTGTTCAGGCGCTACCAGCTTGAACGACAGATGCCGCTCGCCGGTGGTTTCATCCTGCCAGAGATGCCCCAGGAAGGGCACCTTGCCCGTCAGCAGGCGGACGCCGCCGACCAGGCCGGCCACCGCGACGACCGGCGCGGCCAGGCCGACCATGAACCCGGCAAGAAAGCTGGAGGGAAGGGTAACAAGCTGCAGGAGGCCGCCCAACACCGAGGGGGATCGTTTATCGTGCCTACTCATCGGTCTCCCCTCCTGTCCCTTCATCACTTTGGGCCGCCCTGGCCTGTTCCACCTGCTGGCGAATCAGGGCCGCAACCTGGTCGGGGGTCACCAACCGGACCTCCCGCTTCCCGGCACCGAACTCGATGACCGGCAGCTTGCCGGTGAACAGATAGGTCAGGACCACGGCTCCGGCGGCAGCGAGGGCCGCCATGCCCGTCATCAGCCCCAGGTAGAACGTCACGCGCCTCAAAAATTTCATGACCTGGCCTCCCTTCAGGGGATTGTTCGCCCAACGGGAGCCGCCTCCCCACCACGAGCGGATCAAATCCCTGCTCCATAGATTGTACCCGAAAATGGGGCAAAGGGCAAATGGATAGTGCCCCGCATGGGGTCCTTCGTGGTTTTGCAGACAAGCTCTAACGAAACTCTAACGTTGTTCTAGCGTTGGTCTAACGAAGGGGGTCTACAATGAGGAAGCACTCGAATGGAAAAGGGGATGGCGGGCGTCATGCACTCAGAATTGACATGTACCAACTGTGGAATTGGGATCCACTGGCAGCCGACCATCGTGGATGGCAGGCCCTACTGTTGCCTGGGCTGTGCCCGGGGCGGCCCGTGCGAGTGTGATTATGACAATCTTCCGCAGCGGGATGAGGTCAACGCCCTGGTGCTCAAAAGGTCGCGGGAGATGCTGGCCCGCCGGTCCGGCGGATAGACTGCCAGAGAACGGTCAGGAGCCCGACTTGCCGGTTGGGGCCGGTTGTGTTATAGTGGCAGGGCAAGGCCGGTTGCGGGACTGTCAGACCTCACCCCAACCCCTTTTCCTCTTTCCTGCTCCGGCGGGGGTCAGGAGGGAAAGGGGGCCAGGGGATAGGGGAGAGGTCAGAGCCCTGTCAAGATAGAAAGGGGGGATAAACGGGTGATCTGGTGGGATTGGAGATACCTGATTATTGCCGGGCCGGCGTTGTTGCTGGCCCTGTATGCGCAAAGCAAGGTGAGTTCGACCTACAACCGCTACAGCCGCCAGCCCAACAGGCTCGGCCTCAGCGGCTACGAGGCTGCCCGCATTCTGCTGCGCAGCGCCGGCCTGGACCATGTCCGGGTGGAAGAAATCCCCGGCCAGCTCAATGACCACTATGACCCGGGCAAGAATGTCCTGCGCCTGTCGCGGGGGGTGGCACAAAGCCGGTCGGTGGCCGCCCTGGGCATCGTGGCCCATGAAGTGGGGCACGCCATGCAGGATGCGATCGATTATGCCCCGCTGCGGGTGCGGTCGGGTCTGGTGCCGATGGTGAGCCTCGGTTCATGGCTGGGGCCGATCCTCTTTTTCGTCGGCCTGTTGCTGGCGGGCGCCACCGGTTCGACGGCCATCGCCTGGGTGGGGGTGGCCCTCTTTGCCGGGACGGCGGTCTTTGCCCTGATCACGTTGCCGGTGGAGTTCAACGCCAGCAACCGCGCGTTACAACTGCTGCGCGCCTACCAGATGGCCGACGGGCGGGAACTCCAAGAGACGAAACAGGTGCTCGACGCGGCGGCGCTGACCTACGTGGCCGCCCTGGCCCAGGCCCTGTCTACCCTGCTCTACTATGTCCTTCTGCTGGGCGGGATTTCGCGTGACAGAGATTGAACCAGTCAGAACTAGTCTGAAACAACACACAGGCGAAGGTCACAAAGGAACACAAAGGAAATAGCTGAAAACCCTTGGAGTCCTTCGTGTCTTTGGTGGTTTTCAGAATAGAGTGCAGCGAGGGGCTGGGGAGCTTCTCTCAGCCTCTCGTTTTGATCCGGAGGGGCAGCGCCTTCCCCTCCTCATATTCCGGGCCAACCGTTGACAGCCTCTCTGGAATGTGGTAAGCTGAACCCGCGTCACGCGCCGCACCGAAGACAATGCGGGGAACCATGTCTGAAATCCTGGTCGGCACCGTGGAACGGATCACGTTCTACAACGAGGAGAACGGCTACACCGTCGCCCAGCTCACACCCGACGGCCGCGATTATACGGTGACGGTCGTCGGAAACCTGCCGGAGATCGGCCCCGGCGAGTGCCTGCGGCTGCACGGTGAGTGGACCTCCCATCCACGCTATGGCCGTCAATTCCAGGCGGAACGGTGCGAGACGGTGCTGCCGGCCACCGCCGCCGGCATCGAAAAGTACCTGGGTTCGGGGCTGATCAAAGGCATCGGCCCGGTGACGGCGCGCCGCATCGTACGCCGCTTCAAGCTCGATACGCTGCGGATTATCGAGGAGGAACCGCACCGCCTGCGCGAGGTGCTGGGGGTGGGCAAACACCGGACGGCCCTCATTCAAAAAGCGTGGGAAGAGCAAAAAGCCATCAAAGAGGTGATGATCTTTTTGCAAAGCCACAACGTCAGCACCGCCCATGCCGTCAAGATCTATAAAACCTACGGCGACGCCAGTATTGACGTGGTGCGGAGCAATCCCTACCGTCTGGCCCGCGATATTCGGGGCATCGGCTTTCTCACCGCCGACAAGATCGCCCGCGAGCTGGGCCTGGCCCACGACAGTCCGCAGCGGATCCAGGCCGGCATCGCCTATACCCTCAGCCAGATGGCCGACGATGGCCATGTCTACGCCCCAGAAGGGGAGCTGGTCCACGAGAGCACGCGCCTCCTCGATGTTTCGCCCGACCTGGTGGCCCAGGGCATCGAAACCCTGGCCGCCGAGGAGCAGGTCCACGTCGAGTACCCCACGGCCAATGGCCAATCCGCCCGGGGCCAAACCCTCCGGGAGGAGCGGGCCATCTACCTGCCCCCCTTTTACTACGGCGAGATCGGCGTCGCCAACCGGCTCAAAACGATCTTGAACGTGCCCAAAAGCCGCCTGGCCTTTTACCGGGAGGCCGATCTGGAGCGCGTATTCGACCACCTGGCCGCCGAGGGGGGGTTGACGCTCAACGAAGGGCAGCGGCAGGCGGTCCGCACGGCCTTGACCCACAAAGTCACCGTGCTCACCGGCGGGCCGGGCACCGGCAAGACCACAGCGGTGCGGACCATCATCCGCCTGCTGGAGGCCAAAAAGTTCTCCTACGTCCTGGCTGCCCCCACCGGCCGGGCGGCCAAGCGCCTGGCCGAGGCCACCGGCCGTGAGGCGAAAACGATCCACCGCCTGCTGGAATTCAAACCCCAGGAGAGGTTCCCCTTCAAGCGGAACGAGGAGAACCCCATCGCCGCCGACATGGTCGTCGTGGATGAGGCCTCGATGCTCGACCTGCTGCTGACCAACCACCTGCTCAAGGCGGTCCATCCCGAAAGCCACCTGCTGCTGGTAGGCGATGTGGATCAGTTGCCCAGCGTCGGCGCGGGCAATGTCCTCGGCGACCTGATCGAGTCGGGGGCAGCGGCGGTGGTGCGCCTGAGGGAGATCTTTCGCCAGGCAGAGGGCAGCCTGATCGTGGTCAATGCCCATCGCATCAACCGGGGAGAGATGCCGCTCCTGCCCAAAAACGCGACCGACTTTTTTCTGTTTCCGGCCGAGGATGCGGAGCAGGCCGCCGACCTGGTGGTGGACCTGGTGCAGAACCGCATCCCGCGCCGCTTCGGCCTGGACCCGCTGACCGACATCCAGGTCCTCTCGCCGCTGCACCGGGGGGCAGCGGGTGTGGGCGAGCTCAACCGCCGCCTACAGGCAGCCCTCAACGGCCCGGCCGCAGGCAAGGCCGAGTACCGCCGGGGCGCAACCCTCTTTCGCGTCGGCGACCGGGTGATGCAGACGGTCAACAACTATGACAAAGAGGTGTTCAACGGCGACATGGGGCGCATCATCGCCCTGGACCCGGTGAACCAGGTCTTGTCGGTGCAGATCGATGAGCGGCCGGTCGAGTACGAATTTTCAGAGCTGGACGAACTGGTCCACGCCTACGCGGTGAGCGTCCACAAGAGCCAGGGCAGCGAATACCGGGCCGTGGTCGTGCCGGTGCTGACCCAGCACTACCTGATGCTGCAACGCAACCTGCTCTACACCGCCGTGACACGGGCGAAGGAGCTGGTGGTGCTGGTGGGAAGCCGGAGGGCCATTGCCATCGCCGTGCGCAACAACCGGATCGCAGAGCGGCACACGGCGTTGGACGTGCGGCTGCGGGGATGAGCCCTCTCCGCAGCCGGATTGCTCAATGCTCCCCCGTCAACGGCACAAACAGCACCCCGGTCACGTTCCGCTTTTTGATCTCATCCCCCTCCTTGATGACCTGCCACAGCGTCTGGTAGCCACCCGGCGGGCCGACGGGGATGACCAGCCGGCCGCCGTCCTTCAACTGCTGCACCAGCGGCGGGGGGATGTGGTCGGGGGCACAGGTGACGATGATGGCATCGTACGGAGCGTGCTCTTCCCAGCCGTAATAGCCATCGGCGTTCAGGACGTGGACGTTCTTGAAGCCCAGGCGTTCCAGCCGTTCCTTCGCCTCGGCAGCCAGCGGCGCGATGATCTCGACGGTATACACCTCCTGCACAATCTGGGCCAGGATGGCCGCCTGGTAGCCGGACCCGGTGCCGATCTCTAGCACGCGGTCGGTATTCTTGAGTTGCAGGAGTTCCGTCATCAGGGCGACGATGTAGGGCTGGGAAATCGTCTGTCCGTAGCCGATGGGCAGGGGATGGTCGGCATAGGCCTGGGACTTGAGGTTGTCGGGCACAAATTCGTGACGAGGCACCTTTTCCATCGCCGCCAGGACCTCTTTGTCCGTCACCCCCCGGCGGCGGATCTGGTACTCTACCATCTCCATACGTTCCTCCAGCCGGTCGTCACCCCTGGGTTGCAGCACGGGGGTGGAGGTAGGGGCCCTGGTCGGCTCAGCCGGTCGCCGGTGGGGGCCGATCAGCAACAGGTAACCGCCCCCCAGGATCAGGGCGACGGCGATCGCCCCTGCCACCCCTCCGACAATCGGTCTCACCCCTCTTCGGCGCCCCTGTTCGGCCATGCCAGAACCCTTTGCACCAGTTCGATCAGATCCCCTACCCGGAACGGCCGCAGCAACACCGCCTCCAGCGGCGGCAGGCCCTCCTGGCTCAGGGTTGCCCGGCCAAGCGCCCCCCCACACACGATCAGGGGGGGTTCACCGGCCAGCCGCCACAGGTCCGCCAGCAACCGCCCTTCGCCCTCGGCCCCCTCGACTTCAACCAGGACCAGCCGGGGCCGATCGCCGCTGCGGATCAGGTGAGCCAGGGCCGGCTCCAGAGAGGGCCAGGCCTGCACCTCCCAACCTTCCTCCAGGAGTTGAGCGCGGACCAGAGCCCGGACCTGCCAATCGGCCGCAATGAGCAGGATCTCGCCCACGGCTTTATTGTACCACGTTCCGGGAGGAATTTCAAGCCCTCAACTCCCTTCCCTTCAGCAGGAGCGCATCCCGCCGGGGGCAAGGCCCAGGGGAAAAGGGGTAAAACAACCCAGATCGGTTTGCATACCCCCCACAAGGGTGGTATAATTCAACCACCTGGCAGCGGATCCGGCGCAGGGAATGGCCGGGTCCGGCCAGGGTCCGGGTGGTTTTTGCAAAAATAGCAAGGAGGCTGAATTTGACACCCCAACAGTTCAAACTGATGATCCCAGGCCCGGTAGATGCAGAGGACGATGTCCTGGCAGCCATAGCCGGGCCCACCCTTCCCCACTATGGCGACCGCTGGTTGAAAATCTATCACGAGGCGGTGGACCACCTCAAACAGGTCTTTGGCACTCAAAATGACCTCTTTTTGCTGGCCGGGCCAGGCACAGCAGGGCTGGACGCGGCTCTGGGAAGCCTGACCCAGACGGGCGAAAAGGTGTTGGTGCCGGCCAACGGCTTCTTCGGGCGGCGGCTGGCGGCGATAGCCCGGGGCTATGGGCTGGAGGTGCGGACCGTGGAGGCCCCCGCCGGGCAGCCCCTCGATCCAGAAGACATCCGCCGTTGTCTGGCCGCCGAGGGCGACCTCCAGGCCCTGGCCGTGGTGCACCTGGAGACCTCCACCGGGGTCCTCAACCCGGTGCGGGAGATCGCCGCCGTGGCGGATGAATTCGGGGTGCCGACCATTGTGGATGCCGTGTCGTCGCTGGGGGGGGTGCCCCTGCCGGTGGACGAATGGCACATTGACGTGTGCGTGACGGTCGCCAACAAATGCCTGGCCTGCCCGCCAGGCATAGCGCCGATATCGGTCAGCCAGCGCGCCTGGGACCAGATAGAGCGCAAGGGCAACCGCGCCCACGGCTGGTACCTGAACCTGCGTACCTGGAAAGAGTATGCCATCAACTGGGCCTCGTGGCACCCCTACCCCACCACCCTGCCCACCAACAACATCGTCGCCCTGCTGGTCAGCCTGCGGCGCATCCTCGATATCGGCCTGGAGGCCTACTATCGGCGCCACATCCAGGCCGCCCAGATGGTCCGCACCCGGTTGAAGGAGTGGGATTTCCGGATGCTCACCGCCGAGGCCCACACCTCGCCCCTGATCACCGCCATGTATGGCCTGCCGGGCATGGATATCGCCGACCTGCAGCGGTATCTGGTGGACGAGTGGCAGATCATGATCTCCGGCGGGCTCGACGAGTTGAAAGGACAGATCTTCCGGGTGGGGCACATCGGCAAGGCTGCTTCGGAAGAGTACAGCCAGCAGTTCCTGGCCGGCGTGGAGGCCTATTTACGTCGGCGCGGCTATCCGGTGCCGTGATCCACCCATGAAACCCAAATCCCGCTCCGGCCTGCTCAGCGCTTCCACCCGCGCTTTCTGCCAGGAGGCCCGCCGGACGCCCGGCTACTCCCTGTTGGACTGGTTGCACGGCTACCTCTATGCCCGCTGGCCCTACCTCTACATCGGCATCGGGACGGGGGAGCACCCGCTGGCCCGCGTCGTGGGGCCGCTTCTGCGCCTGGGGGGGCGGCTGTTCCCGCGCCACGGGGGCGACGGCCGCCCTACCTTTGCCGATGGCTACCACGGCAAGGTCGTCCCGCTGGAGGCCGCAACCCAACTCGTCACCGTCCAGGAGGATCTGAATCTGGGTGACCTGGAGCAGATCATCCCTTACGCCACCGCCCGGGACCTGGTGCTGCAACACCCGGACCACATCGCCGTCCTGGAATGCCCCTGCCGTGCGGCCCGCGCCACCCCCTGTCTGCCCCTGGAGGTGTGCCTCATCGTTGGCGAGCCGTTCGCCAGCTTTGTCCTGGAGCACCATCCCCGCCGCGCCCGCCGGATCACCCCGGACGAGGCGACAGAGATCTTGCGTGCCGAGGACGAGCGGGGGCATGTCCACCATGCCTTCTTCAAAGACGCCATGTTGGGGCGGTTCTATGCCATCTGCAACTGCTGTTCCTGTTGCTGCGGGGCGATGCAGGCTCACCGGCACGGCACGCCGATGCTGGCCTCCTCTGGCTACGTCAGCGTCGTGGACACCGACCGGTGCATCGGGTGCGGCACCTGTGCTGACTTTTGCCAGTTCCACGCGATTTCAGTGGATGATGGGTTTGCCCGGATCGACGTTTCGGCTTGCATGGGCTGTGGAGTGTGCGCGGCACATTGCCCGCAGGGAGCCATCACTTTGCTGCGAGATCCGGCCAGGGGCGAGCCGCTGGAGATCCGAGAACTCATTGCCGGCACAACGCTCCCCGGTCCCGCCAGCCCGTGAATAAGCAGGCCAGCCAAGCCAGAATTGGGCATTAGCCGGACAAAGAAGTAAGCAATTCAGAGCCAGACCCTTGCCATGGGTATACCTAAAGACTGGACGGCCACACGCCCAATCCGGCTGCCTCTCCAGCACGCCACAGCTCGCGGTCAAACGTAGCCAGCACCACCCGCTGGCGCAGGCTCTCCTGCCAATACAGTGCCGATGCCAGGTGCACGGCGTCGTAGCCACGCAAGCCATAGTCCCAGGCCATGGTATCAGCCCGGGCGAGGAGTGGTTCGGTAAGCTGGATTCGAGCCAACCGTAACCACTCGGCACGGAAAACGAGCAAGGCGGCCTCGGCTTCATCACGCCCCACAAACCCCATGCGTGCAGCACGGGCCAGCGCAGCAGCCACCTCAGCACGGCTGCTGAGACAGGTACCCACTGTCTCAGCCTGAGTGACAACTCCTGCTACGTCATCCGAACCCGCTTCACGGACATAGCGCTTGACGAGTGCGCTCGAATCCAGATAGAGAATCATCCCCGCTCTTCGATCAGTAGGTCGGCAACACTGTTCTGCCCCCGCACTTGGGCGACTGGCACCAGCGGTTCCAGTTTCTGGCCCGACCAGGCCAAGCTGCCGGCCGCGATCATAGCCTGTAGCCTGGCCTCCAGAGGCTGGTCGGCCGGGACAATGCGTCCCACCGGCTGACCACGTTCCGTGATCAGGATCGTTTCTCCCGTTCTGACCTTGCGTAGATACTCGCTGAGTCGTGTCTTGAGTTCGCGGACACCCACAGTCATCTCCGTCATGATACCCTCCTGCTATCAGACGATCTTGCAACTACATTCTACACAAAGTGGGCACAAATGTCAAGGAACTGTTCGAGATCGAGATATAGAAGATCACCGCTAAAACATTTTTCTTCTGTACGCCAGCGGCGGTATCACCAACCGTGCTGTCACAGCGAATCGCGCTTGTTGATTGTGCCCCCTACAAGGATGCGATGTAGGCCGCTTCTACGCCCTCTGCAACTGCTGTTCCTGGTGCCTGTCCTGAGCGTAGCCGAAGGGCTGCGGGGCGATGCAGGCTCACCGGCACGGCACGCCGATGCTGGCCTCCTCCGGCTCCACGACCCGGCCAAGGGCGAGCCGCTGGAGATCCAAAGGCTTATCGTAGCGGCGACGGCGACTGTACAGGATTGAGCGTTCGTGGGGGGACACGACAAGCAAGGTCGTTCCGATCGAGGTTCGCCTCCCACCCTTGTTTGTTGCAGACCCCATGTCACCTGTACTAACCCGCAGGTGGCTTGTTGCGCTCAGGGTCTTTTCATTCTCACCGTCGGAGGTGCCAGGCACTTCCGGTGGGCCTTTCATCGTCCATTGTCATCGTTGACGTCCTGATCCTCTCGTTGCTCAATAGTGCCCCAAGTGCCTGGCACCTGAACAATGAAATGACCCTATGTTGTGCTTGATGTCGCTTGACACGCGAGGCTGGCGTGTGCTACAATCAGGGTGCATGGAAAGGAAGAATCGTGCGAAAGCCCCACGGTGAGCAGTGCCTGAAAACCAACGGCAAGACGGGGGATTATAACCAGGTCGGTGGAGGTCCTCTTGCTGCCGCGATGGCCGGTGATCCGGGGCAGCAACGCCTCAAGTTTCCTTTGCGTCCTGGTCCATCTTGGGAGGGAGGGAGGAAAATGGTCAGGGATTTCAAACGAGCTCTGGTCCTTTCCGGCGGCGGAGCCAAAGGGGTCTTTGAGGCCGGGGTGCTCAAAGCCTGCCACCACCTGGGCCTGACCTTCGATGTCATCACCGGTTCGTCCATCGGCGCCATCAATGCCGTGCTCTTTGCCGAGTACCTGCGCCGCCGGCAGCACAACCTGGACGATGCTGTCCGCTATTTCAACCGCTTTCTGAGCATCTGGGAGGACCTGGACGCGGCCAACCTGATCGACCTGGACCTGTTGGAGCCGTTGATCAAAGACCTGGCCCGCATCGAGATCGGCCTGGATGACCTGCTCCACATCTGGTGGGGGTTAACCGGCGAATCGCTGTGGGACAAGATCAACGGCGGATGGCACGTCTTCTGGGCCCTGGCCGAGCTGGACGACGTGTTGCCCCTGTCGCTGCAGGATATCCGGGAGCTGTACAAGGCCTGGCGGAACGAGGAGCATCAGCCCCCCGTCCAGGAACGGTTCCGCGAAGCCCTGCGCCGCTTTCTGGTCAAACACAACGCCGAACGGGGGTTGTTCGACAACACCTCCTTGCGCCAGATCATGACCACCCCCTACGACGAATCGGGGGTGCCGCCCCTGGCCCTCAACCAGGGCCTGAGCAGCTTCTGGGCCGCCGGCGTGGACGTGCGGCTGACCCGCACCAATGTGCGCAGCGGCCGGCTGGAGATCTCCGCGCACCGCACCCTGCCCGAAGTGCTCAAACGGATCGCCGACGACCCGGCCAGGGCCAGGGATGTCATTGTCGGCGACCCGAACGCTGTGGCCGCTGCCCTCGCCTCGGCCGCCTTGCCGGTGGCCTTTGTGCCCCGCTCCCTGACCGAGATCTATCCCCCCGGCCCGTACGAAAACCTGGCCCTCTATGCCATCCTGAACGGCCCCGAAACAGCAGCCGGGTTCGGCATCAGCCCGGCCCAACACTCCCCCCTGTCGGCTGCCTACCCGCGCGCAGACGACCTCTACATTGACGGGGGGATTCTGGACAATTACCCCCTGTCGCCGGCCATTGACGCCATCAAAGACGCGGCCCGCCGGGCTCGCTCGGCCCGCCAGGCCAGCCTGATCTACCGCCGGACCCACGACGTCTTTGTCGTCTTCCTGGGGCCGGAGCCCAAGGTCGCCGAGCTGCTGCCGGGCCAGGCCCAGCAGATGCTGGCCTACGAATATGGCCTGCGCGCCTGGGAATTGACACAGAACGCCAAAATGCTGAACGACGCCCGGAGCGCCGAACGCATCACTCATCTGATGGAGCAGGCCACCGGCTGGAAAGAGGGCAACCGGCCTGAGCGCATCCTGGTCAACGTCCGGCGCATCTACCCCGCAGAGATGCTGACCGGCACCCTGACTTTTCACCGGCGGATGGGCTTCAGCCGCGAGCGGAACCGGCAACTGCTGGCCATGGGCTGCTGGACCATGCTCGAACTGCTGGCCGATCCGGCCAACCTGGCCCGGCTGGAGGAGGGCTCGCAGCAGGCGCTGCGCCGATTGTACCGGCCCGACGCCGCTGCCCCCCACGGCTGGCGCTGCACCGCCACCACTTGTCGCCTGCGCGATGCCTGCACCTGCACGTAAACAAGGGCGATGGCCCACAGTCGGGTTGACAGCCGGCAGGTTCGATGTATAATGTAATGTATAGACTTGGACTGCTGAGGGATATCTTGTGGCAAGAATGGTGCGCAAGCAGGTGTACCTCGAACCGCGACAGGAGGCATTGCTCAAGAGATTGGCCCAAGAAACAGGAACTCCAGAGGCCGAGCTCATCCGCCAGGCCATCGACCGTCACACCCAGACCCTTCTCTTCCCCCGAAAGAACCTGATAGCCTGGCAGAGAGAACGGGCCTTCATCGAACATCTGATCCGGCAAGGCCCCGTGCCCGGCGGTCGGACCTGGACCCGCGAGGACCTCTATGATCGCTAGGATCTTGGTGGATACCAGTGTGCTGGTGTATGCCTACGACCGGTCGGAGCCGGAGAAACAGGCCCGTGCTCTACAAGTCCTGGACCGTCTGGCGGTAAGTGGGGCAGGGGCCCTCAGCACCCAGGTGCTCTCCGAGTTCTTTGTGGCCGTAACACGCAAGCTCCCGGCTCCTCTGATCCTGGACGATGCCTATGAGCGCGTTGTAGGACACTTGCAATCCTGGACGATCCTGGATTTGACGGCGATGGTTGTACTGGAGGCTGTTCGGGGCGTGCGTGACTATCAGTTCAGCTTCTGGGATGCGCAGATCTGGGCTTCCGCCCGGCTGAACCAGGTGGAGATTGTGTTCAGCGAGGATTTCAGCCCGGGTGCAGTGGTGGAAGGCGTGCGCTTTGTGAACCCTTTTGCTCCCGACTTTCGGCTCGAAGAATGGGGGATGGGGTGAACGGCATCCGTATTTTGCACCTGGCCGACCTGCACATCGGCATGGAGAACTATGGGCAACTGGACCCGGCCACCGGCCTCAACGGCCGGGTGATGGATTTCTTGCGGCGCTTGAGCGAGGCCGTGGAGTATGCCCTGGAAAACCAGGTGGACCTGGCCCTCTTTGCCGGCGACGTTTACAAGAGCCGCGAACCCAACTCCACCTACCGCCGCGAGTTCGCCCGGCGGATCAAGCGCCTGGCCGATGCCGGCATCCCGGTGGTGCTGCTGGTGGGCAACCACGACCTGCCGGCCCAGGAGCAACGGGCCTCCAGCGTTGACATTTTTCGCACCCTGGAAGTGCCCAACGTGGTGGTGGCCAGCCACGACCGGCTGCACCGCCTCACCACGCGGCGCGGGGCCGAGATCCAGGTGGCGACCGTGCCCTACCCCATCCGCCAGCGGCTCCTGACCCACGACGAGCACAAAGGGAAACCGATCGCCGAACTGGACCGGCTGGTCCAGGAGCTGCTCACCGATAACATCCGCGCCCTGGCTGCCCAGGTGGACCCCTCGCTGCCGGCGGTGCTGCTGGGCCATTTCAGCGTGTCGGAAGCCAGATTCGGTTCGGAGCGGGCGGTGATGTTGGGCCGCGACGTGGTGGTGCTCAAGAGCGCCCTGGCCGATCCGGCCTTTGATTATGTGGCCCTGGGCCATATCCACCGCCACCAGGAGCTCAACGGCGGCCACCACCCGCCTATCGTCTACTCCGGCAGCCTGGAGCGCATTGATTTCAGCGAGGAGCACGAAGCCAAGGGCTTTGTCGTGGCCGACGTGCGCCGGGGCCACACCGACTGGCAGTTCCACCCGGTGGCCGCCCGCCGCTTCCTGACCATCCGCGCCGACGTGCGGGACGAGGCCGACCCGCTGGCGGCGCTGCTGGCCACGATCACCCGGCACAACCTGACCGACGCCGTGGTGCGCGTCACGGTCCAGGCCCGGGCCGACCAGGAAGGGCTCCTCCGCGACGGCGACATCCATCGGGCGCTGGAAGGGGCGTATTACGTCGCCACCATCAGCAAAGAGATCGAGCGGGCCTACCGCCAGCGGCTGGGCGGCGAATCGCCGGAGGCACTGACCCCCGGCCAACTGCTGGCCCGTTACCTGGAGAGCAAAGACACTCCCCCCGACCGGATCGCAGTCCTGCTGCGCTATGCCGAAGAGATCTTCCAAAGCTCCATGTAGGGCAACTGCCGGCAATTGTCCTACAAAAGCGAAAGTCGAACGATGGATTTTGAGCAGGCCGAGCGCCGCTTCCAGGAGCTCCAGAAACAACGCGACGACGGGCTTTTGGACGAGGCTGCCTTCCGCGTCGAGGTAGCTAAACTGCTGCTGCGCGATCAGCAGGGCGTCTTCTGGATGCTCGACGCCGACCACGGCACCTGGTTCTGCAACCGGGGCGACGGCTGGACGGCAGGGGACCCCCACACCGGGCCCCGCCCAGAGGCTGTCCTGGCGGAGGGCCGCCGGCAGCGGACGGCCTGGCTGGTGATCACCGGGGTCGCCCTGGCGGCCGTGTTGAGCGTGGTGGGAACGGCGCTGTGGCCAGGGGGCAGGCCCTCGCCCGCCCCCCCTGCCCCGACCCCGACCGCCGGCACCGGTGTCCGGGTGACCATCGCTTCGCCCACCGAGGGCAGCCAGGTGGCCCTCGGCCAGATGGTGGCCATCGAGTCCACGCTGGAGGGGGCCCCCGACCTTCAGGCGGTGGCCCGGGTGGAGTGCTCGGTCAACGGGGAAGTGGTGGCCGCCCAGCCGGTTCGGGCCCAACTCCAGCCCGGCCAGGCGTCGTTTCCCCTTTCGCTGCCGTGGCGGCCGGCCCACGTCGGCCGGTATCGCGTGGAAGTGACAGCCCTGTCCGACACAGGGATGCCCCTGGGGGCAGCGGCCATCACCGTCACCGCCGTCGAAGCCCCCGCCGGGGCCCGCTCCGGGCTTGCCTGCGTTCCCGACGCGGTTTTTGTGGCCGACGTAACCATTGCGCCCGGCACAGCCTTTCCGCCGGGAGCGCGGATGGACAAGGTGTGGCAGGTGCACAACAGCGGCACCTGTGCCTGGGGGCGGGGCTATGAACTGTCTCTGGTAGAGGGCGACCCGCTGGGCGCGCCCGAAGTTGTGCCGGTGCCCCCCACCGCTGCCGGGGAACGCGCCGACCTGGCCATCACCTTCTGGGCCCCCGACCTGCCGGGAAGTTACGCCAACGCCTGGCAGTTGCAGGCCCCCGACGGCCAGTTCTTCGGCCCGCTCCTGCCCCTGACCATCCAGGTCGAGGTGCAGGCCGCCCAGAGCCTGCCGCCCGCCGCACCGGGCCATCTGCGGGCGACGCCGACCGACGACGGCCGGGCGGTCCTGCTGACCTGGGAAGACCGGTCAGACAACGAAGAGGCTTTTCGCATCTATCGCGCCGATATCGAGGCCAGCATCGGCCTGGCCCCGGCCAACGCCGGGCAGTTTGTGGACCAGAGGGTCACATGTGGGCGTACCTACCACTACACCATCCTGGCTTTCAACGCGGCGGGCACCTCACCCAGCAGCGAGGTGGCCCAGGTGACCCTGCCCGCCTGCGTCCCCGCCGATACCCCCCCGACGCTGCTCCTGACCGTGGTGCCCACCCAGGTGGTGGCCGGCGCGGCCTTTACCATCACCTTCCAGGCCGGTGACGACCTGGGCGTCATCCAGGTGATCGTCTGGGGGGAGGAAACGGGCGAACCGGCCCTGGACATGGGGCAGATTTTCACCTGCACCGGGCTGCTGTGCACCGGTGCCTGGCCCATTACCGACACCGCCGAACTCAGCGCCACGCTGGGCCTCTATGCCGTGGCCCGCGACTCCTCCGGCCAGAATTCGGCGTTGGCGCGGGCTACCGTGGTCGTGCGCCGGGCGGAGGAGTGATCATGTTCAAACGGTGGCAATTTTGGTTGGGGCTGGCCATCAGCGCGGTGTTTGTCTACCTGGCGCTGAAAGGGCTGGACCTGGCGCAGGTATGGCAGCACATGCGGCACGCCCGCTACTGGTGGCTGGTGCCGGGCGTGGCGATCTATTTCGTGGGGGTGTGGGCGCGGACCTGGCGTTGGCACTATATGCTCCGCGCCCTCAAGCCTGTGTCGCTGTCGCGGCTGTTCCCGGTGGTGTGCATCGGCTACATGGGCAACAACATCTATCCTGCCCGCATCGGGGAACTGCTCCGCGCCTACGTGCTCAAGCGCAAGGAGGGGATCAGCCTCAGCGCCAGCCTGGCGACGATCCTGGTGGAGCGCCTTTTCGACGGGGTGGTGATGCTCCTCTTTGTCTTCATCGGCCTGCCCCTGGTGCCCACCATCCCCGCTAACTGGCGCACCTTTGTCATCCTCTTCAGCCTGCTCTTCTTCGGCGCGCTGGGGGTCTTTTTCGCCATCGCCGCCTCGCCTCACCGCGCCCGCCGCCTTTATAGCCGGGTCATTGACCGGCTGGTGCCCCGCCGCTTTCGCGGGCCGGTGCAGGGCTTTGCCGACCGTTTTCTGGAAGGGCTCTATTTCCTGCGCAGCGGTCGGGATGTGGTCATGATCCTGGCCACCTCGCTGGTGGTCTGGCTGGCCGAAACAGGGAAATACTGGTTTGTGATGCACGCCTTTGATTTCGAGGTGTCCTTCTTTGTCCTGATGCTGATGAACGGCGTGGTCAACCTGTTCACCACCATCCCCTCGGCGCCGGGCTACATCGGCACGTTCGACGACCCGGGGATCGAGGTTCTGAAGGCGTTTGGGGTAGACCCCAACATCGCCGGGGCCTATACCCTGGTGCTCCACGCCGCCCTATGGCTCCCGATCACCCTCCTGGGGGCGTGGTACATGGGGCGCGAAAGCCTGTCGTGGCGCGACCTGGGCGCGGCAGCCCGGGCGCGGCAGTGACTAGCCCCCCACCACCGGCAAAAAGAGGGCCACCCGGTCGCCATCGCGCAGAGGCCTATCCCCCGCCCGCTCTACAGGCAGGGGATGGGTGTTGACCAGGAGGGTGTACGGCAACCGATCCAGGGGGGACGGCAGGCCCTTGCCCCGCAGGCCCGCCGCCAGATCGGGATGCCGGGCCTGCAGTTCGTCGAGCAGATCGGCGACGGTGGCCCCTTCCGGCAGCTCCAGCCCGATCTTGCTCTCGCCCACGAGATCGGCCAGCGGCATCCCCAGTTTAACGAGGACCCTCATGCCCCTGCTCCTTCCCCGGCCAGGGTCGAATGCCCCCCCGCCGTCCCACCTCGGCGCGGATGGCCTGCAGGCACGCAGCCGGATCGGCGGCCACGGCTTCGGGGGTAAAGACCAGGCCGCCGGGCGGGCCGGGCTCGGCGCCGGCCAGGCCGATGCTGAGGACCCCCTCCCGGCAGGGAATGGCCAGGTTGACGACATACTCGGCCCCTGCCTCGCGCAGCCGGTAGCACCGTTCCGGGGTCAGGCCCTGCTCCCGCAGCGCGTGGTACAACCGGTCCACGAACTCGCCCCCTTCGACAAACAGGTCGTTCAGTTCCTGCGCCGCCTGGAAGCGGTCCCAGGTGGTGTGGATAAAGGTGATGCGCCGCCAGCGCCGGCTGATGATGGGCGGCTCACGGCGTTGCAGCGGCCCTAACTGGAGCTTGTAGTAGCGTTCGTCGGCGCGCGGATGGTCGGGCTCGTGGGGCAGCAGGTCACGGCGGGTGACCAGCTCATGGCCCAGGCGACGGGCATAGTAATGCACAGCATACTTTTGCTCACCAAAGGCAGCGGTGAAATAAAAGGCCACATACTCGAAAAATATCCCCCGCGGGGCCTTTTTTTCCGGCACCCGGTACCAACCCTGGTCCCGGACGATCTCGAAATCCTCCGGGCGGGTAATGACGGCAACGAGAACCCGATCTTCAGGATACATCTCAGCCCTCCGCCCGACCCTTGCGGCCTGGCCGCGCGATACAGTATATCCCAAGATCCCCGATCGCGCAACCGACCTGAGGCCGGGGGATCAACAAATCCCTCCGGCCGGACCTGGCCTTTGCGCCGGAACTGTGGTATAATTAACGTATATGAACGACATGGGACGGATCGGGCTGGTGGGTGTGCAGGCCGAGATACGCCCGCTGCTTCACGCGTTTTGCGAGAGAAGCAGGGATAAGCAGGGAGAGGCGAACCTGCTCATCGGGCAGATCGGGCGGCAGGCGGTGATCCTGGCCGAGGTGCTGCCCGGCCCGGTCAATGCGGCGCTGGGCGCCCAGGCGCTGATCGCCCGCCACGGGGCACGCTGCCTGATCGGCTTTGGTTCGGCGGGGGCGCTCGATCCCCACCTGTCGTTGGGCGAGGTGGTGGTCAGCCGGCAGGCGGTGGCCCATGACGCCGGCATCCTGTGCGGCCAGCGGTTTCAGCACGCCGGAATCATGGGCCGCGATGAGAAGGGGCAGGTTGGCCATCGGCGGGCCTTTGCCGCCGATGCGGAGCTGGTGGCTCTGGCGGAGGCAGCGGCGCGTTCGGTGGGGCAGGTGGCGCGGGTCGGGACCGTGGTCAGCGGCAACCAGGTGGTCCTGGCCACGGCGCGCAAACGCTGGCTACACCGCACCTTCGACGCCCTGGCGGTGGACATGGAGACGGCGGCGGTGGCCCAGGTGGCGGTGGCCCACCGGCTGCCCTGGGTGGCAGTGCGGGCCATCAGCGACCGGGCCGGCGACGAGCTGGCCCTGGACTACAGCCGCCTGCGGGTTTATCTGGACGAGGGCCGGCCGGCCTGGCGCTACCGGGTGCGCCGCTGGAGCTATCTGCTGAGCCACCCGGCTGCCCTGCGCCGGCTCCATCGCCTGCGCCAGGGGTTGACCACCGCCGCGGGATGCGCCGCCCAGGTTGTGGTGGCCATGCTCCACGCCGCAACCGGGCCGGCAGAGTGAGGAACGGGCAGGCGATCGTGGGCAAGAGGGTGACAAGCGTGTCACAAGGCGGGCAGGCAGGATACCCGTGGACCTACAGCAACCGCCGAGCGGGGAAAGGGGGTGATCGAGCGCATCAGGGATAGATATTGCCCCACGAGAGGACCGATACTATACGGAGAGAAGAAAGGAGGTACCCGGTATGGAAGGGATTGTCAGTTCTGTGCGGCTGGGCTGGAAGGCGCTGTTTTTCAAAGAGGATGCCTACGAAGAAATGCGCACCGCCCCTAATCCGGTTGTCAAAGGGCTCATCTTCCTTATCATCATCGGCCTGGTGATCGCCCTGCTCAACCTGGTGGGCACCGTCCTGGAGCGGGCCAGCATTCCAGACCTGAACGAGATCAAGGAGATCGTCCGCTCTTACATGCCCAGGATGCCCTGGTGGCAAGAGGTGGTGCGGGAGGCCCCCGGCTTCGAGCGCGAGTTCCAACGGTGGTACGACCTGGGCTGGCGGGTTTTCCCCCGCCTGTTCGGCGCGCCGAACATCGGGGGAGCAGCCCTGGGGATCATCACCAAACCGCTGCAACTGCTCCTGTGGTGGCTGATTTATGGCCTGCTGGCCTTTCTGTTCGCCCGCTGGCTGGGCGGCACGGCCGATTTCAGCCAGACGCTGGGCGTGTTGGCCCTGGCAGCCGCCCCCCAGTTCCTGAACATCCTGACGTTGCTGCCTTTTGTCCAGGTGAGCAACCTGGTCGGTGTGTGGAGCGTGCTGTGCGCCTACGTCAGCCTGAGGACAGCCCACAAACTGTCGTGGGGGCGGGCAGTGGGGGCTACTTTGCTGCCCTTTATCCTGGCTGTGATCGTGGTGGTGCTGGCCGGCTGCCTGGGTTCGGCCACCTTTGCGTCGCTGGTGAAGGGAGGCTAACATGGGAAACCTGATAGGGACTCTGTTCCGAACGGCGCTGCTGGACGATGCCGCCTATCGTGATTGGCAGGAGCGGCCCAACCTCTTTCTGCGGGGCATCCTCCTGATCGCCATCGTCTCGCTCATCACCGGGCTGGTCCCCTTTGCCATAAACCTGGTGAACCAGGTCCGGCCGGTGGACGCCGATGCGATCCGGCAACAGATCGAGGAGGCGATGGAGATGCAGTTCCGCTTCAACCCGACCTGGCAGAATATGGATCCGGAAGCCCGGCAGATGATGGAAAAGATGGTGGATGTGATGGTGCCGATGATCACCGACATCATGGAGGTCAGGGCACCGCTGCCCCAGGGCATCAGCGGCTTCTTCCAGGCGTTCGGCGCCTGGCTATCGCGGACCGTGAGCTCTCTCGCCGGCTGGCTGCTCTATGGGGCGATGGTGCTGGTGGTTGTCAATCTGCTGGGCGGTTCGGCCCGGCTGCCGAACTTCCTGGGGATGGTGGCGCTGTACGCCGTCCCGGCGGTGCTGGGGCTGCTGGCCCAGATCCCCTGGATCGGCTGCCTCTTTGGGCTGGCAGCCCTGGTCTGGAGCATCGCGGTCTATGTCAAGGCCACGTCGGTGGCCGGCGGCCTGGATATCGGCAAGTCCGTCCTGGCCGTTTTCGCGCCCTTTGTCGTGTTGCTGCTGCTCGCCGTCCTCCTCACCATCCTGTCTGGCATCTGGATGGCCCTCCTCTTCTAACGCCGGCGCAAAAGGAAGGTGCGACGCACCCGGCAGGTGTGTCGCACCTGGACCTCCATGGATACGGCCGCCTTTCTCCGCCAGATCGAAACACTGCCCGATTACCGGGGGCAGGTGGTCCATGTGGAGCGCCTGCCGGCCCGCCAGGCCCGCTACGGCAGGCTGGACCGGCCCCTGCCGCCGGTCCTGGAGCTGGCCCTGCGCGACCTGGGCGCCGGGCGGCTTTACAGCCACCAGGCCCAGGCCATCAACGCCGTCCGGGCCGGGCAGCACGTGATCCTGTCCACCGGCACGGCCAGCGGCAAGACCCTGGCCTACAATCTGCCGGTGCTGGAGGTGTTGCTGACCGACCCCCGCGCCCGCGCTCTGTACCTCTTTCCCACCAAGGCCCTGGCCCAGGACCAGCTCCGCAGCCTGCGCGATCTGGCCGCCGTGGGCCAGGATGCGATCCCTGCCCTGGCCGGCAAACGCTTTGGCACCTATGACGGCGACACGCCGCCGGGTGCCCGCGCCCGGCTGCGCCGCGAGGCCAGCATCCTGCTCACCAACCCGGATATGCTGCACCTGGGCATCCTGCCCAACCATCCCTTGTGGTCCGACTTTTTTGCCAATCTGCGTTTCGTCGTCCTCGACGAGGCCCACGTCTACCGGGGGGTGTTCGGCTCCCATGTGGGCTGCGTGCTGCGACGGCTGTGGCGGGTGTGTGCCCGCTACGGCTCGGCCCCGCAGATCGTCGCCTGCTCGGCCACCATCGCCAACCCCGGCGAGCACCTGCAGCGCCTGGCCGGCGTCGAGGCGGTGGTGGTGGATGACGACGGCGCCCCTGCCGGCGCCCGCGATTTCGTGTTGTGGAACCCCCCCTTTGTGGACCGGGCCCGGACGGCGCGGCGCAGCGCCAACATCGAGGCGGCGCGGCTGCTGGCCCGGCTGGTACAGGCCGGCATCCGCACCATCGTCTTTGCCCGGACCCGCCGCGTAGCCGAGTTGATCCTGCTCTATGCCCGGCGCATTTTGCAAGACGAGTCCCCCGGCCTGGCCAACCGCATCTGCGCCTACCGGGCCGGCTACCGCCCTGAGCAGCGGCGCGAGATCGAGCGCGGCCTGCGGCCCGGCGGTGGCCTGCTGGGCGTGGCCGCCACCTCGGCGCTGGAGCTGGGCATTGACATTGGCGACCTGGATGCCTCGCTGCTGGTCGGCTATCCGGGCACCATCGCCAGCCTGTGGCAACAGGCCGGCCGGGCCGGCCGGGGCACGCGCCACGCCCTGACGGCGCTCATCGCCCTGGACGACCCGCTGGACCAGTATTTCATGCGCCATCCCCACGACCTCTTTGGCCGGCCCCACGAGCACGCCCTCATAGACCCGGCCAACCCCTACATCCTGGAGATGCACCTGCCCTGTGCCGCCTATGAGCTCCCCCTGTCCAGAGGGGGAGAGGTCGGGCCTGATTCGCTTCCCGCCTCCCGGCCCACACCCCGGCGGGCGCTGCCGGGCCGTCGGACGGCCCCCTCCCCTGCCCCGGCGTTCGACCGCCCCCAACCGCCGTTGCCGCCGGGCCTGGCCCGCGGCGACGACGAGGCGCTGTTCGGCGCCGGGTTTGTGCCGGCCATGATCGCCCTGGAAGAGGCCGGCGAGGTGGAGTATCGCGGCGAACAGTGGGGGTCCCGCCCCGGTGCCTACCCCGCCGAGAAGGTGTCGTTGCGGGCCCTGGCCGGCTCGCGGGTGGCGCTGCTCGATGCCGGAAACAGCTACCGGCTCCTCGAAGAGATCGAGGGCACCTCGGCACTGTACCGCGTCCACCCCGGCGCCATCTACCTGCACCAGGGCGAGTCGTTCCTGGTGCGCGAGTTGGACCTGGCGGCCGGGCACGCCATTTTGGAACCGGTGCAGGTGGATTATTATACCCAACCCCGCGAGATCAACGACGTGCGTGTGATCCGGACCGCAGCGCACAAGGAATGCGGCAGGGCGATGGCCAGCCTCGGCCCGGTGCGGGTGACGCAACAGGTGATCGGGTACCGGCGGGTGCAGCAGTTCCGCGAGGAGGTGCTGAGCGTCGAGGACCTGGACCTGCCGGCCCAGACGTTCGACACGGTGGCGCTGTGGTGGGAGGTGCCGTCCGACATCCTGGCCCAGGTAAAACGGCGCGGGCTGGACGCGGCCGGGGGGTTGCACGCCGTCGAGCACGCGGCCATCGGCCTGTTGCCCCTGTTTGCCCTGTGCGACCGTTGGGACATCGGCGGGCTTTCGACGCCACACCATCCCGACACCGGCACGGCCCTGGTGTTTATCTACGACGCCTTTCCGGGGGGGGTGGGTATCGCCGAGAAGGGGTTCGATCTGCTGACAGAGCTGTGGCAGGCCACCTGCGATGCGATCCGCGGCTGCCCTTGTGCGGACGGCTGCCCCAGTTGTGTCCAGAGCCCCAAGTGCGGGTCCAACAACGAGCCGCTGGACAAACGGGCGGCGGTCTTGATTTTGAGCGAATTGCTAACTAGACGCTAGTATCCTGGCGCAGGGGGTGCAGCGGCACGGCCACGACAATGGCCGTCCCCAACCCCGGCCGGGAGCGGACGGTCAACCGGCCGCCCAGGGCCTGGGCCCGCTCGCGCATGTTGAGCAGCCCCAGACTGCCCCGCTGATCATATTCGGCAGTCAACCTGTCCACGTCGAATCCCCGGCCATCGTCCCGGACCCCTATCAGCAGGGTGCTATCCTGCTCGGCCACGGCAATCCATACGTTCTGGGCCTGCGCATGCTTTCTGACGTTGCCCACCGCCTCCTGAACAATGGCAAAGAGCGCCTGTTCGGCAGCAACCGGCAACCGACCGATGAAGCTGCTGACCTGGAAGTGATAGACCGGGCCGCCGGCCTCCTGTTGCTGCTGGATATAGGACTGCAGGGCCGGCACCAGCCCCTGGGTCTCAAGGAGGACCGGCCGCAGGTCGAACAGGAGGGTGCGCACCTGACGCAGCGCCTTCCGGGCAATCGGCAGCACCTCCTCCAGCTCCTGCATCGCCTTGTCCGGTTCCCGTTCCCAAAGCTGGCGCACAAACTCGATGCCGGTGATGATCGCCGCCAGCAACTGGGCCGGCCCGTCGTGCAGATCGCGGGCCAGACGACGGCGCACCTCCTCTTCGACGGCGATCAGCCGGTCGCGTTCCCGCTTCAGGTCCTGGTAGAGGCGGGCATTTTCAATGGCAGTGGCCGATTGGGCGGCAAACGAGGTCAACAGGTTCAGGTCGTCGTCATCAAACAGCTCCTCATCCACTTTGTTGAGGACCTGGATGACGCCGATCATCTTTCCTCGTGCCACCAGAGGCACACAGATGAGCGAAGTAACCTCGAAACCGACACTGTTTGGGATCTGCTCGTGAAAACGCTCGTCCTGCCGGACATCCCTCACCACGACCGGTTGGTTGTGCGAAAAAACCCAGCCGGCCAGCCCCTGATCCACAGCCATCCGTTTGCCCTGCAGGGCCTTGCCCCCCCCGCCTTCGATCACAGTGAAGACCAATTCCTGCTCATGGGGGTCCAGGAGCAGCAACGACCCGGCCCGGCCGCCGACAGCGCTGATGGCCGAGCGGAGGATGCGTTGCAGCAGCCGATCCAGATCCAGTTCCGAAACCAGGTCCTGGGCGATATGCTGCACCATCCGCAGGCCGATCAACTGCTGGCTCAGGGAAATGTAGCCGTTGCGCAGTTGCTCGTTTTCGATTTGTAGCTCTTTCAGGGCACTTGCCAGATCCGCCGCATCTACGTCATCCGCCATGAGGCCTCCGCAGCCTATTATACCATTACTTGCTGCCGAGTGCAACGCCGATTCACCCCGACGGGCCATTTTGCCCGACAGCCCATAAGGTGCTATAATGCCGATCACATTGCCCGTGGCAGCCAGGAAAAAAGTAGACAGAACAAACTCAAGGGAGAGAAAGATGACCATTGTGTTAGATGGCTCCAATCTGACGGTGGAAAACCTGGTACGCATCGCCCGGCACGGGGAACGGGTGGAGCTCCACCCCGAAGCGTTGGAGCGGATCAAAGCCTGCCGTGCCATGCTGGAGGAAAAGCTCAAAGCGCGGGAGATCATGTACGGCACCAACACCGGCATCGGCGAATTCTCGGAGGTGGTGCTCAGCGATGAGCAGGTGATGCAGTTCCAGCGGTATCTGATCTACAACCACGCCGCCGGCATCGGCGAACCGTTGCCTGTCGAGGTGGTGCGGGGGGCAATGGCCAGCCGCATCAATGTCCATGCCCACGGCAATTCCGGCTGCCGGCCCGAAATCACCCAGACCTTTGTCGAGATGCTGAACAAGGGGGTCACCCCGGTCGTCTGCCGGAAGGGGTCGGTGGGAGCGTGTGGCGACCTGGCCCCCATGGCCCAACTGGCCCTGCTGCTGATGGGGGAAGGGGAGGCTTTTTATCAGGGCGAGCGGCTGCCGGGCCGGGTGGCTATGGACCGTGCCGGCATCCCCATTCCCGACCTGCAGGCGCGCGATGGGCTGGCGGCCATCAACGGCTCGAACGTGCTTACCGCCATGAGCGCCCTGCACCTGTACGACATGAACCGCTGGTTGAAACAGGCCGAGATCGCCTGCGCCATGAGCCTGGAGGCGCTGCTGGCCAACCTCAAACCCTACGACGTGCGCCTGCACGAACTGCGCGGCTTCCCAGGAGCCATCCGCGCCGCCCGGGCGATCATGAAGTGCATCGCCGGCAGCGACCTGATGACGGGCAAGATGAAAACCAAGGTGCAGGATGCCTACTCGATGCGCTCCTCGCCCCAGGTGATCGGCGCGGCCCACGACGCCCTGGACTGGGCCAGGAAACAGGTTGAAATCGAACTGAACGGGGTGGCCGACAACCCGGTCTTTCTGCCGGAATACAGGCTGACCCTGACCGGGGCCAACTTTCAGGGGTCGCCGGTGTCGCTGCCGATGGACATGGCCGGAGCCGCTATCACCATGGTGTGCGTGCTGTCGGAGCGACGGCTCAACCGCCTGACCAACCCGGCCCTGAGCGTCGGCCTGCCTGATTTTTTGACCCCCAACCCCGGCTTCTTTTCCGGGATGATGCTCAGCCAGTACACCGCCGACATGCTGATCGTCGAGCAGCGCATCCTCTCCATGCCGGCCAGCATCCAGTCGATCCCCGCGGCTGCCGATCAGGAAGATTTTGTCTCGATGGGGATGAACACCGCCCTCAAGAACGATCAGATCCTGGACAACGCCTATGGAGTGCTGGGGATCGAGTTTATGGCCGCCGCCCAGGGCCTGGACTTTCGTGATTTCACGCCCGGCCACGGCGTGCAGGCCGCCCGGCGCGTGATCCGCCGATATGTGGCCCACCTGGATCAAGACCGGCCTCTCTACCCGGACCACAATGCCATGAAGGAGCTGGTCAAGTCCTGCCAGATCCTGGAAGAGGTCGAAAAGGTAGTTGGCAGCCTGGAATAGGAGGGAAAGGTGAAGGGGATCATCACCATCGCCGGCTATGGTACCCGTTTTCTGCCGGCCTCCAAAGCTGTGCCGAAAGAGATGTTCCCTATCGCCGGCGTGCCGCTGATCCAGTATCATGTGGAGAGCCTGGTGGCAGCCGGCATCCGCGAGATCATCATCGTCGTGCGTGACGGCGGTGAGTTGATCCAGCGCCACTTTGCGCCCCACCCCGAGCTGGAGCAGCACCTGGCACGGTCGGGCAAGACGGCCCTGCTGGAAGAGATGCGTCGCCTGTCGCGCCTGGCCGACATCGTCACCGTGCGCCAGCCCGATACCCTGCCCTACGGCAACGCCTCGCCGGCGCTGGCCGCCCGGCCCTGGCTCAACCCCGGCGAGCCGTTCTACTACATGTTCGGCGATGACATCATCATCGGCGATCCCCCGGTGCCCAAACAACTGCTGGACGCTTATCACAGGTACCGCCCGGCAGCGGTCATGGCCACCCAGTGGGTGCCCGACGAGGAGGCCCCGCTCTACGGCTGCATCGAACTCAAGCCCGGCACCGAAAATGTCATGGCCCGCATCATCGAAAAGCCGGCCCCCGGCACCCAGCCCTCCAACTGGGTGCAGATCGGCCACTTTGTGCTGACGCCCGAGCTGTTCGAAGTGCTGCACGGCACAGAGACAGGCCAGGGTGGCGAGCTGTGGCTGGCCGATGCGATGGATCGGCTGGCCCAACGCTCGACCGTCATCGCCCAGCCGATCGAGGCCCGCTGGATGGCCGCCGGTGACCCGCTGCGCCAGCTCAAGGCCGGCATCGAGATGGCCCTGCGTCGCCCCGACCTGCGTGATGGGCTGCTGGCCTACCTGCGCTCTCTGGATCTGTCATGAGCGTCCACGCTGAGGTCGAGTGCTACTCCGGCCACACCTACGCCCAGGAGCCGAGGGCGCTGACCTGGGAGGGCCACCGCTACCCGGTGGCCGAGATCGAGGCCCGCTGGCGCACGCCCGCCGGCCCGGTTTTTCAATTGCGCACCGAATCGGGGGAACGGTTCGAGGTAAGCTATTCCGAACTGGAGGATCGCTGGACGATCCGCCCCCTGGAGCAACCCAATCCCTGAGAAGGACAAGGAGGTCCAATACGAAAATGAGAGAATTCATCGCTAAAAAGGTCCAGGCCGTGCCCCCTTCGGGTATCCGCCGCTTTTTCGACATCGCCGCCACCATGGACGACGTTATCTCCCTGGGCATCGGCGAGCCGGACTTTACCACGCCACCGGCCATTGTCCGGGCCGGCATCGCCTCGCTGGAGGCGGGCGAGACCCACTACACCTCCAACTCGGGCATCCTGGCGCTGCGCCAGGCCCTGGCCGACCACCTGGAGCGGCTCTACGGCGTGTCCTACGACCCCGAAACCGAGCTGCTCATCACCGTCGGCGTCTCCGAGGCGCTCTACCTGGCCCTGGCCGCTACAGTGGACCCCGGCGACGAGGTGATCGTGCCCGAGCCCTGTTTTGTGTCCTACAAGCCAGAGGTTCTGTTTGCCGGGGGGGTGCCGGCGGTCGTCCCCACCAGCGTGGAAAATGACTTTCAGGTGCTGGCCGGGCAGATCGAAGCGGTCATCACGCCCAGGACCAAGGCGCTGCTCATCGGTTATCCCAACAACCCCACCGGGGCGGTGATGGCCCGCGAGCGGCTGCTGGAGGTCGCCCAGGTGGCTGCAAAGCATGACCTGCTGGTCATCTCCGACGAGATCTATGACCGGCTGGTCTATGGCGTGGAGCACACCTGCTTCTCCTCGCTGCCGGGGATGCGCGACCACACTATCCTGTTAGGCGGTTTTTCCAAAGCCTACGCCATGACCGGCTGGCGCATCGGCTACGCCGCCGCCCCGGTCGAGGTCCTGGGTGCGATGCGCAAGGTGCACCAGTACACCATCATGTCAGCCCCGACCACGGCTCAGTTCGCCGCCCTGGAAGCCCTCAAGCACGGCGAGGAGGCGGTGCAGGAGATGCGCGCCCGCTACGACCGCCGCCGCCGCCTCATCGTGGATGGGCTGAACAGCATCGGCCTGACCTGTTTCGAGCCGAGGGGCGCTTTCTACGCCTTTCCCTCTATCGCCGCCACGGGCCTGAGCGATGAAGAGTTCTCCGAGCAGTTGTTGAGGGAGGAAAAGGTGGCCTGTGTGCCAGGCAGCGCCTTTGGCGCCTGCGGCGCGGGCCACGTCCGCTGCTCCTACGCCACCGCCTATGACCAGATCGAACAGGCCCTGGAGCGGATGGCCCGCTTTGCCCGGCGGCATGGGTAACAGGGAATCGGTAAGCAAATGGAAGAATCCGCACGCTCCATCCATTCGTCATTTCCCGCCCGCCCTTCCTGGGACGACTATTTTATGCAGATCGCTTTCCAGGTTGCCAGGCGGAGCACCTGCCCCCGCGCTGCCGTGGGCGCTGTCATTGTCCGCGACAAGCGCATTCTGACCACCGGCTACAACGGCGCGCCGAGCGGCCTGCCCCACTGCACCGAAGTCGGCTGTCTGATGATCAACGGCCACTGTGTGCGCACCCTCCACGCCGAGCAGAACGCTATTATCCAGGGCGCGCTCCACGGCGTGGACGTCTCCAACAGCACGATCTATGTCACCCACCAGCCCTGCCTGGTCTGCGCCAAGATGATCATCAACGCCGGCATCCGCCGCGTGGTCTATGCCGGCGACTATCCCGACGAGATCGCCCTGGGTTTTCTGGAAGAGGCGGGGGTTGAAATGTCCAGGTGCATCGGCGTCGGCGTCGGAGAATCGGCGTCGGATCGGAGAATCGGCGTCGGAGACGCCTCCTACGATTAATCTGGATGGCTTTTGACCAATACGCTCCAGGTGCCGCGCTGGACGACCTCGTCCTCCTGGTTCAAGATCTCCACCCTGACGTTGACCAGCCCCCCACCCAGGCGGCGCATCGGCCTGGTCTCGGCCACGGTGGCCCGCACCTGGATCGTATCGCCCAGGAACACCGGCCGGCTGAACTTCCACTCGCCGATCTCGCGGAAGGCGAGGGCTGTGCCTTCCAGAAAGCCAAGACGCATCACCAGGCCGCTGGCGATGGACATGATCAACAGGCCGTGGGCCACCCGCCGACCGAAGGGGTGCCGGGCGGCATACTCGGCGTCGGTGTGCATCTGATTCCAGTCACCGCTGAGGGCGGCAAAGGCCACCACATCGGCCTCGGTCACGGTCCGGCCGGCGCTGATGATCGTCTGGCCGACCTCGAACTCTTCAAAGTACAGGCCGGTGCGGGCAGGCAGTTCTTTTGGCTCTGTCATAGAATCTCCTCTCGATCCAGGTCTGTTCACCGGGTTCTTCAATCCCTGGGAATAAATGGCGGGCGGTATCCCTTGAGCAGCCGCGAGGGCTGCCCCTACAATTTTCGTCCCTGGGGGTGTGCCAGGGAACAGGACGACTCCTCTGAAACGACCCGCCGGATCTCAAATACGACCGGGTTCCAGGCGTCGGGGCAGGCGTGGGTGGCCACATCCTTGTCCGCCAGCCAGGGGAACTCGGCCCCGTAGCGCATGGCCAACACCTTGGGCAGGAAGCTATACAGGGCGTGGATGCACACCTTGCCCTGCACCGCCTGGCCGTCGAATACAATCTCATCGCCCACCCGGTGGCCGGCAGCGCAATAGCCCTCCTGCTTGATGACACGGGCGACGATGGTAAAGCCTTTGTCGGTGTAGGGTGGGGGGTCAGCCATTGTCCTGCTCCTCCTTTTCCTCCAGTTCTTGCGGTTGCACCAGCGTGATCACCCGGAAGCTCTCGGCGTAGGCCAACCCTTTCTCTTTGCCCGCCTCAGCCGCCCAGGCGGTGATCCACTCCGTGGGGTCCCAGTCTCCTATCTGGCTGACGTGCTCTTTCAAGGCCGCGATCTTGGACTCGATCGTCTCGCTGATGTCCACCCATTCGTTGGGCTCGGCGTTGCCATGGACATACACCTGGCGCACCCGATGGGGCGCGCCGACCTCGGGCCACAGCAGGGGCATGGCGCTCGCCGGGGCCACGGCGTCCAGCGCCGCCTGGGCCGCCGCCCGGTGGTCAGGGTGGTTGATGTAGCGGTCGCCGACCAGCAGCCGGGTTGGATCGCCGGTCAGGACCACTTCCGGCTTGTAGCGGCGGATGAGGCGCACCAGGTCGCGCCGCAGGTCGAGGGTCGGTTGCAGCAGCCCATCGTCGTAGCCCAAAAAGACCACCTCTTCCACGCCCAGCCGGGCGCAGGCAGCCCGCTGCTCGGCGCGGCGGATCTCGGCCAGGCGCTCGCGGGTCATGCCCGGTTCATGGGAACCGGCGTTGCCGTCGGTGCAGACCACGTAGGTCACGCGGCAGCCGGCCCTGGCCCACAACGCCACGGTGCCGGCCATGGTAAACTCGGCGTCGTCGGGATGGGCGACGATGACCATCGCCGACTTGGGTATTCCATTCTTGTCCATCGGTCTTTTCCTCCTTCTCGGCGTCTGGAGAATCGGCGTCTGGAGAATCGGCGTCTGGAGACGCCTCCTACTATCGCATCATCAACAGTGATGATAAGGGCAGCGCGACAATCCGGGGATCGGTCACCGCCACCTCGTCCGTCAGGGTCACGAGGATGGCAAAGGGGGCATTGTACACCGCTTTTTCGAGAAACGCCCGCAGCCCCACCGTGTCCCGGTGGCCGTCCACCCGCTGACGATATTTGATCTCCACCGGATGGACGTTCTCCTGGCGAAGCAGGTAGTCGATCATCTGCTCTTGTAAGGTGGTCTTGCCCACTTGCCGGGGACCCCGCAACACGGTCACCGGCGCCAACCTGGTTTTGAGCCGTTGTAGCGCCGGCTCGAACAGCCAACGGCGGAACGGTGGCAAGGGACGCATCGGCCTGCCCTGCCACCAGGGATTGATATCCCACAAAAAGGCCTCCAGCTCCCCCGCCAGGCGAACACCGAACAGAGTTTGTTGGGCCTGGGCCCCTGCCATCCAAAACCTCCCACCGTGCGTTCCTTCTGTTTAAAATTGTAACCTGCCTTGCCTGAAATGTCAACCTCGGATGCAACGCACCGGCGCCTTGCCCACAACCTGGCTTTGGGCTATAATGGCGTGGAGGCAAAACGGCATGTTGCCCTACCATGCAGCGATGAGTGTAGAGCAGGTCCTTGACCAGATCGCAACGGATCCCCACGTGGCGCGGTGCATCACCCACTGGCGGCACCTGCCCGCCCGGCCGGCCCGCTACGCCGATTATCCCGCCGGGATCGATCCGCGCCTGGTGGCGGCCTGCCGACAGCGCGGCATCAAGCGCCCTTACTCTCACCAGGCGCTGGCCGTTGAGGCGGCGTTGCGCGGCGAGAATGTGATCGTGGTCACACCTACCTCCAGCGGCAAGACGCTGTGCTACAACCTGCCGGTGCTCGAGACCCTGCTCGGCGCCCCCTCGGCCCGGGCGCTGTACCTCTTTCCCACCAAAGCCTTGGCCCAGGACCAACTGGCCGAGTTGGGGGCGCTGACCAGGGCGTTGGGCGAAAAGCTCCAGGTGAGCACCTATGATGGCGACACCCCCCAGGCAGCCCGCGCCGGCATCCGCCAGACGGCGCACCTGGTCATCAGCAACCCCGACATGCTCCACGCCGGCATCCTGCCCCACCACACCCGCTGGCTGCGCTTCTTCCAGGGGCTCCGGATCGTCGTCCTGGACGAAATCCACACCTACCGCGGCATCTTGGGCAGCCATGTGGCCAACGTCCTGCGCCGGCTGAAGCGCATCTGCGCCTTTTACGGAACGTCGCCGCAATTCCTGTGCGCCTCGGCCACCATCGCCAACCCGCTGACCTTGGCCGAACGGCTGGTCGAGGAGCCGTTCACCCTGATCGGCCAGGAAGAGGATGGCTCACCGGCCGGCGACAAGCACTTTTTGTTCTACAACCCGCCGCTGGTGAACCAGGAGCTGGGGATCCGCCGCAGCCCGGTGGTGGACGCCCGCCTCCTGGCCGGGCGTTTTCTGGCAGCCGATGTCCAGACCATCCTCTTTGCCCGCACCCGGCTGACCACCGAACTACTGTTGACCTACCTGCGCGATGCCGCCCGCCGCGAGGGCCTGCCCCCGGAAAAGGTGCAGGGCTACCGGGGCGGCTATCTGCCGTCGGAACGGCGACAGGTGGAGCGAGGGCTGCGCCAGCGAGAGGTACTGGGGGTCGTGGCCACCAACGCCCTGGAGTTGGGGATCAACATCGGCAGCCTGGAGGCCAGCATCCTCACCGGCTATCCGGGCACCATTGCCAGCACCTGGCAGCAGGCAGGCCGGGCCGGCCGCCGCGCCGAGACCTCGGCGGCGGTGCTGATAGCCGGGGCCTCTCCCCTCGACCAATATATCATCCGCCACCCCGATTACTTTTTCGGGCGCTCGCCGGAGCAGGCGCTCTTGAACCCCGATAACCTGGCCATTGTCGTCAACCACATCCGCTGTGCCGCGTTCGAGCTGCCGTTCGGCCAGGGAGAACCGTTTGGCCGCTTCCCCCACACCCAGGAGGTGTTGGCTTTTCTGGAGGAAGAGAACACCCTGCGCCACAGCAGCGGGCAGTGGCACTGGACCGGCGAGGGCTACCCGGCCGAGGCGGTCAGCCTGCGCACCGCAGCCATGGACAATTTTGCCGTCGTGGACCTTTCTCAAGAAGGGGGGGCCGTGATCGGCGTGGTAGACCGGGAAGGTGCGCCACGCCTGCTCCATGAAGGGGCGATCTACCTCCACGGCGGCGAGTCGTATCTGGTGAGAAGACTGGACTGGGAAGGCCGCCGTGCCGAAGTGGAGCCGGTCGAGGCCGGCTACTACACCCAGGCCAGCGTGACAGAGACGATCCAGGTGATGGGCGTGGAACGGCAGGCCCAGGGGCCCCAAATGTGCAAGGCCCACGGGCCGGTACTGGTCAAATCCAGGGTAACCTCCTACAAAAAGGTGCGGTTCTACACCCACGAAATCCTGGGCTGGGAGGAAATCCCGCCGGACAGCCTCCCCGAACAGGAGATGGAGACCACCGCCTGCTGGTTCAGCATCCTGCCCGAAGCGGCGGCCCACCTGGAACGGGAGGGACTGCTGGACATGACCCACGGCGACCGGGGGCCAAACTGGGAGGAACAGCGCAACGCCGCCCGTGCCCGCGATGGCTACCGCTGTCGCCACTGCGGCGCCCCTGAACAGCCCGACCGTGCCCACGACGTGCACCACCTCCGGCCCTTTCGCTCCTTTGGCTACCGGCGCGGCGAGAACGACCACTACCTGGAGGCCAACCGGCTGGAGAACCTGGTGACCCTGTGCCGCGCCTGCCATCGCCGCGTGGAGGTGGACCGTCTGTTCCGGGGGGCGTTGAGCGGCCTGGCCTACGCGCTGCGCCACCTGGCCCCGCTGCACCTGATGTGCGACCCCCAAGACCTGGGCGTGGTGAGCGAGCCTGTGGCCTCTATCCAGGCGGGCCCCCGGTTGCCCACGATCACCCTCTACGACAATGCGCCGGGGGGCCTGGGCTTTAGCGAAGCGTTGTACGACCTGCAGGAGACGTTGTTGGTGGCAGCCCGCGACCTGATTCGGGCCTGCGGCTGCCAGCAGGGCTGTCCATCGTGCATCGGCCCGGTGGAGGAAGCAGGCGAGGATGTCCGAGCCGATTGTCTGCGGTTGCTGGACCTGCTGCTGGGATGACCGCCCCCGGCCCCCTTTTACCGCTCCTGCGTCGCCGTGACCAGCGCCTGCAACACCTGCTCCAGCGCATCCATCTCTGCGCCATAGCAGGCCCAGTCGCTGCTCCGCAGGCATTCCTGGGCAGCCTGATAGTGGGCATCGGCCTGGCGGACCAGGTTGGCCACGTCGCCCTCCGGTGGCGACAGGGAGGGTTCTGGCCCTGTCGGTGGTTCGACGGCCGCCCCCACCCCCATCACCCGGGCCAGTCCCGCCGCCAGCGTCTCTTCCATGGCAATGCGGTTGCCATAGGCCACGACCACCCGCCGCAACTCCGGAAGCTGGCTGGCTTCGGCCTGCAGGTAGATCGGCTCCACGTACAGGATCGCCTGATCCATAGGGATGACCAGCAGGTTCCCCCGGATCACCTGGCTGCCCCGCTGGTTCCACAGCGACAGTTGCTGGCTGATGAGCGGGTCCTGGTCAATGCGCGACTCGACCTGCATCGGCCCGTAGACCAGGTACTGTTTGGGGAACTTGTAGATGCCCAGCTCCCCATAGTGCCCCCCATCGTTGCGGGCATAGAGCCAGGCAATCATGTTCTGCTTGTTGGACGGCGTAAAAGGCAGCATCAGGACAAATTCGGTGGACGGCTCGCCCGGCAGCCGCATATTGACATAGTACGGCTCAATGAACGCCCGCTCTCCTCCGACCATCTCTTCCGGCCAGTTCCACAGGTCCTCCTGGTTGTAAAAGACCTGGGGATCGGTCATGTGGAAAGACTGGTACCTGGCCGCCTGGATGCGGAACAGGCCCTCCGGGTAGCGCCAGTGGGCCACCAGCGCCGGGTCCATCTCAGACACAGGGCGGAACAGGTGGGGGAAGATGGCGGCGTAGGTCGCGGCCAGCGGATCGCCGGGATCGATCAGGTAGAAGGTCAACGTCCCGTCGTAGGCATCCATAGTGACCTTGACCGCATTGCGGATATAGTTCAACAGCCCGAACGAGGTCTGGATCGGCTCGGAATAGGGGTAGTGGTTCGAGGTGGTGTAGGCGTCCAGCAGCCAGACCAGCCGCCCTCCGGTGATGACCGGGTAGGGATCGGTGTCGTAGTGCAGGAAGGGGGCCACGACCTGCACCCGCTCGTCAATCGCCCGCCGCCACAAGAGGCGGCTTTCTGGGGTGATGTAGCTGCTGAACAGGAATTGGCTGCTCCCCAGGCGCAGCGCATAGGCCAGCCGCTTCAAGACCGAGTCGAGGAGCACCCCGCCCTTCCCCTGATAGCTGGTGTAGACGTTCTCGTCACCGGAGGGGTAATCGAACTCCTGGGCCGTGGTCCCGACAAGGACATAGTCGTCGGTCAGCTCGCCGTGGTAAATTTCGGGGCGGGTGAGGGCCAGCTCGGGATAGAGGGTCCGGGGCGGGATGTCGCGCACCCACAGCACCGGCAGGCCCTCCTGCCCCACCTCGTTCACCGGGCTGAGGACCACGCCAGAGCCGTGGGTGTAGACCAGATGGCGGTTCACCCAGGTCTGGGCAACCTGGGGTAGCTCATCGTAGGCGATCTCCCGGGCGGACAGGGTCACCTGACGGTACTGGTCGCCCAGCCGGTAGCGGTCCACATCCACATCGGTGAAAGCATAGTACAGCCGGATCTCCTGCAACTGGCTATAGGTGCGCAGCAGGGGGCGATAGTCCCACAGGCGGATGTTCTGGATGGTGGACTGATTGGCCACCAGGTCGAGAGGGGTGGCTTCTTCGGGAATGGCAAAGTCGGCCTCGGCCACGCGGTCCAATCCAAAGGCCGCCCGCGTGAACCGGATGGTGTGCTCAATGTACTCCCCCTCGCGGGCCAATTCGTTGGGCTCCACCGACAGGCCTTGCACCACGGCCGGGTAGATGTTCCCCGCCAGGAACGCCATCGTCAGCCAGACGGAGATGACGAGATAAGGCAACCAGCGCACCCGGATCAAGGTGCCCGCCAGCAAAACCGCTGCGCCCAGGCCGACGATGAGGGTCAGCAGGTTCAGGATCGGCAGCCGGGCGTGGATGTCGGTGTAGCCGGCGCCATAGGCCGCTCCGGAGGTCGAATAGAGCAGGCGCGGGATATCGAGGTGGTAGCCCCAGGCCAGCACCCCCAGGGTAATCGCCCCCAGCACCAGCAGGTGCCGCTCGGCCGGACGTGGCAGGCGCAGCAGGGGCTGCCGCACGCCCACTATCTGCACCCCAGACGACAGCCGCCCGGCGGTGTAGCTGGCCAGGTAGACCAGGAACACACCGCCAAGGGCAAACAGCATCAACCACAGGAACCACCCTTGCAGAAAGCTCTGCCACGGCAGGCGGAAGAGGTAGAAACTCAGGTCACGGCCCAGAATGGGGTCGGTTTGGCCAACAGAGACGCCGTGGACGCTCATCAGTGCCGTGAGCCACATGGCCCGTGCCGCCAGGGCAAAGAAAAAGCCCAGCCCTACGGCCAGGCTTCCCAGGAAAATGCTGGCTGCCCGGGCAGCGACGACCCGGACGGTCGGCGTGGCAGTAACCTGGCGACGCACCCGCTGCTGGCGCAGCCAGGGCACCATCATCTGCCCGCCGCCGGCCAGCCGGTGGGCCAGCCACCAGTTGCCCCCCAACACCAGGGCGGCGACCACCCAGCCGACCAGGAACAACAGCCATTCCGTGCCGATCCGTTTCCACAGGATCGAGGCAAAGCCCAACGATTCGAACCAGACCAGGTCGGTGTACAGGGTCACCAGGGGGGAGAACAGAACCGCTCCGATCACCACCAGAAAAATGACGATCATGCACCCTTTATTCTTGCTCATCTTGATCCTTTCGTCCGGTTTGTGTTGGCCGGGTATAGCGCCAGATCAGCCGTTTCAGTGCCCGCTCCATACGCGGCGAGCGCGGCCCCCGCTCCCGGCGGGTGACGATCAGGCGCACCGTCTCGGCCATGCGCTCATGGACATCCGGGGGAGGGGACTCGTCGGTCCCATCCGCAGCCCGGTCCTTCATGGCCATCTCCCCTCCAGGCGGGCTACCTCATGGGCGGCATCCACTTTGAACCGCTGAAAGCGGAAGGCCGGCACCTTGAGGTTCAGGTCCGCGATCTCCTGGTTGATGGCGGCCACCTCGGCCGTAAAGGCAGCCACCGCCTGGTGCCATCCGGCCAGCACCCGGCCTCGCTCCACCTCGGCCCCACCGCCGGGCCGGGCTGCCAGCTCCTGCAACCGTCCCTCGCGCCACTCCCAGGCACGGGCCAACGCCGCCCGCGCCCGCGCCAGCCGGCTGCGGATCGCCTTGTCCTGCTCGATCCACTCCGGGGCGTAGTCTGCCTCTTTCAGGAGTTTGAAGGCCAGTTCCCTGTCACCGGCATACGGATTGGCCATCAGGTTGAGCGGCCGGCCCTTGCCCGGCAGATCGTCAAATTCGCCTCGTTCCTGCGCCTCGCGGATCTGCCGGTCCACCCAGCTTTCCCAGTCCTGCGCGTCCTGCGGCTTTCGCACCTTGACACCCACCCCTCCTCAGGCTACAATATCCTCCACCTGAAGGAGGTAACCATGATCCGCATTATCATCATCCGCCACGGTCGCACCGCCTGGAACACCGCCGAAGGTCAGGGCGAACGCTTTCGCGGCACGGTGGACCTGCCCCTGGCCGACGAAGGCATAACCCAGGCAGAGGTCACGGCCCGCCGCCTGGCCGGCGAACCGCTGGCCGGCATCTACTCCAGCCCGCTGCAGCGGGCGATCCACACCGCCCAGATCATCGCCGCGCCCCACGGCCTGACCGTCCGGCCCCTGCCCGGTCTGGGGAGCATGAACTACGGCGACTGGGCCGGTCAGTACCTCACCGACGTGGCCCGCCGCTGGCCCGAGCTCTACCGGCGGTGGCGGCACGACCCGTTCAGCGTCTCCATCCCCGGCGGCGAGAGCGCCGCCGACCTGCGCCGCCGCGCCCTGGCCGCCCTCCGCGAAGTGCTGGGCCGCCACTCCGATGGCCAGACCATCGCCATCGTCAGTCATCAGATAGTCACCCGGACGCTGGTATGCGCCCTGGCCGGGCTGCCCGATCCCGCCTACTGGCACGTCCATCAGGACCTGTGCAACCTCAGCCGCTTCGATTATGACCCGGCCGGCGGCAACTTTACCATCGTCGGGCTGAACGACACCTGCCACCTGGAGCCATCCCTGCCCCGCTCCAGGGGAGCGGGCGTGCGCCTGGTCCTCATCCGCCACGGCCAGACGGCCTGGAACGAAGGGGCGGGGCAGGAACGCTTCCGGGGACGCACCGACCTGCCCCTGGACGAGGTCGGCCAGGCCCAGGCCCGTGCCGTCGCCGCCCGCCTGGCCGGCGAATCGCTGGCCGCCCTCTATGCCAGCCCGCTCCTGCGTGCCCGCCAGACCATCGCCCCGCTGGCAGAAAAGCTCGGTTTAGCGATTCAACCCCACGAAGGGCTGTTGGACATCCACTACGGCGAGTGGCAGGGCCTGACCCATGCCCAGGCCGCTGCTGCTTACCCGGAGATGTACGCGCTGTGGCGCACAACCCCCCGCCAGGTTCACCTTCCCGGCGGTGAAAGCCTGGCCGATGTCCAGGCCCGGCTCTGCTCCCTCCTCGATGAACTGGCCGCCCGCCATCCCGGCCAGACGGTGGTCCTGGTGGGCCATCAGATGGTCAACAAAATCCTGGCCTGCACCCTCCTGGGCCTCGACCTGGACCAGATCTGGCAGGTCCGGCAAGACACTGCCAACCTGAGCCTCTTTCAGCGGGGAGACGAGGCCTGGCACACCCTCAGCCTCAACGACACCTGTCACCTACCGCGTTGAGCACTTGAGGGTCCGGCCCAACAGGTCCAGGTAGGGCGACAGCAGCGCCTTGAGCCGGGCGGTGATCGGCCCCAGGTCGGTCTCCTGGAGCGGGATAGATACCGGCACATCCATCGTCACCGGCAGGGACTGGTTCACCGGCACGGTCATCTGCATGTGCACCGGCAGGTCCTGGCCCTTGGGCAGCACCAGGGTGACGGAGCCATTGATCCGCCCACCGCCAGCGGGCAGCGTGAAGGTGGTGGGCCGGTTCAGCGGCACGCTTTCCGTAAGTTCCACCACCAGCGATTGATCCAGCTCCAGGGCAAAGTTCACCGGGATCGTTTGCTCGATGTGAATGGTGCGGGTGATAACCGCGTTGTTCAGGTCATCCACCAGCGAGTTGACTTCGGCGATCAGGGGGCAGGCCACATCATCCCGGAGCGCCCGCAGGCCGGGCAACGCCCGCCAAGCCACAAAGCCCACTACCAGCAAAGCCATGACCAGGGTAAAGGTCACCGCAAAAGAGAAAAAGATAGCAAACTTCTCAAAGGCCAGCCAGAGTACCTCAGAACGCTTCATCGATCTTTTCCTTTCCGCGGACAAGCTCATCAATTCAATTATAACCTACAATTCTCGATATGTCAACGGCAGAGCGACAGGGTTGTCCTCTGTCCGATTTTGTGCTATACTGGGCAGGTGACCATTGAGGTGCGACGCACCGTGGTGGGCCTCTTGGGGTTGGGAAGCGGTCTTTTCGACCCCGATCAGGTTGTGGGTGCCTTGCACCTGGGCTTCAAACCCAAATTCCCGTGCAAGAGGCAAGAGGCAGGAGACGGCATAATGGGTAGCGCAGGACAGAGGACCGGCCGCAGACGGCTCCGCATCGAGACGGTGCGGGGTGAACCGTGCGAAGTGAACGGGCACAGGCTAATACCCATAGTCCGGATCGTGTCGTGGGGCAGGGCCGGGGCGACCATTGGCACCGGGCAGTTCGGCGGCTGGGGGGTGGGCCTGGTGAGCATCACCCCGCTGGCCGTCGTGGAAGAGACCGCCGGGGGAGAACATACCATCCCCATCACCGATGGGACGATGGCCGCCGTGCGCCGTATCCTCCTGGCCGCCGTGGCCACGACGCTGTTCTTGGCCGCCATCCGCCGGCTGGTGCACCGGTCTCCCGGCCGGCCGGGAAGCAAGCATGGCCGGAAGAGCGTGCCCAACAACGGCTGACAAAAAGGGGGAGAGCATGTCGCTAAACCGTCTATTCGATGCGGTGGAAAGGGTAAGAGAAGCGGCTCACTGGCAGGCTGCCTTTGGCCAGCCGCAGGTGGTCGAGGGCAAGACCCTTATCCCTGTCGCCCAGGTGGGCTATGGCTTTGGCCTGGGGTTCGGCAGCGCAGGGACCCGGCCAGAAGAGGAAGGGGAATCGGCCCCCGTGGGCGGCGGTGGAGGTGGCGGGGCTACGGCCAGACCCCTGGGTGTCCTGGTGGTCACCCCAGAACGGGTTGCTTTTGAAGAGACGATAGACGCCGGCCGGATCGCTCTGGCGGGCATCGGCTTTGCCGCGCTGTTGGTCCTGCAGCTTGCCAGGACGTTGCGGGCCCTCTTTAGCCGCAAGTAACCCCTGCCCGCCCAGGCCGAATCGATCCGGCGGCCCGCCGGGGTGAAAAACGGCTCAAGCCGATTCACCCTGCCCGGTGATGGTCCCGCCTGCACCCGCTAACCCCGGGGGCGCACTTGACTTTTCCCGGCATTCCTGGTATCCTATTTGCAACTAGTTCGCAGTTGCAGAAAGGGATCGAGGGGGAATGGATGATCGGGCCCTGGCAGGGGAGTGCAGCGTTCGGGCTGCCGGCAAACGGCTGACACCCCAGCGCCGGCTGGTGTTGCGCATCCTGGCCGAAGCAGATGGCCACCTGGATGCCGGCGAGATCTATGCTCAGGCGCACCAGCGGGGCGCTCGCCTCAGCCTGGCCACCGTGTACCGCACGCTGAGCCTCTTGAAAGAGGCCGGCACGGTGCGCGAACTGCACCTGGACGAGGAGCATCACCACTACGAACTGGATGCCAGGGACGACCATTCCCATCTGGTCTGCCTGCTTTGCGGTCGGGTGATTGAGGTGCCCAGCACCGCCTTTCTGGAGGTAGCGCGCACGCTGGGCGAAGCCAACGGCTTTGCCATCGCCAGCGCCCAGGTGGAACTGACCGGCATCTGCGCCGCCTGCCGCCGGGGCCAGGCGGCTGCCGAAAAGGTGCCTGGCACCTGTTAAAGACGGCCCGGCCTTTTTTAGCCTGAATTTTATTGCAAATAGGTCGCAGTTGCATAAGAAGCTGGGGAGCAGGAGGGGGAAGATGGCTGTAGAAACAACGACCAGAACGAAGGACGGGGTGAGCCTCAGTGCTGTGCCCGGCGGCGAATCGGTGTGGATCGAGGCGCTGCAGGGGGGGCACCATTTCCTGAGCCGCCTGGCATGCCTGGGCTTTACGCCGGGCACCCAACTGCAGGTAGTCCAGAATTACGGGCACGGCCCGCTGATCGTCTCGCTGCGCGGCACCCGGGTGGCCCTGGGCCGGGGTGAGGCAAGCCGAATCCTGGTCAGGCGTTTGAAGGGGAACGGCAATGGCGGATAAGGAGCAGATGGCTGACCAGAGGACCGGCCAGGCGGCCGCCGTGCTCAACGGCCCGGCACGCCTGACCGTGGCCCTGGCCGGCCAGCCCAATGTGGGAAAATCGACGGTGTTCAACCTGTTGACCGGGCTGAGCCAGCATGTGGGCAACTGGCCGGGCAAGACGGTCGAGCAAAAGACCGGCACCTACCACCACAACGGGACCATCATGGACCTGGTGGACCTGCCGGGCACCTACAGCCTGACGGCCAACTCGCCGGAAGAGGTCATCGCCCGTGACTATCTCATCCGCGAGCAGCCCGATGTGGTGGTGGTTGTGGTCAATGCCGCCGCGCTGGAGCGCAACCTCTACCTGGTGGCCGAGCTGCTGCCCCTGGCCAGGCGGCTGGTGGTAGGGCTGAACATGGTGGATGTGGCCGCCGGTGAGGGGCTGCAGGTCGAGCCGCAGGTGCTGGCAGCAGCGCTGGGGGTGCCGGTCGTGCCCATGGCTGCGGCCAGGAACCGCGGGGTACGCGAGCTGGTGGACACGGTGGAACGCCTGGCCCGCGGCGAGATCCCCTATCAGCCCACCCTGCCCGAAATCCGCCCCGACCACCGCCAGGTGCTGGACGAGATCTGCCGCCTGGTGGCAGACCACGTACCGTCCCCCTATCCCGCCGGGTGGGTGGCCCTCAAGCTGCTGGAGGGCGATTCCGAGATCACCGCCATGATGCGCGACCGCCTGCCCGCCGATTGCTGGGAACAGGTTCACGCCATCCTCAGGGCCCACGAAGACGCCGTATTGGCCGTGGCCAGCGGCCGCTACGACTGGGTAGGGCGCATGATCCGGGCGGCCGTGATCCGCCCCCGCACCGGGCAGATCACCCTCACCGGGCGGCTGGACCGCTGGGCCACCCATCCCCTGGCGGGGTTGGGGGTCCTGGCCCTCATCCTGGGGCTGGTGTTCTGGTTGACCTTTTCCCTCGGCAAGCCGCTGCAGGAGTGGCTGGATGTCCATGTGGTGCGTAGCCTGGCCCGCGCCGCCACCGGCTGGCTGGCAGGCGCCCCTGCCTGGTTGCGAGGTCTGGTGGTGGAGGGAGCCCTCGGTGGAGCGGGGACGGTCCTCACCTTTTTGCCCATCCTGGTCATCTTTTTCGCCGTACTGGCCCTGCTGGAAGATGTGGGCTACATGGCCCGCGCGGCCTATGTCATGGACCGCTTTATGCACGCGATGGGCCTCCACGGCAAGAGCTTTTTGCCCCTCTTTTTGGGCTTTGGTTGCAACGTGCCGGCCGTGATGGGGGCGCGGATCCTGGATTCTCCCCGGGCGCGGCTGTTGACCATCCTGCTGGCGCCGCTGGTGCCATGTGCCGGGCGGATGGCGGTCGTTGTGTTTCTGGCCCCCCTCTTTTTCGGCACGGGGGCCACCCTGGTCGCCTGGGGCCTCATCGGGATGAACCTGGCCCTGCTGGCCGCCACCGGCCTGCTGCTCAACAAATGGATGCTCAAGGGGGAACAGGCCGCCTTTATCATGGAACTGCCCCTCTACCACCGGCCCAACGCCCGGACCATTGGCCTGCAGGTGTGGCACAACAGCGTTGAATTCCTCAAAAAAGCAGGGACCCTCATCCTGGTGATGTCGGTCGTCGTCTGGGTGCTGTCGGCGTTGCCCCACGGCGAGATCGAGAGCAGCTATCTGGCCGCTGTGGGACGGACCCTGGCCCCCCTTGGGGCCCTCATGGGCCTCGACTGGCGGATGCTGGTGGCGCTCCTGGCCAGCTTTGTAGCCAAAGAGAATTCGGTGGCAACGCTGGCGGTGCTGTTTGGTGCCGGCGAGGAGGCCGCCGGCCTGACCACAACCCTGGCCGGGGTCATGACCCCGGCAGCAGCCATGGCCTTTTTGGTGGTGCAGATGCTCTTTATCCCCTGCGTGGCGACGGTTGCCACCATCCGCCAGGAGACCGGGACATGGCGTTGGACGGCCTTTAGCGCCGGCCTGCTGCTGCTTTTATCCCTGACCGCCGGGATTGTGGTTTACCAGGTAGGGAGCTGGTTGTAGAAGCAGGGCGATGCTGGAAAAGGTGTTGCAACTGGTCGCCGAGGGGGGAAGCCACAGCTATGAGGACCTGGCCAGGCGGTTGTCGGTCTCGCCGCCGCTGCTGGATGCCATGTTGGCCGACCTGGTGCGGCTGGGCTACCTGCGGGCGGTGAACGGCCACTGTGCGGGGCAGTGCACCGGCTGTCCGCTGGGCGCCTGTGCCGTAACCGCCGCCGGTCGCCTCTGGGTGCTGACGGAGAAGGGCAGTCGGGCAGCAGGCCGGCCCGGCCCCTGAAGCCCAGGCCAGGGGCTATCGGGTGATGGACGGCAGGAAGACCTGGTGGACCCGCTCCACGGCCAGGATGGTGACGGCCACCTGCTCTGGGTTGTCCGGGTCCTGCGGGGAATGGACCGTGATCGTCGCGGGGTATGTCCCTACGACCTCTGTTTGGAACCCCTCCACCGACACATACACCCTATCTGGGGTGACGCCAGAGGTAGGGTCGCACCCCGGCCAATTGCCCCTGGTGTTACAGTCGGCCGACCAGGTCATAACCGACGGGCCGGCGCCGTTATTCACCTCTACCGGAGCGCCGGTCGGCCCTACAAACCCCCTCCCTACCTGGTACAGGAAGGTCAGGGTGTGGGTGCTCAGTTGCAGGTCGTAGGGAGCCATGAACAGGATATCGTCATCGGAGGTCACCTGGTAGCCCTCCGAGTCGCGGTAGCGGACATACACCCTTTTCTGGCCGTTGCCGGGGGTCAGCGTCCACGGTTTATGCAGGGCATAGGCTTCCCAGACCGCTCCGGCGAACCCTGGATCGTTGCTGAGCATGACCTCGCCGGCGTAATCAATGCCACTGCAGCCTGAGACCCCCTCATTGGTCAGGGTTACAGTGACCGACTGACTGTCGGTCTCGGCATCGTCATAGTTGATGAATACCGGCAGGACATCGGGCTGGCTGCCGAAATCGGCGGTCCAGTAGGTGCCCCAGTCGCCCCCGACCACGTACCCCACCCCGATCTCACGCAGTTCGCCGTTTAGCAGGATGTTGCGATGCCCGGGGCTGCCCATCCAGGCAGCGACCACGGAAGCCGGCGTCCTATAGCCGGCGGCGATCGTCTCGCCGATGAAGCAGGCTCCCCAGCAATAAGGGGTGTAACCGGCAGCGCAGGCCCGTTCCGCAGGCGAGACCTCGCCGGGGCAGCGGTGGTCGAAACAGCCGTGGTCGCGCATATAGGCGCTGTGCTCCTCGGCGATGAGGGTGAGGTGGGCATTGACTTTGTAAGGGGGCAACCCTGCACTTCTCCGCTCCAGGTTGATCAGGCGGACGACCTCCTCGGCATAGGTGCCGGCCGGGACCTCCGATGGGGCTGCCGCGAGAGCCGCCTCCGCATAGACCACCTGGCCGCTCTGTGCATGGGGATCGTAGGCGCCCAGGGCGCAACCGGGCGGGCCGGGCGTGACAGGTGTGTCCGAAAGGACCGCCTGGTTCGTCAGCCCGATCAGAGCGGCGCCCAAGAGCAGGATGGTCCAAATTCTGTATCGGTTCATCGCCAACATTCCCGTCCTTGATGATGTGAAGGAAATATCCCTCTACAAGCTTCCTTCATCTGTATTTTATCCTCTCCGGGACGAAAGGACAATGGGAAAATGGTACCATTAGCCCGGTGGGGGGATAGGAATGGGGTACCAGTGGGGGGAAACGAGGAGGCCACCGGCCCATCAGGTGCCGGTGGCCTCCGTCTCGCCCATCAGGCGGCGATCAGACTAACGACACGCCATCCAGGCCGGGTGGCAGCGGCACGTCCATCAGGCTCAGGATCGTGGGCATGACGTTGAGCACGCTGAACCGCGTCTGGGGGATTGTCTGTCCGCCGACGTAGAGCATGGCGTCGTCGTAGGTGTGCATGCCTACCAGTTCGTCACCCTTCCAGGTCAGGCTTTCTTTGTAGAGCGGACCTTTGGGGTCATAGCCATCATACGGGGCCAGGATCAGGTCGGCAGCCTGTTCCAGGTAGGGGCCGTGGTAGAGTTCTTCACGGCGGAAGGCGGCCTGGAAGATGGGGGCGCCGTCGTCGGGATCGCGCAGGGCCAGGGCGGCGGCGGCGATCTCGGCGCGCAGGGCTTCGTACTCGGCGCCAGGGGCCACCCGGCCCTCCTTCTCCCGTCCCCGCACCCGGAGAAAGACCCGGCCGGGGTCCAGGCTGTAGGCCACGGAGCTGGGGTCAATCTCCTCCAGCCCCTTCTGCCGGTCAGGCGGCACAGTCCGCAGCTTCAGCCAACCGTGGTCCATCAGCCAGCGGTTGACATAGACCTCTTTTTTGACCGTGCAAAAGCCGTGGTCGGCCATCCACATCAGGGTGGTGTGGTCGTCCAGCCTGGCTGCCAGCCGGCCCAGCATGTCGTCTATGTGGCGGTAGACGGCATAGAAAGCAGGGGCGTAGGTCGGATGCCCTTCCTCCATCTGCTGCCAGAGAAAGTGGTGCAACCGGTCGGTCTCCATGATGTGGACGTGCAGATAGTCCCACTCCTCATGCTCCAGCAGGTAAAAGAGGGTGCGGATGCGGGCCTCCAGGGCGGCGTTGACCTCCTGCAGCGCCAGATCTTTCGACTCGCGGGCCTTCCACGGATCGGCATCCAGGATGTAGCCCAACGATTTGAGGGTGGGCACGAACGATTCGGGGTAGACGGCCTTTTCCAGGCTGGGGCTGAGGAAGCAGCCGACCAGGATGCCGTTGACCGGGCGCGGGGGGTAGGTGACCGGCACGTTGACGACGATGACCCGCTTGCCGGCCTGGCTCAGCACCTCCCACAGGGTCGGGGCCTTCATGTGGCGTGAGGTGGGGATGAACTGTTTGCCGCTGGCCGGGTCGCGGTCAATGAAGCCAAAGATGCCATGTTTGGCCGGGTTGACGCCGGTCATCATCGTGCTCCAGGCCACCGACGACACCCAGGGCCATACCGAGTCCATGCGCAGCAGGCTGCCCTGCCCGGCCAGGCGGGCGATATGGGGGGCCCGGCCCTCGGCGATGAGGCGTTGCAGGAAGGTGTAGGGGGTGCCGTCCAGGCCGATAAAAACGACGCGACGGTTTTTTTTGCTGCGCAGCCTGTCGAGAAAGCCCATCTCTACAAATACCCCAACGCCGCCAGCCGCGCCTCGACCTGTGCCTCCTCGTCGGCGGTATAGACCACCTCCTGCTGGATGGCAGGGGGCACATAGCCCAGTTCTTCCAGCTTGCGCAGCACCTTGCCCAGGCTCTCTTCGATCGTCTCCCGGCTGGAGTCAATGGTCACTTCTGGGTTCTCCGGCGGTTCATAGGGGTCGGAGATGCCGGTAAAGTTTTCGATCTCGCCGGCCAGGGCCTTTTTATACAGCCCCTTGACATCCCGCTCGATGAGGGTCTCCAGCGGGGCATGGCAATAGACTTCGACAAAGTTGCCGATCTCCTGGCGGGACCTGGCCCGCACCGCCCGGTAGGGGGAGATGAAGGAACAGAGCACCGCCACCCCGTTGCGGGTGAGGAGTTTGGCCACAAAGGTCACCCGCTCGATGTTTTTGTCGCGGTCCTCTTTGGAAAAGCCCAGGTCGCGGGTCAGCCCCTGGCGGACGATGTCGCCGTCCAGCCGTTCAACCTTGAGGCCGCGGCGGCGCAGCTCCTCCTCCAGCCGCATGGCCAGGGCGGTCTTGCCCGACCCCGAGAGCCCGGTAAACCAGACGGTTACCCCTTTTTGTTCCATGATGACTTCTCCTGAAATCTGCAGATCTCCAGGTGAGCAGTTTGCACCTGCCCATTTCCCTCATGGGCTTATCGGCCAAAGGATTGCCCCTGCATATTGGGCGGGACCGGCACCTCCATGAGGTCCAGGATCGTCGGAGCGATGTCCATGAGGTGTTGGGTAGGGCCACGCCCCCGGCCCTGGCGTCTGGGATGGTAATAGATGTAGAGCCCTTCCTGGGCGTGGTTGGCGTCGTCGGGGCCGGTGTCGTTCTCGAAGGTATGGAGGCGGTTCAGGCCCAGGCTGCCCACCGACCGCCAGCCCAGGTTGCCCAGGTACACGATCAGGTCGGGCGGGATGTTGTTCACCTGGCGATAGATCTCCTCCGGCTTGTAGGCCACCGATCCGAGGGGCCTGCCTTCCGGGTCGGGGATGGCGGCGATGCGGGCGATCAGTTCGTCGCGGACCCTGTCATAGTCGGCCGGCTCGATAACCCCTTCCGGCTCACGGCCCTTGACGTTCAGGAAGAGGCGGGCATAGTAGCCGCCGGAGCCCCAGGCGCGGGTCCGGCTCCAGTTCACCTCACACTTTTCCAGGGGCACGACCCCATCCGGCTGGTAGTCCAGCACCAGGTAGCCCTCCTGCTTGAGCCACTCGTTGAAGGCGATGCCGCCCATCATCGGCCTGGCGCCGTGGTCCGAAACGACCAGCACCGCCGTGTCGTCATCCACCAGGGCCAGCCATTCGCCGATCTGCTCGTCTATGTGGACATAGTAGTCGTGGATGGCGTTCTGGTAAGGGTTGCCCGGTTCGTGCAGGGGATGGCGCTCGTCAAAGAACTTCCAGAAGCCATGATGGATGCGGTCCACGCCCATGTCCACGTGCATGAAAAAGTCCCACGGCCTGGTCGTCAGCAGGTGTTTGACCACGGCGTGCTGCTGGTCGGCCATATCGTGGATCTGCTTCAGCAGATAGTCCTTGTTTTCGGTGCGGAACTGGGGCACGTCCACCATATACTCGCCGCGGATCAGCGTCTGGATCTCCCGGCGGAGCTCGGGCGGGTAGGTGTATTGGCTGTGGGTGCTGGGGGTCAGGAAGCAGGAGATCAGGCAGCCGTTGACCGGCCTGACCGGGTAGGTTTGGGGCACGGCGACCACCACCACCTGCCGGCCCATCCGCGACAGGATATCCCACACCCGGTCGTCCTTGACCGCCGCCGCCGTGGCGATGGTCATGCGCTCGTAGCTATAATCGGCCCGGTTGCGGAACCCGTAAAAGCCAAGCTGTCCCGGGTCCCGGCTGCTCAGCATCGAGGCCCAGGCCGGCACCGTGATGGCCGGCACCGTGCTGGTCAGTTCGCCATAGGTGCCGCCCTCCATCAGGCGGCGCAGGTTGGGCAGGTGATCGCGCCAGCGGTCGAACACCAGGCTTGGTTCGGCACAATCCAGGCCAATGACAAAGACTTTCAACTCTGTTCTCCTTATTCGTGATCGGTTGATCTTTTGGCCCGGATGCCTTCCATCAGCACCCGGGAGACTTCGGGGCGGGTGAACTCTTCGGGTAGCATCTCGCCCCGCTCCAGCATCTGGCGCACCTGCGTGCCGCTCAGGTTGACCCAATCCTCCGGGCTGTGCGGGCAGGTTTTGGCGCTGACCACCGCTCCGCATTTTTTGCAATAGAAGGTATAATCGAAAAAGAGGGGGGTGATGCCGATTTCGCCCGGTTCGAACTCGTCAAAGATATGGTGGGCGTCGTAGGTGCCATAGTAGTGGCCCACGCCGGCGTGGTCGCGGCCGACGATAAAGTGGGTGCAGCCGTAATTTTTGCGGGCGATAGCATGGAAAATCGCCTCACGGGGGCCGGCATAGCGCATGGCGGCCGGAAAGACCCCCAACAGCACCCGCTCGGCCGGGTAATAGTCACGCAGGATGGCCCGGTAGCTCTCGATGCGCACATCGGCGGGGATGTCGTCGGCCTTGGTTTCGCCCACCAGGGGGTGGAGGAACAGGCCGTCTACGATCTCCAACGCCGTTTTCTGGATATACTCATGGGCGCGGTGGATCGGGTTGCGGGTCTGAAAGGCAACGATCCGCCGCCAGCCGCGGGCGGCAAACATGCGGCGGGTCTGGGCCGGCTCGTGGCGCAGCTCGGGGAACTCGTTCTGCCGGGGGCCGTTGAGCATGAACACCTCACCGCCCAGCAGCCAATCCCCTTGCCGGTACAGCCGGGCCACGCCGGGATGAGCCGCCTCGGTGGTCCGGTATACCTCGCGGGCCTCGCGTTCCTTATCGGCGGGGAACTTTTCGGCAATGGTCATCATGCCCATCAAGTGGTCGCCGTCCATCAGGGCGATCTCCTGGCCCTCCTTCAACCCGGCGGCGGTCTCGTCATCCACCGGCAGGGTGACGGGGATGCTCCAGACCAGGCCGCTGGTCAGATGCATGGTATCAATCACGCTATCGTAATCGGCTTTGGTCATAAATCCGGTCAGGGGGCTGAGGGCTCCAACGGCGATCAGCTCCAGGTCCGAGGCGGCCATGCGGGTCAGTTGCACCTGGGGGAACCAGGCCGCCCGCTCCAGGGCTGCCTGGCGCAGTTCACCCCGCAGGACGCGGTTGACCAGTTGTCCGCCGTGGGGCGGAATGCCTACGACTCTTGCCATACTGTCACTCCTGACGGTTATCCTTGTTTCTCCCAGAGCGGGACTCCACTCCCACCTGCGGAGGCCAAAAGAAAGGCATGAACCGCATGACACGGCCCCGGTTCATGCCAGAGGGGATTCTAGCAAAGAACGCGGTGCCTGTCAACTTAAAGCCTCTCACAGGCAGGGCCCTGTCAAAGTCATGGTCTACGCCGCCAGCGGTGCCAGGCTCTTTCGGCGGGCCTTTCATCGTCCATTGTAATCGTTGACGTCACGATCCTCTCGTTGCTCAACGGTGCCCCCAGTGCCTGGCACCTGAACAATGAAATGACCCATATCCCAACAGGATAGGTCCCCACGCAAATAGAACACAGACGGACAGGAAACCTGTCCGTCTGTGTCCGGGAATGGGCAGGGCTGCCCTATGGTCGTTCCCAGCCCCGGTGGTGGTGGGACTCGCCCGAAAACCGTTCCGCCGCGTCGTCCAGGGCCGGGTTGTCCCCCGAACCGGGCACCGAATAATCGCAAATCCCGTCTCCGTCCGCATCTGTGTAGAAACGACACCGCCCCGGATAGGGATCGTTGATCTGACCGTAGGGACACGCGACACTGCCCTCTGGCCCCGTCGCGGCCGACCGGCTGCTGGTCGAATCCGCTTCGGCCGTGTGGGTCTGGAGCGCCTTGAACCCGGCCAACACCGCTCCGGCCACCACCGCCGCCGCCCCTCCGAAAACCAGAAACGCCCGCCGGCTCAAGCCCCTGCCCGGCACGCCGGCCGGTGCCTCCTGGCCTATCTGTCGCTGTGGCGTGGGCAAGAACATCTGCCGGGTCATGGCCACCAGCCATTTCCAGTGCAGCACCACGTGGACCCCCACCCCGGCGATCGCCACCAGGCTGCTCCAGGTATGCAAACTGCTCCACGTCCGGTAGCCGATGCCCAGGATGCCGATAGCCGGGCTTCCCGGTAACAAAAAGACCAGCCCGCTGATGGCACTCACCAACCCCGCGATGCCTGTCCCCACATCCACCCAGTAATTCATCCTGGCTCTGTTCACAGTTCTTCCCTCATTTCAGCCTTGAAATCCATTGTTAGATTGGACCTCCACCGGTAATACCAACTGCTGCCCACAAACCGGCATTCCTACATTCGTGTATTCGTGCCCCATTCGTGGTCGGCATTCGTGCCTTCAGAATAATACCATATCCCTGTGGAAAAGCTGTGGAGGCCGTGTGGAGGCATGATGAAGTTCTGCATTGGGCCTTGCCGGCCTTTGCCAGCTCCAGGCCGCACCTTGACCGGGCAGAGAAGCGCTTAATCATAACATGAACGGCATATTCTTGACAATTTGGGCCAGAGCATATATACTCCTCTCTGAAATGGGCACCGTCCCCCCCTTATCGCGTTGATGTGGATGGCGCGACAAGGCGGGGATCTGTTTTATTGAGCCAGATTCTCGCGGCGAGAAAGCTGGCGTTTTGAGTGAGGAAAGGAGGTGGGCCGGGGACAAAAACTTGCTACAGCGGCCGGATTTCAATCTACATAGGAGGAGAAACGAAATGAAAAGGTTGGGAACGGTATTGTTGGTTTTCGCCCTGCTGGCCGGCCTGGTGGCCGCCTGCGGAGCGCCGACGCCAACTCCCGCCAAACCGGCGGTAGAGACGGTCATCGTAGAAAAACCGGTGGTGGTCACCCCTACCTCCCCGCCACCGCCCCAAGAAGTACTCGTCGGGGCCATCTATCCCCTCACCGGGGGGCTGGCGGCCACCGGCGAGGATCTGAAGGCCGGCATTGAGCTGGCGGTCGAGATCGTCAATGGCGAATATCCCGACCTCAACCTGCCGCTGGCCAAAGAGGCAGGCCTGCCCAACCTGGGCGGCGCCAAGATCAAGGTCATCTTTGGTGATCATGAAGCCTCGGCGGAGAAAGGGATGTCGGAGGCGGAGCGGCTGATCACCGAGGAAAAGGTGGTGGCCCTGGTGGGTTGCTACAACAGCTCGGTCACCCTGACCGCCAGCCAGGCAGCCGAGCGATTGGGGATCCCCTTCTTGAACCCGGAATCCACCTCTCCCATGCTTACCGAGCGGGGCTTTAAATACTTTTTCAGGACAACCCCCCACGACAGAGGATTGGCCGAGAACTTTTTCAAGTTCCTCGACTGGCTCAAGGGCAAAGGGTTCGAGGTCAAGAAGGTGGCCATCCTCAACGAGAACACCCTGTGGGGGACCGACGTAGCCACTCTGGAAACAGAGTATGCCAAACAGTATGGCTACGAGTTGGTGGAAAGCATCGCCTACTCCAAGGATGCCACCGACCTGACCAGCGAGGTCCAGAAGCTCAAGGCCTCCGGCGCCGATGTCGTGTTGCAGGCCTCCTACATTTCGGACGCCATCCTCTCCATGAAGACCTACAAAGACCTGGACTACAACCCGCAAGGGATCCTGGCGATGGACGCCGGTTTCATTGACTCCGAGTTCGTCGAGACGTTGGGGGCCGACGCCGACTATATCGTCAGCCGCGAAGTGTGGACCCTGGACCTGGCCAACGTCAAGCCGATGATCACCGCCGTGAACGAGCTGTACAAACAGCGGTACGGCAGGAACATGGAAGGCAATTCGGCCCGCGCCTTCACCGGGATGCTGACCCTGGCCGATGCCATCAACCGGGCCGGGTCCACCGAACCGGAAGCCATCCAGAAAGCCCTGCTGGAGACCGATATCCCTGCCGATATGACCATCATGCCCTGGGGGGTCAAATTCGACCCGATCAGCCACCAGAATATCCTGGGCACCGGCATCATCGTGCAGGTCCAGGATGGCAACTACTACACCGTATGGCCGCCTGAGGTGGCGTCGAAAGAGATTATCTGGCCCATGCCCAAGTGGGGGGAAAGATAGTAGGGGCGGGGTCTCCCCGCCTTCGGTGGGGGCGGGGTCTCCCCGCCTCGCTGGGGGCGGGGTCTCCCCGCCTTCGGGGGGGGGCGGGGTCTCCCCGCCTCGCTGGGGGCGGGGTCTCCCCGCCTCGCCGGGGGCGGGGTCTCCCCGCCTCGCTGGGGGCGGGGTCTCCCCGCCTCGCTGGGGGCGGGGTCTCCCCGCCTCGCTGGGGGCGGGGTCTCCCCGCCTCGCTGGGTGGGGTGCCCCCGCCCTTGGAGACCACTGAAAAAGTCATCCTGCTACCGCGGAGGCCGCTGAGGACCCCGGGTTCAAGTTTTCTCTGCGCTCTCTGCGCGCTCAGCGGTGAAAGAGGGGGTTTTTCAGCACTCTCCCGGTGGGGGTGGGGCGACCCCGCCCTTGGTGGGCGGGGTGACGCCGCCCTTACCAATCGGCGGGCATCATCTACGGGGAGGCAGGTTCGATGCAACCGGAAATACTCATCCAGACCCTGATCAGCGGGTTGTTGATGGGGTTTATCTTTTCCTTGATCGCCGTAGGCCTCAACCTGATCTTTGGAGTCATGGACATCGTCAACTTTGCCCACGGCGATTTTTTGATGCTCAGCATGTACACCGCTTTCTGGCTGTACACCTTGTGGGGGATCGATCCCCTCTTTTCCCTGCCCATTTGTGTCCTGCTCCTTTTTGCCGTCGGCTGGGCCACCTATCGGCTGATCATCAAGCGGGTCCTCAAAGCGCCCATGTTGGCCCAGATCTTTTCCACCTTTGGGTTGATGATCTTTTTGCGCCATGCGGCGTTGCTGGCCTGGAGCTCCGACTATCGGGCGATCAAAGAGACCCTCCTCGGCGGTCGGATCGGGATCGGCGGGGTGTTCATCCCGATTCCCCAACTGGTGGCCTCGGTGGGTGCCATCCTCACCTTTGCTCTGATCTACTGGTTCGTGCAAAAGACAGAGACGGGCATGGCCCTGATGGCCACGGCCGAAGATGCGGAAGCTGCCTCGCTGATGGGCATCAACAGCGACCGCATGTATGCCCTGGCCTGGGGGTTGGGGGCGGCCTGTGTGGGGGTGGCCGGAGCGCTTCTGTCCACCTTTTACTACATCTTCCCCGAGGTGGGATACTTTTTCGGCCTGCTGGCCTACATCACCGTGGCCTTGGGGGGGTTTGGCAGCATTACCGGCGCTTTTATCGCCGGCATCATCCTCGGCGTGGCCGAGGTGCTGTTCGGCTTCCTGGCGGTGCCGGCCTTCAAGTATGTCTTTGTGTACCTGATCTACCTCGTCGTGGTCATAGCCAGGCCACAGGGCCTGTTAGGGTCTCGCTAGCAGCCCGGCCAAAGGAGCTACAGAATGACAAGAGAACGACAACTCCTGGTGCTGAAGGTTGGATTGGGCGCGGCTGCGGCCATCCTGCTGCTGGCCTTTCCCTTCCTCTTTCCAAAACCCTTCCCTCAGCGCATGATGATCCTGGTTTTCATGTACGCCCTGCTGGGTGAAGCCTGGAACATTCTGGGGGGCTATGCGGGACAGGTGTCGCTGGGCCACGCCGTGTTTTTCGGGCTGGGCGCCTATACTTCCAGCTTTATGCTCATCCACTGGGGGATCAGCCCCTGGGTGGGCATGGTAGCAGGCATCCTGGTCGCCGTAGTCGTTTCTATCCTCATCGGCTACCCCTGTTTCCGCCTGGCCGGGCATTACTTTGCCATCGCCACCATCGCCGCCGGGGAGATCGTGAGCATCCTCTTCCTGAACTGGAAACTCATGGGCGGAGCGGTCGGCTTGTACCTCCCCCTGTTGCAGGAATCGTTCCTCAACTTCGAGTTCCACTCCAGCAAGGTCCCCTACTATTACATCATCCTCGCCATGCTGGTAGTCACCCTCTGGATCACCTACCGGATCGAGCGGTCGCGCCTGGGCTTTTACTTGCGGGCGATCAAGAACGATCCGGAGGCGGCCAGGAGCCTGGGCGTCAACCTGAGCCGGTACAAGCTGATCGCCATGATCATCAGCGCCGCCCTCACGGCCATGGCCGGCACCTTTTACGCCCAGTATGTGCTCTTTATTGACCCCTTTACCGTACTGCCCCTTATGCTTTCCATCCAGATGTGCCTGATCCCTGTGTTGGGAGGGACAGGCACCATCGCCGGGCCGCTCCTCGGCGCCGCGATCCTGATCCCGATGGCGGAATATACCCGCGTCTACCTGGCCGGGAAGGTGAGCGGCCTGCACCTGTTCATCTACGGCTTTCTGATCATCGTCATCGCCGTGTTCCAGCCGGCCGGACTGATGGGGCTGATCCAGCGATATAGAAGGCGAGGGTAGCGAGAGATGGCTTTGCTCACAGTCAGCAACTTGACCAAGCGGTTCGGCGGCCTGGTGGCCAACAATGAGGTGAGCCTGGAGGTCAACCGGGGGGAGATCGTCGGCCTGATCGGCCCCAACGGGGCCGGTAAAACCACCCTTTTTCACTGCATCAGCGGTTTCTACCGGCCCGACGGTGGATCGGTGGTATTTGCAGGCCGAGAGATCACCCGGTTCGGGGCGGACCGGGTCTGTCGGGCAGGGATAGCCAGGACGTTCCAGATCGTCAGGACCTTTAAGGATATGAGCGTCCTGGAAAATGTGATGGTGGGGGCGTTTTGCCGAACGTCACACCTCGAAAAGGCACGGCAGGAGGCGCTCAGGACCCTGGAGTTTGTCGGGCTGGCGGATAGGTGGAACCAGCCCGGGGGAAGCCTGACCATCGCCGATAAAAAGCGGCTGGAACTGGCCAGGGCTTTGGCTACCCAACCCCAACTGCTCATGTTGGATGAGACCATGGCCGGCCTGAATCCGGCGGAAATCCGCCAGGCGGTCGAATTGATCCGCAAGATCAACGCCCAGGGGGTCACCCTGATCGTCGTAGAGCACGTGATGGAAGCGATCATGACCATCTCCCATCGCATCGTCGTGCTGGACTATGGCAAAAAGATCGCCGAGGACATCCCGGCCAGGATCGCCCAGAACGAAGAGGTGATCAAGGCCTACCTGGGGGAGAGATACTATGCTCAAAGTTAGTCACATCCGGGTTTGCTACGATCAGGTGCCGGCCATCCACGACGTCTCCTTCCAGATCGAGGAGGGGGAGATCGTCTCCATCGTGGGGGCCAACGGGGCCGGCAAGAGCACGCTGCTCAAGACCATCTCCGGCCTGCTCCATCCCACCCTGGGCCAGATCGAGTTCCTGGGCCAGAGGATAGACCGATGGCCGGCCCACCGCATTGTGGCCCTGGGCATCTCCCACGTGCCAGAGGGACGGCGCATCTTTCAATATATGACGGTGCAACGCAACCTCCGCGTCGGGGCCTACACGCAAAAGTCGGAGGAGCTCCGAGAAGAGAGCCTGACGCGGATCTTTGAGATCTTTCCTGTGTTGAAGGAACGGTGGAAGCAAAAGGCCGGCACCTTGAGTGGAGGGGAGCAGCAGATGTTGGCCATCGCCCGGGGACTGATGTCCCGGCCCAGGCTGTTGATGCTGGATGAGCCCTCCCTCGGCCTGATGCCCACGCTGGTGACCCAGGTCTTTGACACCATCCGCCGGATCAACGCCGAGGGGACCACCATCCTGCTGGTAGAGCAGAACGTCCGCGAGGCGCTGGAGCTGGCGCACCGGGCCTATGTGCTGCAGACAGGTACCATTGTGCTGGAGGGCACGGGCGAAGAGCTGCTCAAGAGCGACCTGGTGAGAAAGGCCTACCTGGGAATCTGACCGGTTGGGGGAGGAGATCATGCCGATTGACCTGAACTGTGACATGGGGGAGAGTTTTGGCCGATACACCCTCGGCCACGATGAAGCCATGATGCCCTATATCACCTCAGCCAACATCGCCTGCGGCCTGCACGCCGGAGACCCCCTGGTGATGGAACGGACTGTGCGCCTGGCCCAGGGGCATGGCGTGGGCATTGGCGCCCACCCCGGCTTCCCCGACCTGCAGGGGTTTGGCCGCCGGGTGATGCAACTGACGCCCGAAGAGGCTGAAGCGTTCCTCCTCTACCAGATAGGCGCCCTGGCCGCCTTTGCCCAGGCCGCCGGCGCCGAGCTGGTCCATGTCAAGCCCCACGGGGCGCTGTACAACCTGGCGGCCAAGGATCGCCCCCTGGCCCAGGCCATCGCCCGGGCCGTGGCCCGCTTCAGCCGCCGGCTGATCCTGGTGGGCCTGGCCAACTCCCTCCTGATCGAGGCCGGGCTGGAGGCAGGCCTGCCGGTGGCCCGCGAGGCCTTTGCCGACCGCGCCTATGAGGCCGATGGCTCCCTCCGCTCCCGCCGGCTTCCCGGCGCCCTGCTCCAGGACCCCGCCCAGGCCGCCGAACAGGCGGTGCGCATCGCCCGCGACGGGCTGGTGGTGGCCTACCCTGGCGAGAAGGTGCCGGTGCAGGCCGAAACGATCTGCCTACACGGCGATACCCCCACCGCGGCCCAGATAGCCAGAACCATCCGGGACAGGTTGGAAACGGCAGGGATCGAGGTGGTGCCTATGGGACGCCTCGTCCGGGGGATTTGAAATGTACCCCGAACCCCGTTTCCTCCTCGCCGGCGACTCGGCCCTGGTGGTCGAGTTCGGCGATGAGATCGGCCAGGAGGTGAACCGCCGGGTCCACGCCCTGGCCTACGCCCTGGAGAAAAACCCGCTCCCCGGCCTCGGCGAGGCCATCCCCACCTACCGCTCCCTCCTCGTCCACTATGATCCCCTCCGCCTTTCCTGCGACCGGGTCCAGGCCCACCTGGCCAATCTCGTGCCAAAGGGGGAGGAGATCCCGCTCCCTGAATCCAGATTGGTCGAGGTGCCGGTGGTCTATGGCGGGGAGTTCGGCCCGGATATCGGCTTCGTGGCCGAATACCACGGCCTCTCGGTAGAAGAGGTGATCGCCCTTCACTCCGGCGCCACCTACACCGTCTACATGCTGGGCTTCACCCCCGGCTTTGCCTACCTGGGCGGGTTGCCGCAAGCCCTGGCCACCCCGCGCCTGCCGACGCCGCGCCAGTTGGTGCCGGCCGGCGCAGTGGGCATCGCCGGCGAGCAGACCGGCATCTATCCCCTGGCCACCCCTGGCGGCTGGCGCCTGATCGGCAGGACCCCGTTGCAGCTGTTCGATCTCAACCGCGATCCACCGACGCTCCTGCGGCCGGGGGACCGGGTTCGCTTTGTGCCCATCTCGGCAAAGGAATATGAAGGGAATGGCCGCCCTTGAGGTTCTGGAAGGAGGGATGTTGACCACCGTCCAGGACCTGGGGCGGTACGGTTACGAACGGTACGGCGTCCCGGTGGCCGGGGCCATGGACCCTTTTGCCCTCCAGGCGGCCAACCTGCTGGTGGGGAACAGCCCGGGCCAGGCAGCTCTGGAGATCACCCTCGTCGGCCCTACCCTGCGGGCGACAGACCCCTGCCTGATCGCGGTCACCGGCGCCGATCTGAGCCTCCGGCTGGACGGCCGCCCCCTCCCCCCGTGGCTGGCCATCTTTGTGCGCCGGGGGTGGGTCATCGAGTTCGGCCCCCGGAAACGGGGGTGCCGGGCGTACCTGGCCGTGGCCGGGGGGATCGAGGTGCCTCCCCTTCTGGGTTCCAGGTCCACCTATCTGAGCGGCGGGTTCGGCGGCCTGGCGGGCCGGGCCCTCAAAAAGGGCGACCTCCTCCCCATCGGCCCGACGGCCTTCCACCTCCCCGACCTGGCGGGCCGGGAGCTCCCTGCCCGGCTCCTCCCCCCCTACAGCGATGCGCCGGAGGTCCACGTCATCCTCGGCCCCCAGGATGACTATTTCAGCGAGGAGGGGCTGGCCGCTTTCCTGTCGAGCCCCTATCGGGTCAGCCCCACCTCCGACCGGATGGGCTACCGCCTCCAGGGGGCGGCCATCGCCCACAAGGGGCGGGCGGACCTCATATCCGACGGCATCGTGTTGGGCTCGGTCCAGGTCCCCGCCGATAAACAACCGATGGTGATGATGGCCGACCACCAGACGACCGGCGGATACCCCAAGATCGCCACCGTGATCAGCGCCGATATCCCCCTGCTGGCCCAGTGTATGCCGGGCGCCAGCACGGTCACCTTCCAGGCGATACCCATCCAAGAGGCCCAGGCCCGCTATCGGCAGAGGATGGCGGCCCTGGCTGCATACTTTCAAGGAGGGGAAAGTGGATTTGTCGGAGGCTCGAGCTTTGATCCGGGAGGGCAGGTGGACCAGGCCGACGGCGGGCCTGGCCCCCGGCTATACCCAGGCCAACCTGGTCATCCTGCCGGAAGAATGGGCGTTTGAATTCCTGCTCTTTTGCCAGCGCAATCCCAAACCGTGCCCGGTTCTGGATGTCACCGACGTCGGCTCCCCCCATCCCGCCCGCGTGGCCCCCGGCGCCGACCTCCGAACCGACCTGCCCAAATATCGGATCTACCGCTACGGGAAACTGGAAGCCGAAGTGACCCAGATCGCCGATTTCTGGCAAAAAGATTTCGTCGCTTTTCTGCTGGGCTGCAGCTATACCTTTGAAGCAGCCCTCCTGGCGGCCGGCATCCCGATGCGGCACATCGAGGAGGAGCGCAATGTGCCCATGTACATCACCAACATCGAGTGCCACCCCGCCGGGCGCTTCCAGGGGCCGATGGTCGTCTCGATGCGGCCCATCCCCTCGCGCCAGGTGGTCCGGGCGGTGGAGGTGACCGCCCGCTACCCGCAGGTTCATGGCGCGCCGGTGCACATCGGCGACCCGGCGGCCATCGGCATCGAGGACCTGGCCAGGCCCGACTTTGGGAATGCGGTCACCGTCAGGGCGGGGGAAATCCCCCTCTTCTGGGCCTGCGGCGTGACCCCTCAGGTGGCGGTCAGAAAGGCCAGGCCAGAGCTGATGATCACCCATTCTCCAGGTCACATGTTCCTCACCGACATCCGCGACGAGGACCTCGCCAGGTGGTAGCCAGGGCCTGGGGCAAGGGGGATTCGCATCCCTCCCTGGCCGTCCCTCAATTTGCCAAAATTGCCCAGGAGAGGCACAATAGGGCCGTTATCGTTGCCCGTCACCCTGGAGGTGACGGACACCTGGGCTGAACCGCCGTCACGGCGGCCCAGGGGATACCGTTGTTTTCAAGGGGGTATGACCATGAGTGTCATCGAAGTCAACCATCTGACCAAGTACTATGGCAAAGCTCGCGGCATTATTGACGTCTCCTTCCATGTAGAGGAGGGGGAGATCTTTGGGTTCATCGGGCCGAACGGAGCGGGCAAATCCACCACCATCCGGCTGCTCCTGTCGCTGATCTATCCCACCAGCGGCAGCGCCACCATTTTTGGCAAGGACTGCATCAAATATGGGCCTGTGCTGCGGCAGAAAATCGGCTACCTGCCCTCCGAAGTTTTTTACTACGAGCGCATGAAGGTCATTGACCTGCTCAAATATTCGGCCAGTTTTTACAAGCGGGACTGCACCCAACGCATGTACGAACTGGCCGAGCTGATGGAGCTCGAACTGCACCGCCGCATTGAGGACCTCTCTTACGGCAACAGAAAAAAGGTAGGCATTGTCCAGGGGTTGTTGCACCAGCCCACGCTGCTCTTCCTCGACGAACCCACCGCCGGCCTTGACCCGCTGATGCAACGCAAAGCCTTCCAGCTCATCCGCGAAGAAAACCAGCGCGGGGTGACGGTCTTTTTCTCCTCGCACATCCTGAGCGAAGTACAACGGATGTGCAACCGCGTCGCCATCATCAAAGAGGGCCGCATCGTCGAAATCGCCGATATCCGCACCCTGCAGCAGAACAACTACAAAAAGGTCCGGGTGGTGGCCGAGGGTCTCGACCCCGCCTGTTTTGACCTCCCCGGCGTGACCAATCTGGAACGCCACAACGACACCCTCCACTTTTTCTACAAGGGCGACATCAATGCGGTGATGCACAGGCTCGGCGAGATCACCGTCTCGGATGTGACCATTGAGGAGCCGACCCTGGAAGAGATCTTTATGCACTATTACGAGTAGGTGGGGATCATGGCGACAAACATTTTCCGGCACGAGTTCAAAATGCACCTCCGGTCCGTGATCACCTGGTCGGTGGCGGTCGTGGTGCTGATCTGGGTCTATATTTCCCTGTTCTCCTCTTTCGCCCAAGATGCCGTGCTGCTGAATGAAATGATGTCCAGATTTCCCAAGCAGTTGCTCACCGCCTTTGGCCTGGACGGCGTGGACCTCTCGACGATCCTGGGCTATTTCGGTTTCGTCTTCCTCTTTGTCCAGATCTGCCTGGCGATCCAGGCTGCCAACTATGGGTTTTCGTTGGTCTCTGTCGAGGAGAGGGAGTGGACCGCCGACTTTTTGTTGGCCAAGCCGGTGGGACGCCCCCAGATCCTGACCGGCAAACTGCTCGCTGCGCTAAGTGGCCTGACCATCACCAACGCCGTCGTCTGGCTCAGCAGTTTCGGCTTTATCAACCTGTTCAAAGGGGATCAGGCCTACGAGGCCCGTTCCCTGGTGCTGTTGCTCCTCAGCATCGTGGTATTCCAATTGGTCTTCTTGAGCGTCGGCCTGGTGATCTCGCTGCTGGTGAAGCGGATCAGGAGCGTGACGCCCTATTCGATGGCCTTTGGCTTTGGGATGTACGTGCTGAGCGCCTTTGGCGACATGCTCGGCGAGAGCGCGTTGGAAAAGATCACCCCCTTCAAGCACTTTAATCCGCACTATATCCTCCAACAGGGAGCCTATGACCTGCCCCTGGTGCTGATCAGCGTCTCGGCAATTGTGGTTTCTCTGGTGGGCAGTTATCTGCTCTATGCCAGGCGGGATATCCCCGCCGTGGTGTGAGGAGGTCAGACGATGAATATCTTTATCCGGGAGCTAAAGGCCAACCTCCGATCGTTGCTCATCTGGGGCGTCATTGTGATCCTGTTTATCATGGTCGGGGCCAGCAAGTTTTCCGCCTACTATGGCAACCCGGAGATGTTGGCAGTATTGGATGCGATGCCGCCGGCCCTGCTGTCGGCATTCAATTTCCGGGCCTTCAACCTGACGACGCTCAGCGGCTTTTTCGGGGTCATGTTCACCTATTTCGCGCTGATGCTGTCCATTGCGGCGGCCATGTGGGGCAGCGACATCATCTCCAAAGAGGAGCGCGACAAGACCGTCGAGTTCTCTCTGACCCTGCCGGTGCCCCGCAGCCGCCTGGTGACCGCCAAAGCCCTGGCGGCCCTCGTCAATTGCTTCGGCCTGCTGCTCATCACCTGGGGCGCTTCTCTCGTCAGCGCCCAACGCTATCAGCCCGACGACAAGTTTTACCGCTTTCTGGCCCTGTGTATGTTGGCGCTGTTCATCATGCAGTTGATCTTTCTGGCCATCGGCATTTTCCTGGGCTGTGCCATGAAGCGGTACAAGCGGGCCGGCTCGGTGGCCGTATCGCTGTTGTTGGGAACCTATTTCCTGTCCATCGTCGCCAGCCTGAATCAGGACCTGGAGTTCCTCAAATACTTTTCCCCCTTCAAGTATTTCGATGCAGGGATGCTGCTGCACGAGTCGAGGCTCGACCTGACCTTTGTCGCCCTGTCGGCCGCCATCGTGGTGGCAGGCATGGTGGGCGCCTATCTGACCTACGCCCGGAGGGACCTGTACATTTAATTTGACCTGGTGGGCATATCGGTGTAAAATAATGTAGGGGCGGGGCAACCCCACTTGCCCGACGGGCCGGATCCAGGCGCAACTCTCACCGGCGAATCGGTCGGCTTTTTGCCCGAACGCTTATGAGCTCACCACCGGGGACCCCCATCGCCGGGGAGCAGGGTCCCTGCCGGCAGGGGCTCACGAACGGTTTTGAGAGGAGGAGAGGGGATGACATTCATACGGCGCATTCTGGGATTGTTGGTCATGCTGGCCGGCCTGCTGGGATTGCTGCTCAGCCTGGCCGGACTGGTGATGGTGTGGGTGGGGAAACCCACCGTCGCCAGGTATGCGGGTGACACCCTCAACACCCTGGACTCCAGCGTCGTCACCAGCCAGAGCGTCATGGAGACCACCAGGCAGGCGCTGGGCGCTACGGTGGACAGCGTGGACGCCCTATCGGCCATGTTGAGCACCACGGCGGCGGCCTTGGAAGACACCAGGCCGGTTCTTGACGGCTTTGACACCATCTTGTCCACCACCCTGCCTTCCACCCTGAAAGCAACGACCGACTCTCTTTATGCCGCCCAAGAGGCGGCGGGGGTGTTGGAAGAGGCCATCCGGTCGCTGGAGACCTTCCGCGCCCTGCTGAGTACCACACCTATGATCGGAGACCTCATACCGCAGACCGGGGCCGCGTACAACCCCGAAAAGCCCCTCACCGATTCGCTGGGAGAGCTGGCCGCCACCCTGGAAGGCCTGCCCGATACCTTTATCGGCATGTCGGCCAGCCTGAGCACCACCGACGAGAAACTGACCGATATTCAGGGAAACCTGATCACCATGTCAAACAACGTGAAACTGATCTCGTCCAGCCTGAGCGAGTATGAAAGGATGGTCGCCCAATCCAGGTCCTCTATGGATAACGTAAGGTCGCTCCTCACCACCGTGCAGGACAACCTGGCTACCATCCTGAACGGGGTGGCCATCCTTCTGACTCTGTTTCTCGTCTGGTTGCTGACCGCCCAGGTCGTCATCCTGAGCCAGGGCTGGGAGTTGTACCGGGGTACGGCGGACCGGATGGAAGGATAAGAGCCCGTCCGAAAGATCGGCAGGGCAGGCTCCAGGTTTATTTCAGATCCCAAAGGAAAGGAGAGTTCCCATGGCAATCACTCTTGATACCACCCTCGGCACGCTGCTGGACGATCCGCAGGCCAAGGCTGTGTTGGACCAATACCTGCCCGGTGTTTCCAGCAATCCGATGGTAGCAATGGGAAGGGGCATGACGCTGCGCATGATCCTCTCCCTGCCCATCGCGGCGCAGTTCGGCCTGACCGAGGAAATGGCCAATCAGATACTCGCCGAAATCAACAAAAATCTCTAGTGTAGGACCACTGCCAGCAGTGGTCCTACAAAGGCCTGCTCCCCCGGGCAGGTGCCTGCCGCCTGGAAATGACAGGCACCTGCCCCGAAAGCAGGCCGCCGGATAGCCTTTCCAGGCCGTCCGGGGCAGGATGAAAGCCTGCCCTACGCGGTAGGACGGCCTTTCCAGGCCGTCCGGGGCAGGCTGAAAGCCTGCCCTACGGGGGGGGCCTCCCGCCTCACCCCTCCTGCTTCTTCCGCACCGTCCGATAGACGGTAATGACCGTATCCGGGCACATCGTTGCGCACAGAGCGCAGCCGGTACACCTGCCCTGCGGGTCCACAAAAACCGAGGGGCGGTAGCCTCTGGCGTTGAAATGATGGGCCATCTGCACCAGGTCGCCCTGGGGACAGACGGTGGTGCACAGTTCACAGCCCTTGCACCGATCCTCGTCAATAACAATATAACTCATGGCAAGACTCCTTCGTCCTGTTTGCCCGGTGGCTCATTTGCAGAGATAAACCCCCAGCGCCAGCGACATCAGCTTTTGCTCCGGGGGATCGGAACGGGAGGGCATCACGATGGGGCATTTAGCGCCTACGACGACGCCGGCCATGTGCCCTTTGGCGAAATAGGCGATGGCCTTGGCCAGGATATTGCCCGATTCCACGTCGGGGGTGATCAGGATGTCGGCGTGGCCGGCCACCTGGCTCTTGATCCCCTTCATCTCGGCTGCTTTGGGGGAGATGGCGTTGTCCAGGGCCAGCGGCCCATCCACCAGGCCGCCGCGGATCTGGCCCCGCTCGGCCATTTTCGACAGGTTGGCCGCGTCCATGTTGGCCGGCATCTCCGGGTTGACCATCTCGGTGGCGGCCAGGATGGCCACTTTGGGCTGCTCCACCCCCAGTTCGATGGCGGTGTCAATGGCATTTTGCACAATGGCGATCTTTTGCGCCAGGTTGGGCGTCACCACAATCGCCACGTCGCTGACCAGGATCAACCGGTCAAAGTCGGGGATCTCGAAGATGCTGACATCGCTGAGCACCTTGCCGATGCGCAGGCCCTTGTCTTTGTCCAACGCGGCCCGCATCAGTTCCACCGGCAAGGCCCGGCCGTTCATCACCAGGTCGGCCTCTTCGTGGTGGATCATGGCCACCGCCTTGTAAGCCGCTTCGACCATATCCCCCTCGGCGATGATCTCGGTCCCGGCCAGGTCCACGCCCTGCTCCTCGGCGACGGCCCGCAGGCGGGCCGGGTCATCAATCAGGATGCAGTGGGCCAGGCCCATGCCCCGCGCCAGACGCATGGCGTGCAGGGTTTGTCGCTGGCCGGCCCCCACGATGGCCACCCGTTTGGGTCCCCGCGCCAAAGCCGCCTCGATCAACTGGGCAAAGTTGCGAATGGTCATTCTCCCTCCATCCCTCTCTTTGAATTCTCCCACGGCTGCACAAAATAGCGGTCCAGGGCCAACACCGGCTGGGAGAAATGGTTGGTGCCCAACTCTGCCAGCCAGCGCCGCTCGACACAGACGAACGCGATCGGGAGGCCCAACTCCTGGGCAAACTGTTCGATCCGCGCGTGCCCCTGGATGATCTGCCCGACGGTCGTCTCGTTGATCAGGTTGGGGTTGCTCACCAGGCTGGTCACCTGCAGGCGGGCGCTCTGTTCAATCTCGGCGATGGAGGCTGCCAGCCCGGTCAGGGTGCCGGTAAACGGCCGATAGGGGTTGACGACAAAGTACATGGTGTATCCCCGCTGACGGATGGCCGCGCTGAACTGCCCCAGGGCGCGGGCACCCTGCCGGTCGCCGCCCACATCCAGCACCGTAGGCCGTTCTGTCTGCTGGATCGCCCCCAGAATTTGCGGCGTGATGGCCGGGGTATCCAGGTAGCGACTGACCGCCGCCGGGGCCAGGACCTCTACCCCATGTTTTCTCATCGCCTCGGCCATCTCCCGCGAGCGAAAATAGGGCGTCACAATGTCCAGGTCGATCAGGATGCAGGAGGCAGGATACTCCTGCTCCTTGCTCCTGGCCACCTGCACCGCATAGTTGATCGCCGCCTCGGTCTTGCCGCTCCCGAAGCGCCCGACAAAGAGCGCCAGGTCCGGGCCATCCCCCTCTTGCATGTCACCCGCTTCCATCGGACCGCCGGCCACCGGCTACGGGGCCAGCATCACTCCCAAGGCCAGGGAGACCAGCTTGGCCTCCCGGGTATCGGAGCGGGAGGGCAGGATCAGGGGGCAACGGGCGCCCACCACCACGCCGGCCATCTTGCCCTGGGCAAAGTAGGTGATCGCCTTGGCCAGCACATTCCCCGCCTCGATGTCGGGAGCGATGAGGATGTCGGCATAACCGGCCACTTCGCTCTTGATGCCCTTGATCCGCGCCGATTCGGGCGAGATGGCGTTGTCGAGGGCCAGGGGGCCGTCCACCAGCCCCCCCTGAATCTGGCCCCGGTCGGCCATTTTCGACAGGTTGGCCGCATCAAGGGTGGTCGGGATCTTGGGGTTGACCACCTCGGTGGCCGCCAGCACCGCCACCCGGGGCAGGTTGTTGCCCAGGGCGTGGGCCACATAGATGGCGTTCTGCACGATCTGGACCTTCTGCTCCAGGTCGGGGGCCACCACTACCCCGGCGTCGCTGATAAAGATCAGCCGGTCGAATTCGGGGATCTCGAAGGCAGCCACGTGGGTGAACAGGCGGCCGGTCCGCAACCCCAGTTCCTTGTCCAGTGCAGCGCGCAAAAAGTCGCTGGTCTCCACCTTGCCCTTCATGGCGATGTCGGCCTGACCCTCGCTGACCAGCTTCATCACCTGCCAGGCGGCCTCGCGGGGCTGGGGCTGGTGGATCAGCTCCATGCGCGAAATGTCAAATTTCTCCTCGGCAGCGATCTGCTGAATTTTGTCGCCGTCGCCGACGAGGATCACTTCGGCCAGGCCGGCCATTTCGGCATCCAACCCGGCCAGCATCACCTCCTCCTGGTGGCCGGCGGCCACGGCCACCCGCTTGGGCCCCTTGGCCCGGGCTGCCTCCAGCAATTCGGCGAATGTTCTGATCGGCATCTATGCTGTGCCCTCCTTCTGACGGTCTAGATCGGCCAGGGGGACGGTAAAGTAGAACAGGCTGCCTTTGCCCAGTTCGCTCTGCACGCCCACCTGCCCGCCGTGGCCTTCTATAATCTGCTTGACAATGGTCAGCCCCAGGCCGGCACCGCCCGCCCGCCGCGTAGTCGTGCCGTCTACCTGGTAGAACCGGTCAAAGATGCGGGCGAGGTGATCGGCGGGGATCCCGATGCCCGTATCCTCGACCTCGGTGCGGATAAACAGCCCCTCCTGACCCATCCGCACCGTGACGCGCCCGCCGGCGTTGCTGAACTTGAGGGCGTTCTGCAGCAGGTTATCAAAGACCTGGCCCAGGCGCTGTCTATCTCCCATCACCAGGGGCAGTTCCTCCGGGATCTCGTCGTACAGGCGGATGCCCTGTTCCATCGCGCTGGCCTGGGCGGCCTGGACGGCCGCATGGCCCACTTCGGTCAGGGAGAGAGGGGCGAGCTTGAGCCGGTCGCGTTCCGCCTGCTGCAGGGAGATGATGTCGTCCACCAGCCGAGACAGGGCCTCGGCCTTGTTGGCGACAATGTCCAGGGCCGTCCGTTGCCCGTCGCTGAGTTCGCCCATTTCCTCCTCTCGCAACAGCTCGATGTAGCCCTTGATAAAGGTCAGGGGGGTGCGCAGCTCATGGGAGATGTTCTGGACGAATTCCGACTTCATCCTGTCCAGTTGTTGCAGTTCGTTGTAGGCCTGCTCCAGTTCCTTATAGCTCTTGTGCAGGCTTTCGTACAGTTGGGCATTTTCGATGGCCACGGCCACCTGCGCCGCGACGATCGTCAACAGGCGGATCTCCTCGTCAAAGGCATTGGGTTTCAGATCGTCAATGCTCAGCGTGCCGATGATCTCGCCATGGACAATCAGCGGCACAACCAGCAACGAGCGGATGTTGGGGTCGAAAAAGAGAAAGTCAGGTTCCTGCCAGGTATCGGGCACATAGATGGACCGCCCTTCGCTGATCACCCGGCCGCTGACCCCTTCCCCCACCCGCAGGCGGGCGATGTCGGTCCAGTCGTAAGCCAGGCCGCTGCCGGCCTTCAACTGCAGATATTCCCCGCTCGCGTCCAGGAGAAAGATGCAGCAGGCGCGACAGTCGAGCGTGAGCTTGAGGATGCTGACGATCGAGTCCAACACCGGCTTGAGCGACAGACTGCTGGTGATCTGGGTCGAGAGGGTGTAGAGGGTGGAGACTTCCGCCAGCCGGTGGAGGGTCTCCTCGTGCAGGCGCTCCTTTTCGATGGCTACGGCAGCCATGTCGGCCAGGGCGGTGAGCAGCCGCCGGGCGGTGTCATCCCTGGGCACGCCGTCCGCAGCAATCAGGCCGATGGCCCCCTGCTCGGTCATCAGCGGGACGTTGGTCACCTGCCTGGCCTGGGAGCCGACATCGTGCAAAAAGTCGGGGTCGGTGGCGGTATCGGCCACCTCAACCATCCGGCCGCTGCTCAGGGCGCGTTTGTAGGTGCCCTCATGGACGTACACCGGCCGGGAGTTGAACCTCTCCACCACCTGCGGCCCCAACCCCCGTTCGGCGACGATGCGCAGGGTATCGCTCCCCAGCGGATCGATCAGGATGATGGAGCCTTCCCGGCTGTTGAGGATCGCCATCGCCTGTTCCAGGACAATATCCAGGATCCGGTTCAGGTCTTTGGCCTCGGTGAGGGCCATGCTCACCTGGGTCAGGGCGGTCAATTCGCGCACCCGCTGTTGGGATTCGGCAAAGAGGCGGGCATTGTCCAGCACGGTGCTCAACTGTCCGGCCAGGGTGCTCAACAGCCGCTGATCATCCTCCGAAAAGGCATCGAGCCGGGTACTCTGCGCATCCAGCACGCCGATGATCCGGTCGCCCACCCGCAACGGCACGCACAGTTCGCTGAGGGTATCGTGGTAGCCGGCAATGTAGCGCGGCTCCTGCCGCACATCGGCCACCCGGAGCGGTTCACCGGTCTGGGCCACCCAGCCGGCGATCCCTTTGCCCAGCGGGATGCGGAAAGCGGCCCGCTGGGGAAACAGGTCGCTGCCGGCCAGGGCAGGATGGAGCCACAGGTCGCCCCGGGTTTCGTCCAGGAGCAGGATGTTCACCCGCTCAAAGTGGCGCGTGCCGAGCAGGGCAAGCAGGCCACGGCGGACCGCTTCGTCCAGGTCCAGGGTTGTCGCAGCCTCTGTGGCCACCCGGTTGAGGATCTGGACCTCTTCCAGGTGGCGGCTCACCTCCTGATAGAGGCGGGCGTTCTCGATGGCGATGGCTGCCTGGGCGGCAAAGGTGGTGAGCAGGCGCTGGTCGTCGGCCGTGAACCCGGCGGCCCCTGTCTTGTTGCACACCTCCAGCGTGCCGATGACCTGCCCTTTGACCTCCAGCGGCACCGTCAGGGTGTTGCGAATCTGCCACGAGGCATCCGCTTTGACGATAAAGATCGGGGCTGCGGCCGCATCTTGCACGATCAGCGGTTGCCCCGTCTGGGCCACCCAACCGATCGTGCCCTCGCCTGGGACAAAGGTGGCGGTTTGGAACTCTTCCCGGTGTATCCCCCACACCGCCTTGGGCACAAGCCGCTGCCCGCTGTCATCGAACAGATAGACGGAGCTGATCTCGGCCTGCACGGCCCGCAAGGCATTTTCGGCGATATTTTCCAGCAGTTCGCCCAGCTCAAGGGTATTGACCGCCCGTCCGACGGCGGCCAGGGCCGCCATCTCCCTGGCATGGGCCTCGGCCTCCTGGAACAGCCGGGCGTTTTCGATGGCCATGGCCGCCTGTTGGGCGATTCCCCGGCACAGGGCGATTTCGTCGGGGGAAAACTCTCGCCTGTGCCGGCTCTCCCACAACTCGGCATAGCCCAGGAGCTGGCCTTTGGCCTGAAGGGGGATAAAGAGCACCGTCTGGGCACCATACCGCTCCATGTGCACCCGTTCATCCTCCGGAAGGTCCGGGTCGTCCAGGGAGGCGATCCGATACCGGTCGGCCCGCAGGCGACGGATAAGCTCAGGGGTCTCTTCATAGGAGATCCCCAGGTCGGAGATGCGCTCCTGGGCACAGGCGTGGGGACCCATATATTCGGCCAGGACGGTGCTGGTCATCGTCTCGGCGTCGAAGCTGGAGATATAGGCGCTGGTGGCATCTATGGCCCGGCCCATCTGCTCGGCGATGCGAAGCAACACGGTCTCCAGGTCGAGGGCAGAGGAGATGGCCATCCCTGCTTCCCGGAGTGCCGTCTGCTCCCGCAACCGTTTCTCGGTCTCGGCGTGGAGCCGGGCGTTTTCGATGGCGACGGCCACCTGATTGGCGATGGTCTGGGCCAGGGCCACCTCGTCGGGGTGGAAGGACCGCTGCCGCCCTACGGCATCCAGGCCGATGCTGCCGATCACGTTGCCTTTAACGAGGAGAGGCACCAGGAGTATAGAGCGGATGTCCAGTTGCTGCATCGTCTCGCGCACGGCGGCCATCAGTGGGTCGCTCCCCACGTCGGCGATGACCAGCGGTTTCCGATCGGCGATGATCCGTTCGGCCGCCAGGTAACCAGGAACGGGATAGCGTACCCCTACCGAGCCGGTAGCCGGATATTCGGCCACGACCTGCCCATAGGAGAGGGTGTCGTCGAAGAGCAGGACCCCGCTGTGGTCCACTTCGAACACCGCCACCATCTGGGCAACGGTCGTTTCCAGGATGCGCAGGGGGTCCAGGGAGGCGCCGATGGTGCGCGAGATCTGATGGACCACTTCCAGGTCTCGCGTCTTTTTCTCCAGCCGGACCAGATACTCCCGGAGTTCGGCAAAGAGGCGGGCGTTTTTGAGCGCAACGGCGGCCTGCGCGGCAAAGAGTTCGGCCAGATCGATCTCTTCCGGGCTGAAGGTACGGGGATATCCCTTGCTGTAGATATTCAGCACACCGGTCACCGGCAACTGGCGGCTCAACGGCAGGGAGAGCAGGCTGCGGATCCCCTCCCGTTGAATCAAAAGGAGATCGCCAAAGGGCGAGTCGGCCAGATCCCTCACATAGATGGGAAGGAGCTTGCCCCCTTCTGGTGAGAGGGCCGCATACACCCGTTCTCTGGGGATGCGCTGGCGGCTGGTGTACTCCTCCGACAGGCCATAGCTGGCCCGAATCACAAGGGACCTCTCCTCTTCGTCCCACAGCATCAGGCTGATCGCCTCGGCGTGAAAGGCCCGCGCTGCCTCGGTTACGATCTGATTCAGCAGGGTATCCGGGTCCAGTTCGGCGCTCAGGGCGGCGGCGGTGGTCTGGATGCTTTTCAACTCCAGCCGGCGCTGCCGCTCGACGGCAAAGAGCCGGGCGTTTTCGATGGCCACGGCTGCCTGATCGGCCAGTAACTGCAACACCCGCAACTCCCCCTCGGGCACGGCGTGGGCCTGCCGATAGGAGATATTCATGACCCCCACCACCCGCTCGCCGATCTTGAGGGGCAGGCCCACGAGGGCCCCTTCCCAATCTGCCGGGGCGTCGGCAAACAGGGGGTGGGCGCGCATGTCCGCCACCACAATCGGCTCGCCTGTCCGGGCCACGGTATAGGTCAGGCCCTCGGGGCGGGGTTCGGCCCACAGGGTGCCCTGGCGACCGTCAGCCCACAGCGCCGCTCCAAAGGTCAAGAGGCCATCCCGGTAGAGGAACACATGGGCATTTCGCACCCCGCTCAGGAGCTGCATCGCGCTGCGCAGGATGTTTTCCAACACGGCCGGCAGCTCCAGGCTGGAGGTCAGGCTCAGGCTGGCCTGGCGCACCGCCTCCAGTTCGGCCACCCGCTGCCTGGCCGCCTCGTACAGGCGCGCATTTTCCAACCCAAGGGCCAGTTGATCGGCCAGGCTCTGGGCCACGAACAGGTCATCGTCGTCAAAGGCCCCTGGCTGGTCGCTGTTCAGGTCCAGCACACCCAGCACGCGATCTCCGGCCCGGATGGGCACGGCCATCTCCGACCTGGTCTCCGGCAGGAGCGGATCGGCGACATAGTAAGGGTCCTGATCCACGTCGTTGGCCACGTAGCCCTGCCCGGTAGCCGCGACATGGCCGATGATCCCCTCTTGACCGATGCGGAGGCTCAACCTCCGGGCAGGCACGGGGGCAGCCGGATCGCGCCAGCTGCCGGCCCGGAAGACCATAGACTCCCCTGCCGGGTCGGTCAGGAACACGTCCACATGGTAATAGCCGAACCGGTCCCGGATCGCCTGGACGGCGTAATCGAGGAGGGCCTGGGGGTCCAGGATCGATAACACCTGGCGGCTGACATCAGCGATCAGGCTCAGGTGGGCGGAACGGCGGCGCTCGGCTTCCAGCAGGCGGGCGTTTTCGATGACGACGGCTGCCTGGCCGGCAAAGGCCATCACCAGTTGGGCATCCTGCGCCCGGTAGTAGTCCGGTTCGGCCTTGTCCACGTTCAAGATGCCGATCATCCGGCCCTGCGCCAGCAGCGGAGCCCCGATCCAGGAACGGATATATTCCGTCCCCGGCACAGGCACCCACGCTTCCTCCAGCCGCACGTCGGGGATGATCAGCGGCTGCCCTGTTTCCCGCATCCGGGCGATCTTGCGGTTATGAGGGGGCAGGGTAAACTCTTGCCAGGCAACGTCGGGGGGCAGGCCCCGGGCGGCGACGAGATGCCAGGTTGGCCTGCCGGCCAGGAGAATAGAGGCGCTGTCATAGGGCACGATCTGGCCCAGTTGCTCCAGGATCGTATCCAGAACGGCCTGCAATCCCTGGCCGGAGGCGGGGATCGGCGCCAATTCACCCTGGGCATCGGCCATGCTGTGCTGTTGCACCCGTTCGACCATCTAGTGTTCTTTCAGCAACCAGCTCCAATAGTACCAGGTGATCCCCAAACCGAGGCTCAGCCCCACGGCCAGGGGGAGATGATAGAGGAAAAGGTAAAAGATGGATGAATTGAGCGAGTGGGGGATACTCTGCGCCGAAGCCCAAAACACGCTGGCGCGGATGAGGCGGAGCACGACCGCCACCCCCACACAGCCCAGGGCCCCATAGTACCCCTTGTAGACAGGGGGCATTTTGGTGACAGCACCCAGCTTGCGTCCGAACTGGGCCAGGATGGCCAGAGCATACATCAGCGACACCAGGCCCATCGAACCCAGAATGGCGCCCAGGATGTCCATCATCGTTTGCTCCCCATCATCGCCCTGAACAGGGAATAACACAGGGCCGACAGGATCAGGCCGCCCACCAGAAACAGCAGGTCGGGCTCCCACGCGCCCACGAAATCCAGGAGCGGATCGCCGGTATAGCGGTTGGCAAAAAAGGCGTCCCACACGGCAGCCACGATAAAAAGCCCCAGGGGGAGGAGGAATAGCCGGTAGCCCGACCTTTGCCGGAACTTGATCTCGTGGAAACGCCCGATCAGGAGCAGGAAGCCGATCAGGGCTGCCGCTACGATCCAACTGTACAGAATCAAGATGGAGCCGAGTGTGTGACCCAAGTTTGTTCTCCTGGCTCTGGCCCTCCCTGCCGTGGAGAGGCTGAAGTGCGCAGCAGAACCTACCGTTTGCCAAAGGCCTCCACAAAGGCCTCGGCCATGCGCCGGGGGCTGCCGCTCATGATGCCCTCCTGGCCTTCGAACTTGGACATAATCTCGATGCCCTGGCGCGTGATCTCGAACTGGCGGATGTCTTTGGCGTGGTCGCTGCCCCGCAGTTTCAGGACCAGAAGGGCCTTGCGGATGGTGCTTTCCAGCTCCACATAGCGCAGCAAAATGTAGGAATCTACCACGAACGCCAGGGGATTCTGGCCTTCTTCCCCCCCCAGCAGCACGGGGCTCTCCCGCGTCAGGATGCTGGTCAGCCCTTCCCGTTTGAGGGCATTGATAAAGCCATAAACCACCGCGCGGAGCTCGGTGACATTCTCGGCCAGTTGGTCAAAGTGGGAGATGCTATCAACCAGGATGCGCCGGGCACCCATTTCGCGGGCCAGGGTTTCAATGACCCCCCCCACGCTCTCCAGGTCGGAGCGGGTGACCTCCGGGCTGGTCATGATCACGCGCAGCTTGCCCTCCCGCTCAAGCTGACGAAAGTCCCAGCCAAAGTTCTCGGCGTCCCGGTAGTACTGCTGGGGGAACTCCTCAAAGGTCACGATCAACCCCGGCTCGTTGTGGTATCGGATGCCGTTGTAGATGAACTGCATCCCAAGGGTGCTTTTGCCCGTGCCGGGTGGCCCTTCCACCAGGTTGGCCGTCTGCGGCAAGAACCCCCCGCCCAGCATCTCATCAAGCCCTTTTATATCAGTCTTGATCCGTTCATTGCTCATGTTTTTCTGCCTCCTTTGAGCGCACAACCTCCCGGCCAAGGCTGCCGGGTGCTCCCTGGGTTTGCCTGGGGCGAACTACGGCCCGGCTCCGGGGGTGCCTATCGGATGCCGCGGACAATGTGATAGATGACCTTGACGCGGAAATGGCGATCTTCGCAGGCTTTGATAAAGCGTTCGATCAGTTCCCGCGTATCGGCGTTGCCGGTCAGGGAGTAGATGGGCATCCCCTCCAGCAACCTGACATCCATGATCCCACTGTCCACCAACTCGCGCAATTCCGGCTCGACGGTGGCAGCATTCCGGCCGATATACTTGGCAATGTTTTCCGCTGTATCGGCGGTGTTGGGATTCTCCCGCAAAAATCGAACCAGGTCCCATTTGATAAACGAGCTGATCTTGGTTCTGACCAGGTCCAGGAGCTGGGGGTCCATATCGTTCATAAGCCTTGTCGTGAAATCTTCTCCACTGAAGACCAACGTTGCACCTCCTTTTCCTCGTGGGGGGCTTTTCGCAACCGGCGGATCGGTGGCCCCCCCATCCGGCAATCTGCCCATTCCTCCCGGGCGTCTAAGGCCGCTGTCTTGACGGCCTTATTGTAGCATCTTTGGCCCAAAAGATCAAACCTTGCCCCAGAGCAATACAACCTGGCCGCTGCCCCTCTTCGGGTCGGGTGGTGCCGGCTCAGAGCTTGTCTGAAAACCACCAGGGACACGAAGGACACCAGGGTTTTTTAGCTATTCCTTTTTATTCCTTTGCGTATGGCCATCTTTTCAGACCAGCCCTCAGGAGGCCTGGACCGGCTGCGGCATCTGGCGGAACAGGGAGCGGACGACCGTGCGGCGGATGTTGTGGCTCAAGTCCTCGAACAGCTCAAACGCCTTGCGCTTGTACTCCACCAGCGGGTCCCGTTGCCCATACGCCTCCAGGCCGATGCCCCGGCGCAGGTCTTCGATATCGGTCAGGTAATCGATCCACAGGCGGCTGATGGTGTACAGCAGCACCTGGCGCTCGATGCGGCCCATGATCTGCCGCCCCAGGTAGGCGCTCAGCCAGGCCCGTTGCTCCGGGGGCAGGTCCTGGAAGCGGGTGGCTCCCCACCCGGCCACCGCCTGCTGCCCCAGGTCCCGCAGCAGGGCATGGTAGAGGTCGGGTTCCAGGTCGCCCACCTTTTGGCGGCGCAACGTCCGCATCTGCCCCTCCCCGCCATCGGGCAGGGGCATCCCCTCCTCGCGCAGCGCCTGGTACAGGGCGCGGCGCAGCTCCTGGCCAAGGGCCGATAGCCGCTGCTGGCGGAGCCGGTCGGCCTGTTGTTGCCGCAGCGCCGCGATCAGCTCCTGGCGCAGGTCGGGTTGGAGGTCGCCCAGGCGCTGGTTCTGGAGCCGGTCGAACCGATCCCGGTCCAGGAACCGATGGCGGGCCTGCAGGTGGGCCAGGATGGCCTCCCGCTCGGCCGGCGGCAGGTCGAGCAAGGGCTTTTCGGACCAGGCAGCCAGTTGCACCTGGCCAAACCGGATGGCCAACAGGTCCAGCTCCTCCCGCCGCCGCCGCCCCGCCGGTCCGGCCTCGAGGAGGGTGCCCAGCGGCTGCCCCCCCAGCCCCCCCCCCGGCGCCCGCTCCCCGGCATTTTCAAAATGGCCCACCCCCTCCAGGGCCTCGCGTAACCCCTGGCGCAGTTCGTCGTCGAGTTCCGCCACCGGCCTGTCGCCAATGTCGGCGGCAAGCTGGCGGGCCAGGTCGTGGGCCACGGCCTCCCGATGCTCGCCGACCAGGTCGGCCAGGCGGCGTTCGAGGAAGTGGCTCCGGCGGCTCTCATCCACAAAATAGCCGATTTCGTCCAGGTAGCGCCACAGGGCAGCCTGGGTCTCCGGCGGCAGGGCGGCTACCGGCGTGGTGTTGAGGTCGGCCAGCAGATGCTCTCCCAGCGCCGCCTCGACCTCCGGCTGCAGGTCGGCGGGCAGGGAGGCGAGGGGCAGCTCTTCCACCTGGCGGAGGCGGTCCTGGTCCACAAAATAGTCGGTTTCGCCCAGCCGGGCGTGGATCGCCGCCTGCACGTCGGCGGGCAGTTCGCCGATGGGCTGCCGCTCGAGGGCTGAGGTGAGGCGGTCCACCACGGCCTGTTCGACCGTCCGCCGGGTTTCGGCCTCGAATTCGTCCAGCCGCTGATAGGGGAACAGCTCCTCTTTGAACCCGTCGGCGAAATATCCCTGGTCCCGCAGGTAGGTCCACACCAGCGCCCGCTCACGGTCGGGCAGGTTGGAGGGGCGCTGGCTCCGGATCTCCACCAGCCATTGCCGCCCCAGGTGCAGGGCCACGGCCCGGCGGACCTGTTCATCCAGCTCGGCCAGGGAACCGACCTGGGTCAGGCGCAGGCGCTCGGCGCGGTCGGCCACCAGCCCTTCGCCGTCCAGGAAGGCCAGCAGGGTGCTCTGCGTGTCGGCCGGCAGGATGCGGAAGGGGACGGTGGCCATCTCGGCCAGGCGGAGGTGGCCCAGGTGTTGTTCCAGGCCACGCAACAACTCGCCGGGCAGTTGGGCCAGGGTTTTACGCTCGTACCAGTGGACCTTTTCCTGATCCACGAAATAGTCCTGCTCATCCAGGGCCTGATGGACCAGGCGGCGCACCTCGGCGGGCAACTCTTCCATCGTCCTGGTGGCCAGGTCGGCCTGGAGCCGGCCGATCAGTTCCTCGCGGATCTGGGCCGCCAGGTTCCCGTCCAATTCCCCCAGCCGGCGGCCGGACAGCGCGCCCATCCGGTCTGGATCGGACAGCACCCCAGACCGCTTCAGCCGGTCCACGACCTGGCGGCGGGCATCGGTGTCCAGGCAGGCCAGCCCGGCGGCGTACTGTTGCCGGGCCAGGAACCGGGCAAACCCTTCCCGCACCTCCGGCCGGAGGTCGTCGAGGGGGGAAGCCAGCAGCGCGTCCCGGCGGGCCGGGTCGGTGAACAGCCCCTGCCGTTGCAGCGAGTCAATCACCACCTGGCGGGTCTTGATGTCCAGGTTGGAGATCTTGCGCCTGCTCAGGCGATCCAGGCGGGCGCGGGCCAGGTACAGGAGGGCCTCTTGCTGCCGGTCCGGCGGCAGGTCGCCCAGCCGGCCGTGGACCAGGAAGCGCTGCACCTGCTCCTCATCCACAAAGGCCCGCCGGGCCTGGAGGTGGGCCATCACCACCTCGCGGGCCGGATCGGGCAGGTCGGCCACAGGGCGGTCCTGGTGGGCAGCGATGAAGCGCTGGCCCAGGAAGGCGGCCACTTCGTCGCGGGTGTGCTCATCCCAGTCGCGGATCGGCCGGTGCAGGAACTCCTGGCGGGCCTGCGGATCGTCCAGCAGGCCGGCCTGGCCCAGATAGTGGTGGATCTGCTCCTGGAGCGCCGCGTCCAGCTCGCGGATCGGCGTGCCGAGGACCTGCTCTTCCAGGGCCTGCCCCAGCCGGGCCAGCAGCCGGTCTGCCTGGGGCAGGTCGCCCAGGCGCAGGTTCTGTTTCTCCAGTTGGCGCACGGCCAGGAGGAACTGCAGGCGCGCCTCGAGGTCGGCGGGCAGTTCCTCAACGAGGCGGTCCCGGTACTCGCCCAACTGCTGTTCCCCCAGGTAGCGGAGCAGGCTGTCCCGGGTCGTCTCTTCCAGGTCGTCGAGGGTCAGTTGTTCCCAACGCTGGAGTTCCTGGTGCCCCCAGGTTTGCTCCCGCTGCTCGACGGCCCAGCGCAGCGAGTTCAGGATGGCGTCGCGCAGGGCATCCTGCTCCAGGCCGGCCACAAAGGTCTGGGCCAGGAAGTTGAGGGGAAAGCGGGGGGCCCAGACGACGTGGCGACGGTGTTCCCGGTCGTACCTCTGCTTCTGGGTAAAATGGCTGGCCAGCAGATGTTCGGCGAGGGTGGCCCAGGATGTGTCGGCCAGAGGGGAATGCTCTGCGGCGGCCTCGATGTCGGCCAGTTGGCGTTGCGCCCACTTGTCATATTCGTGGGCCACGGCCAGGTCCAGGAGCTTTTCCACATCGGGGACTTCCAGGTGAACCAAGTCGTTGAGCTGGCGAAGCAAGCCCACCAGGTCGGCGCGACCGCCCCGTTTGCCCTCGGCGACCGATTCGCGCAGGCGCTCCAGGTCACGGCGCAGGCGTCCCCCCTCCTGCTCCACGGCGTCCAGGTATTGGCCGATCAGTTCATCCAGGCCGACGCCCAGGAGGTGGCCCACCAGCCGGTCCAGCCGGCCAAAGTCCAGGTGGCTGGCCCCTTTGACGGCTGTGACAAAGGCCAGCACCTGGTCAGAGTCGGGGTGGGCGGGCACGGTCCACGCGGCCAGCCGTTGGGCGGCGTCGGCATCGCGCGGTTGTTTGACCGCCAGCTCCAGGACGCGTTGCATCTCCTCTGCCAGCCTGGACGCCGACAACCAGGCCGGCCCCACCCGGTCCAGGCGGAGGTCGGCAGGCAATCGGATCTGGATGCGGTCCATCATCCCGGCCAGGGTCTGGCGGTGGAACTCGACTTCGACCTGCGCCAGCCAGTGGTCGCGCAGGTCATCCAGGTCGGCGGTCAGGAGGTGGGCCGGGGTGCTGAGTTTCAGGGGGAAGGTACGGCTCAGGTGTTGCTCCAGCCGTCGGGCCTCGGTGGCCTGGCCCCGCTCTTCCATCAACTGCAGCCAGTCGTCGATCTTTTCGTCGAGCAGCGCCCGGTAGCGGTCCAGCCGTTCCTCATACTTGTCGAGGGTATCGCCGGCCACTTCGCTCACGATGTGGCGGATTTGGGCGCCATAGTCGGCGGCGGCCTGCTGGGCAGCCTGGCGCAGCGTCTGCTGCACCTGGTGGAGGGGCTGATCGGCCAGTTGATCCGCCAGGAAGCTGATGGTAAAGGGGGGAAAGGCGGTCAGGCCGGAGCCGGGCGAGAAGGAGAGGGGTCCCTGGAAGGGGGCGGTGGGCGCCGGCAGGAGGAGGGGCACCACGTCGTCCAGGGTGGCAAACAGCAGGTGGCGCCGGGCAGGGTCCTGGCCGTACCGTTCGACATACTCATCCACCTGCCGTTCGAGCATCCGCTGCACTTCGGGCCGCAGGTCGTCGGCCTGGAGGATGCGCAGCCGCTCGCCATAGATCGTCTCGCGCTGCCGGTTCAGCACGTCATCGTATTCCAGCAGGTGCTTGCGGATGTCAAAGTTGTAGCCCTCGACCGAGGTTTGGGCCCGTTCGATCGTTCTGGACACCAGGCTATGTTCGATGGGAAAATCGTCGCCGATCTGTTCCATCAGCTTGCCCAGCATCTCGCGGCGGCCAAAGCGGCGCATCAGGTCGTCTTCCAGCGACAGGTAAAAGCGGGAAGAGCCCGGCTCGCCCTGCCGGCCGGAGCGCCCGCGCAGTTGATTGTCTATGCGGCGGGCCTCGTGGCGCTCGGTGCCCAGGATGTGCAGGCCGCCGACGGCCAGCACCTGCTCACGGCGTCGGGCGTATTGGGGGGCCACCTCGGCGATGGCGCTATCCATCTGGGCCGGCGTGGCCTGGAACGGGTCCAGCCCGCGCGCCCGCAGGGCCAGGTGGGCGCGGTGGATCACCTCGTCGGACAGTTCGCCACCGAGTTTGATGTCTACGCCGCGGCCGGCCATGTTGGTGGCGATGGTCACCGCCCCCGGTTCGCCGGCGCGGGCGATGATGCTCGCCTCGCGGGTGTGCTCCTTGGCGTTCAGCACCTGGTGGGCGATCCCCTCGCGGAGGGCACGCTCCAGGGCCTGGCGGGCGGCCCCCTCGGCGGGGAGTTTCAGATAGGCGGCGATCCACTCCAGGTTCTCCTCAGAGAGGATATTGGGGTCCAGGCCCACGTCGCGCATCAACCGCCGCCAGGCGAGGGGGTTCATCGTCTCCAGGCTGGCGTTCAGGACCTCCCGCAAACCGGCGCGTTCCTGTTTGTCCAAATCGGCCTCTTGCAGGGCGTAGGCTACGCGGGGGGCCACCGCGGCCATTTGCAGCCGTTCGCCGGAAAGCCGGGCGCTCAGCCGCTCCGACATCTCCACCGACGTGGTGCCCACCAGCACCGGCTGGCCCCGGCTGTGGCAGAACAGAATTTCGCGGGCCACGGCGCGGAGTTTGGCTTCCTCGGTGCGATAGACCACGTCAGGATGGTCCACGCGGATCATCGGCTTGTGGGTGGGAATGACCACCACGTCCAGGCCGTAGATTTTGTAAAACTCTTCCGCCTCGGTAGCCGCCGTGCCGCTCATGCCGGCCAGCTTTTTGTACATGCGGAAATAGTTCTGGATGGTGATGGTGGCCGAGGTCACATCGCGGGGGCGGATAGGCACCCCCTCCTTGGCCTCGATGGCCTGGTGCAGCCCTTCGCTCAGGCGGCGGTCGGGCATCAGCCGCCCGGTATGCGGGTCCACCAGGATGATCTGTTTACGCTGCCGGATATAGTCGTGGCCCTCCTGGAACAGGACCTGGGCTTTGAGGGCCTGCTCCATATAGTGGACGTAGCGGTAGTTGGCTTCGTCGTAGATATTTTCGATGCCGGTTTCCTGCTCCACCAGGGCCAGGCCGGCGTCGGTGAGAAAGACGCTGCGCTCCTTCTCGTCCAGCTCATAATGGACACCCTGTTCCAGCTTGCGGGCGATGGCCGCAAAGCGGCTGTACTCCTCGACCGGCTCGTCCGACGGCCCGGAGATGATGAGGGGGGTGCGGGCCTCATCAATAAAGATATTGTCCACCTCGTCCACGATGGCGTAGTAGAGGGGGCGCTGGACGCGGTGGGCCAGGGACAGGGCCAGGTTGTCGCGCAGGTAGTCAAAGCCGAATTCGTTGTTGGTGCCATAGGTCACGTCGGCAGCATAGGCTTCCCGGCGGGGCACCGGGCGCAGGCCGGGGTAGGGGTCGCGCTGGTATGTCGGATCGTAGAGGTAGGCCGGCTGGTCATAGCCCGACTGGAGGAGGCCCACGCTCAGGCCCAGGAAATGATAGATCGGCCCCATCCACAGGCTGTCGCGGCGGGCCAGGTAGTCGTTCACGGTCACCAGGTGGACGCCACGCCCCAGCAGGGCGTTCAGGTAGACCGGCAGGGTGGCCACCAGGGTCTTGCCCTCGCCGGTTTTCATCTCGGCTACCTTGCCCTGGTGCAGCACGATGCCGCCGATGAGCTGCACGTCAAAAGGACGCATGTCCACAGTCCGCTTGGCGGCTTCGCGCACCGCGGCAAAGGCCGGCACCAACAGGTCATCCAGCTCCTCGCCGGCGGCCACCTGCGCCCGGAAGCGGTCGGTCAGGGCGCGGAGTTCGGCATCGGTGCGCCGTTCCATCTCCGGCTCCAGGGCGTTGATGGCCTCTACCAACGGCTGGAGCCTGCGGATTTCTCTCTCGTTGGGGTCGCCAACGACCTTGCTAAGCAGTCCTTTGAGCATCTATATCCCATCAGCTATCGGCGATTGGTCAGGGTCTATTATACCACAAAGCTGTACCCCTGGCTACTCCTGGGCCCCGGTGAACTGGAAAAGGGGAGGACCGATCCCGGCGCGGCGCTGTTCCCTCGCTCCCTCCCCCGGACGATGGTCCGGCAGGTGTTCGAAGGATCGGCGCAATGGATACTTGACAAGCGGCGCAATTTGTGGTAATATAGTCATAGGTGCAAAATGCACATAGATGAAGAACAAGAGGAGATACGGACCATGCCGCGTGGCCATCACGGCTGGCGGGGGGGGGCGTCGGGCCAGGTTTGCCCACGGCGCATCCATCGCTTCCTGGAGCCGTGCCTGTTGCTGCTGTTGCACCACCAACAGGCCCACGGCTACGAACTGCTGGATGAATTGAAACGCCTTGGGTTCGGTGAGGACCAGGTGGAGCTGAGCACGGTCTACCGCATCCTGCGGAACCTGGAGGAGCGTGGCTTTGCTGTCTCGCATTGGGATACCGGCCATGTCGGCCCGGCCCGCCGCCGGTACAACATCACCGACGCGGGCGATCGCTACCTGGCCCAGTGGGTCGAGGACCTGCAGGAGACCGACCGGCTGCTCCACCGCTTTCTGGACCGGTACAATGCCCACATGGAGGTCCACCGATGAGCAAGTTTTCAGAGAACAGAGGAGAGTCTGGAATGGTTACCGAATCCGCAGTACGCAAAGCACTGGAAGGGGTCATGGACCCGGAGTTACACAGGAGCCTGGTCGAACTGGGCATGGTCCGCCAGGTGCGGATCGAGCAGGGCCGGGTAGAGATCACCCTGGCCCTGACGACACTGGGCTGTCCACTCCGCGACCAGATCGTGGAAGAGGTAAAGCGCGCGGTCGGGGCGGTGGAGGGCGCCACGGAGGTCCAGGTGGGGCTGGCGGAGATGAGCGAGGAGGAGAAGCGCCGCATCGGCATCGGGGTGCCCGAAAAGGGAGCGGTCGAGGACCTGAACATCATCCGCCACGTGATCGCGGTGATGAGTGGCAAGGGAGGCGTAGGCAAATCCCTCGTCAGCAGCCTGCTGGCCGTTGCCCTGCGCCGGGAGGGGCACCAGGTCGGCATCCTGGACGCCGACATCACCGGCCCCAGCATCCCCCGCATCTTTTTCCCCGACGGGGCCCGGCTGGGCATGAGCCCCATCGGGCCCGTGCCGCCCCAGACCCGGAGCGGCATCAAGGTCATGTCCATCAACCTGCTGCTGGAGCAGGAGGATATGGCGGTCATCTGGCGTGGGCCGCTGATCAGCGGGGCGATCAGGCAGTTCTGGGGCGACATCTTTTGGGGGACGCTCGACTACCTGATCGTGGACCTGCCGCCCGGCACCTCCGACGCTTCGCTGACGGTGATGCAGTCGTTGCCCATGTCGGGCATTGTGCTGGTCAGCTCGCCGCAGGACCTGGCGGGCATGGTGGTGCGCAAGGCGGCCCAGATGGCCCGGCAGATGGGGACCCCCATTCTGGGGCTGATCGAGAACATGAGCTACTTCGAGTGCCCCGACACGGGCAGGCGCTACGACATTTTCGGCCCCAGCCATGCCGAAGAGACGGCGCGCCGTCTCGGCGTGCCTTTTCTGGGCCGGCTGCCGATAGACCCCGAGATCGCCCGGCTGTGCGATACGGGCCGGATTGAAGAATATACGGGCGAGCTTTTTGCGCCCATCGCCAGGGAACTGACAGGGCGGGTGCCTGCGGCCCGGTTTTCAACCTTTTCGCAGACGCACGCCGGCCTGTGATGGTTCAGGTTGAGAAAGGACGATAAACAACAGAAAGGAGGTGAAAAATATGCCAGCAGGAGATGGAACCGGCCCCTTCGGTATGGGTCCCAGGACCGGTCGGGGCATGGGCTACTGTGGCGGGTATGCTTCGCCGGGCTGGGCGAACCCGGGACCGGGCCGCCGCTTCTTTGGCCGCGGCGGTGGTCACGGGTGGCGGCACTGGTACTACGCCACGGGGCTGCCCCGCTGGGCGCGGTGGGGTGTTCCCCCGGCCTATGCGCCACCGTCCCGCGAGCAGGAGCTCGAGGCGCTCAGGGGCGAAGCGGAGTGGCTGAAAGAACGGCTCGATGCCATCAACCGGCGGATGGATGAGCTGAGCCAGGAATAACAGGGGGCCGGGAAGCAGAGCAGGGGCAGGCCGACAAGGGGCAAGGCTCGTCGCCCGTCCCCGCTCTCACCACCGCCCCACAGGCAGATGGCCCCTGGATTATACCACGGGCAAGGAGATCGATCAAGTGAGGATAGTGATTTCTTCGCAGGGTGACGACCTGGATGCACCGGCCAGTCCGTTGTTCGGTCGTTGCCCAACCTACCTGTTCGTCGAAACCGAGACGATGGAGTTCGAGGCGCTGCCCAACCCGGCGGTGAGCCAGGGCGGGGGCGCAGGCGTCCAGGCCGCCCAGTTTGTGGTGAACCACGGCGCCAGGGCGGTGTTGAGCAGCAACCTGGGGCCGAACGCCTTTGGCGTGCTGCAGGCAGCCGGCATCCCGGCCTACCTGGTGCCGGGGGGCACGGTCCGCCAGGCGGTGGAGGCGTTCAAGGCCGGCCAACTCGAACCGATGGCCGGAGCCAACGTTATGGCCCACGCCGGAACAACCGACCGCGAACTCCGGCGAGGGGGAGGTGGGGGTGTCCAGGCCGGCCCCTCACCCCGACCCTGATCTCAAAAGGAGCCCTGCGCAGGACACTCAGGAACCTGCGCCGGCAACGGACCGAGAGGATGGTCAGGATCAAACCACTGAAAAGAGAGGATTAGACCAATGCGCATTGCCGTTTCTGCCGACACCAAGAACGGCCTGGACAGCATCGTCAGCTCCCACTTTGGACGCTGTCCTTACTTTGTCCTGGTGGACCTGGAAGGCCGACAGGTCACAGGAATCCGCGAGGTGGACAACCCTTACTACGGCAACCACCAACCGGGACAGGTCCCGGCCCTGATCTTCAGCCTGGGGGCGAATGTGATGCTCACCGGTGGCATGGGGGGGCGGGCGATCCTGTTCTTCCACCAGCATGGCATCGAAGGGGTGACCGGGGCCTGCGGCACCGTGCGCCAGGCGGTAGAGGGATATCTGGACGGAAACCTCCACAGCGCTGCCCCGTGCCAGGAGAGCCGGGAACATGGGCATGGGGAGATCCCGGCCAGGGGGGAGTAGTCGGGATGCACAGGAAAGGGGTTGTCAAAGAGGCCAGTTGGGACCACCCTTGGGGGAACCCAACCAACCTGAGGGGGCCCAGGCGGCCAGAGAAGTCGGGATAGGAGGAGGTCATGGGCAGAGGAAAAGGACAGGGACAAGGACAGGGCCAGGGCGGCGGCCGCGGTCAGGGCCAGGGGCCGGGCCGCATGGGGGGACCCAAGGCCGCCGGCCCGGGTGGCTATTGCGTTTGTCCGGCATGTGGACACAAGGTGCCGCACCAGGCCGGGCAACCGTGCTATAGCCTCACCTGCCCCCAGTGCGGTGCGACGATGGTGCGGGAGTGAGAAACGGCGGATCCCGGATCGCCGGGGATGCCGGTTGAAGCGCGCCCGGGTGAAGGGGGGAACCGTTTACCTTCGAGGGAGCAGAGCGGATCGCCACAAGGGCCGGGACCTATCCGAGGACGGGGGTAGGACGGCCTTTCCAGGCCGTCCGGGCAGGCTGAAAGCCTGCCCTACAGGTTTTCGGATAGGGTCGGAGGGTTGACGATAGAAAGGAGATCCTGAACATGGCTGAGGAGAGGGATGGATGTGTCAAACCGGTAGCGGGACCGTTGGTTTCCGCGCCACCCCCTGCTGAAAAAGCAGGGACGAAAGAGGAGGTTCCCATGACAATCGCGCGGACGGGCCGAGAGGCCCCGGACTTTGAGGCTACGGCTTACATCGCAGGCCAGGGATTCAAGAACATCAAGCTGTCGGACTATCGCGGCAAGTGGATCGTGCTATGCTTCTACCCAGGCGACTTTACCTTTGTTTGACCGACAGAATTGGCGGCAGTTGCCGCCAGGTACGACCAGTTCAAGGCACTGGGCGTCGAGGTTCTGTCGGTCAGCACCGACAGCCGCTTTGTGCACAAGATCTGGCAGGAAGAGGAGCTGTCCAAGATGGTGGAAGGCGGCGTCCCCTTCCCCATGCTCTCCGACGGCGGTGGGCGGATCGGCACGGTGTACGGGGTATACGACGAGGCGGCGGGTGTGGACGTCCGCGGCCGCTTTATCATCGATCCCGATTTCATCATCCGGGCCACCGAAGTGCTCACCCCCGAAGTGGGCCGCAACCCGGACGAACTGATCCGCCAGATCAAGGCCTTCCAGCACAACCGGGCCACGGGCGAGGTGATGCCTTCCGGCTGGCAGCCGGGGGACAAGACCCTCAAACCGGGCCCTGCTCTGGTAGGCAAAGTCTGGCAGGAGTGGAAACCCTAAATGCTCCATCGGCGATCCGATCCCTGCTCCCTCCCTATGGCATTGTCCTGCAAACGCCCGCGCCATTCGCGCGACGGCTCGCCCGCCCGCAGGGTGGTTTCTTGACCTCACCCCTTTTCCTCCCGATCCCTTCCCCGGCCCTCCCCCAGAGCGAGGGAAGGAGCAAGAGAGAGGAAGGGGGGTGGGGGGATGGGGTGAGGTCAAAGCCACCCTTGAAATAGACCATGATTGCTGTAGACATTCCCGGCCAGGGAACCCTGGAGTTGGAGCACCTGGTGCTGGACCTGAACGGCACCGTGGCCCTCGACGGCGAGCTTTTGCCCGGCGTGGCCGAACGGCTGACGGCGCTGGCAACCGGCCTGACCATCCACCTGGTCACGGCCGACACACATGGCCGGGCGGCGGAAACGGCCGGGCGGATGGGGGCGCGGCTGGCCCGCATCGCAGCCGGGTACGAGGCAGGCCAGAAACGAGCCCTGGTGGAACGACTGGAGGCAGAACGGACAGTAGCTATCGGCAATGGGGCTAACGACGCCGACATGCTGGCGGCAGCGGCCCTGGGGATCGCGGTCCTGGGACCGGAAGGGCTGGCGACGGTGGCGCTGCGGGCAGCCGATGTGGCCGTGGTCCGCATCGAAGAGGCCCTGGACCTGCTGCTGTATCCCCAACGCCTGGTGGCCACCCTACGCCGGTGACAGAGGGAGCATAGTCCTGCCCCTCTATAGCACAGACGGCGTCCGGTGAAACCGCTGCCCACAGGCCTGCAGGTCGTCGCCCAGGCGCTGCCGCTGACCTACGCCATAGAGGCGCTGCAGGTGGCGCTGACCGGCGGCCCGCCGGGCCACATAGCCCCGGATCTGGCGGCCCTGGCAGCCTTTGCCGTCGTGCCATTCCTTCTGGCCGTGCGCATCCTGGGCCGACGATGGGTGTGAAGGGCGGTTTGCCACATTGTGACCGGAACCTGGGGAGGTGTGAACGTGATCATCGCCGTAGCCAGCGGCAAGGGCGGCACCGGCAAGACAACCGTCGCCACCAGCCTGGCCCTATCCCTCGCGGACAGGGAGCCGCTTTTCCTGGACTGCGACGTGGAAGAGCCCAACGCCGCCCTCTTTCTCAAGCCGACGCTGACCCACCGCGAGGAGGTCGGCATCCCGATCCCGGAAGTGGATTTCGACAGGTGCAGCTACTGCGGCCGCTGCGCCGGGGTGTGTGCCTGGCACGCGATCGCTGTGGTAAGCCGGAGGGTTTTGGTCTTCCCCGAACTATGCCACGGCTGCGGCAGTTGCACCCTCAACTGCCCGGAAGGAGCCATCCACGAGATCCTCAACGTCACCGGCAGCCTGGAAGCGGGGCGGGCCGGCCCCATCCTGTTTGCCCAGGGCACGCTGGATGTGGGTCAGGCGATGGGCACGCCGGTTATCCGCCGGTTGAAGAACCGGTATCTTCGCCCTTCGGACAGGGGGAACGGCGAGCGGGTGGTGATCCTTGACGCCCAGCCCGGCACCTCCTGTCCGGTGGTCGAGACCGTGCGCGGCGCCGATTTCGTGCTCCTGGTGACCGAACCGACCCCTTTTGGACTGCACGACCTGCGTCTGGCAGTGCAGGTCGCCCGCGACGAGCTGGGCCTGCCGGTGGGGGTGGTGGTCAACCGGGATGGCGTGGGCGATGGGGGCGTGGACGCTTACTGCGCTGCCGAAGGCATCCCCATCTTGATGCGCATCCCGCACGATCGGCGCATCGCCGAGGCGATTTCAGAGGGGAAAAGCCTGGTGGAGGTGCTGCCGGAATACCGCTCCCGGTTCATCCGGTTGTACGAGCAGATCGCCCGGGAGGTTGCCCGATGAAACAACTGGTCATCCTCAGCGGCAAGGGGGGTACGGGCAAGACCTCGGTGGCGGCCGCGTTGGCCCATCTGGCTTCGCAGGAGATGTCCATCGTCCTGGCCGATGCCGACGTGGATGCCGCCAACCTGGAACTGGTGCTGTCGCCGCAAAAGTTGGAAGAGCATCCTTTTATGGGCGGACAGATCGCCATCATCGCCCCCGACCGATGTTCCCTGTGCGGTCGCTGCTACGAGGTCTGCCGCTTTGATGCCGTCATCTCTCCCCCGTTTGGGGGAGAGGGAGGCTATCGCGTGGACCCGCTGGCCTGTGAGGGCTGCGCCTCCTGCTTTTACCGGTGCCCGGCCGAGGCGATCCGCATGGAGGAGCAGCAGGCCGGGCTGTGGTTCCGCTCCGATACGCGCTTTGGGCCGCTGTTTCACGCCCACCTCTTTGCCGGCCAGGAGAACTCGGGCAAGCTGGTGACGATGGTCAAACAGCAGGGGCGGCGGCTGGCCCTGGAGGAGGGCCGTGAGCTGCTCATGGTGGATGGGCCGCCAGGCATCGGCTGCCCGGTCATCTCGGCCAGCGCCGGGGCCGACCTTGCCCTGTTGGTAGCCGAACCCACCCTCTCCGGCGTGCACGATCTGGAGCGCATTCTGGGCACGGTGAACCACTTTCGGGTGCCGGCGATGGTGCTCATCAACAAGGCCGATGTCAATGCGGCGCACACCGCCGGCATCGAGGCCTATTGCCAGGAGCAGGGGATCGAACTTGCCGGCAAACTGCCCTACGATACGGTCGTTACCGAGGCGATAGTCCAGGGCCGGCCGGTAACCCTCTACCAACCTGAGGGAGCTGTGGCCGATGCGCTGCGCCAGGTGTGGGCCCAGGTGCGAAAACGGCTGAGGGAAGAACCGGCAGCGAAACCGGTCAGCGTGCCGGCTTTGCAGCCAGGGCCGGAGGTCATCCAGGTCAGGGGGCAACCCCTGCCCGTGCCTGTCCGCTCCGGGGTGCCGTCCGTGGTCGGCGCAGCGTTAACCTGGGTCGGGCGCGAGATCGTGCCCCGTCTGGCCGACTATATGCTCCGCACAGCCGGGCAACGGACGGCAGGCAAGGGCCAGGCCGAACGAGGCCCGGCTCGCGGCGATGGGGGGCCATCCCGACAACGCCGCCTGTGGCTGCGCCCCCGGCGCAGGCGGCATCGCCGGCAACGAGGAGGCCAAGGGTGATAAGGACCACCTGTCTGGTTGACAATGCTGTCCAGGCCCGCTCCACCCTGTGGGGTGAGCATGGGCTGTCGTTTCTGATCGAAACGCAGGGCCGGCGGGCGCTGTTCGACACCGGCGCCAGCGGCTCGGTGTTGCTGCACAACCTGTCAGAAGTAGGTATCCTGCCCGGCAGCCTGACCGCCCTGGCGCTCAGCCACGCCCACTACGACCACACCGGCGGCCTGGGCGCCCTGTTGGAGCTGCGGCCCGGGTTACCCCTGTATGCCCACCCAGACCTGCTGCGTGAGCGATTCTCCCGACAGGGCGAGGATGTAAAATCGGTCGGCTTGCGGCTGACAGAGGAGACCCTCCGCCGCCTGGCCGACCTCCGTCTGAGCGCCACGCCCCAGGAGGTCCTGCCCGGCGTCTGGACCACCGGCGAGATTGCCGACCGGTCCGAGGCGGAGGGGCGCAGCCCTCACCACTACATTCGCCACGGCGAAGGCTGGATGCCCGATCCCTATCGCGACGACCTGGCGTTGGTGCTGGACAGCCCGGCAGGGTTGGCGCTGGTGTGCGGCTGCTGCCATGCCGGCCTGCTCAACACCCTGGCCCACGTGCGGCGAACCTTTGGGCGAGATCCGGTGGCGATCCTCGGCGGGGCGCACCTGATCCATGCCGACCAGGCCCTCCTGCACCGGATCGTCGAAAGGTTGCGCTCCCTGGGGCCACCGGCCCTCTTTCTCAACCACTGCACCGGCCAGGCAGCCTATGTAGCCCTGGCCCAGGCCCTGGGCGAGCAGGTAGCCCCCTGCCCGGCAGGCACAGTGCTGGAATTTTGAACTGAAAAAGAGAGGTTCTCCAGGATGCTTTTTTCCTCCCGAACCAGGTGGATTGCCGGAGGGCTGCTCGTGGCAGCCCTCCTCGCCCTGTTAGCCGCCATCGTCCGGCGAGGGGCACCGGGCGTGCCCGGCGGTGAACTGGCTGCCGGTGAGAGCGAGATCCTCCGGGCCCAGGTGGTGGCGGTGTTGGAAGAGGGAACCATCACCCAGGGCGAGATCGAGCAGCCCTATCAGCGCCTGCGGTTGCGCTTTACCGGCGGGACGTTGGATGGCCAGGAGGTCGAGGTCGAGCACGGCCTGCTGGGCCTGACCAACCAGAGCCGGATGTTCCGCGCCGGCGACCGGGTGGTTGTCGAACACAGCCGCACCCCGGAGGGCGAGGAGCGGTTCTTCCTCACCGACTATGTGCGCACCGGGCCGCTGTTATGGCTGGCGCTGCTGTTCGCAGCCGCGACGTTGCTCTTGAGCGGCTGGCAGGGCGTGCGCTCCCTGGCCGGCATGGGGGTCAGCCTGATCGTCCTCATCGCCTTTATCGTGCCCCAGATCCTGGCCGGCCACAACCCGGTGGTCATCACCCTCATCGGCTCGGTGGTGATGATGGGCATCAGCCTGTACCTGGTCTACGGCTGGCGGGCCAAAACGCACGTGGCCGTGGTCGGATTGTTCCTCAGTCTGATCCTGACCGGCCTGCTGGCGACCTGGTTTGTGGGCTGGGCACGGCTTTCTGGATTTGGAGCCGAGGAGGCCGGGTTCCTGCAGGTGGCCGGGGCGCGGTTGGACCTGCAGGGGCTGCTGCTGGCCGGGATCCTCATCGGTGCGTTGGGCGCCCTGGACGATGTGGCCATCAACCAGGCGTCGGCCATCTTTGAGCTGAACAGGGCCAATCCCCGGCTGGGCTGGACGGCCCTGTTCCGCCACGGGATGGTCATCGGCCGCGACCACATCGCGGCCATGGTCAACACCCTGCTGCTGGCCTACGCCGGCGTGGCCCTGCCGCTCCTGCTCCTGCTCTCAGTCTATGCCGAACCGCTGGGGACGACCCTCAACCGGGAGATCATCGCCGAGGAGATCGTGCGGACCCTCGTCGGCAGCCTGGGGCTGCTGGCCGGCGTGCCGTTGACCACCCTGATCGCCGCCCTGGTTGCCCGGCGCACCTCGCCCGGCCCCGATCAGGGGCCGGGCGAAGCCGGGTCCGAAGGGGGGTTCCATGTCGAGGAAGGAGAGAAGGGATAGAACCATGTCCGATCCAGAGATGGCCCGCCTGCAGGGCTACTGGCGGGATGAAGTAGCGGCGGCCCAAACCTATCAGCGGCTGGCAGAGGCGGCCAGAGATGAGCGGACCCGGCAGCTATTGTTGGAAATGCGGGATACCGAGCAGCGCCATGCTGCCCGCTGGGAAGCCCGCATCCGCGAGTTGGGTGGCGATCTCCCGCCGCCCCCCTCCGTCCGGCGGGCCCGCTGGTTGGGGTTGCTGTCCCGCCTGGGGGGGCAGCAGCAGATCCTCCGCCGGCTGGAGGCGGTGGAACGGGGGGCGATGGCCGGCTATGGGACCGACCTGGCCGACGCCGAGAGCGCCCGCATCGCCGCCGAGGCCCTGGCCGACGAGCAGGGCCATGCCATCGCCCTACGCGCCCTGGCCGGGTTACAGTCCGACGGGCCGGCGGCCATTCTGGGCCGGGAACGATGGCATCGAGGGGGAGGCGGTGCCATGCGTGACCTGATCTTTGGCATCAACGATGGCCTGGTCTCTACCCTTAGCCTGGTGTCGGGCGTCGCCGGAGCAGACCCCGGCCGGGGAATGGTCCTGCTGGCCGGCGTGGCCGGGTTGCTGGCCGGGGCCATTTCGATGGCGGCCGGAGCCTACATCTCCAGCAAGTCGGAACGGGAGGTCCACGAGGCGGAGGTGGCGCGGGAGCGGGAGGAGATGGAGCGCGACCCGGAGGAGGAAAAAGAGGAGCTCCGCATCCTGTACCAGCTCAAAGGCTTTAGCCCCGACGAGGCGGAGCGGTTGGTCGAGCGTATGAGCCAGGAATCAGAACTGTTCCTGGAGGGCCTGGTGCGGGATGAACTGGGGCTGATGCCGGAGAGTTTCCCCAACCCCTGGAGGGCGGGGGCTTTTTCCGGTGGAGCCTTCATCCTGGGGGCCATCGTTCCGCTGATGGCCTATTTTTTCCTCGAAGGGATGCCGGCCGTCCTGCTGTCCGCAGCCCTGAGCGTCGTGGCCCTTTTTGTCATCGGGGTGCTCAAGACCCTCTTCACCGGCTTGCCGTGGCTGAAGAGCGGCCTGGAGATGGTGGCCATTGGGCTCTTTGCCACAGCGAGCACCTACCTGATCGGAAAGATCTTGGGCGTGCAGCTTTCCTAAACCCCATCGTGGTGGAGCCTGAGAGCCGGTCTGAAAAGGTGGTCACGCAGGCGAAGGTCAAAGGAACACAAAGGAAATAGCTGAAAACCCCTGGTATCCTTCGTGCCCCTGGTGGTTTTCAGACAAGCCCTGCCCCTCCCAGGAGGGGCAGGGCGCATCGGATAGGCTCTAGGTTGCCGTTGCCGGCCGGCCCTTCAGGTATGCCTCCATATACGGCATAAAGTGAGGGATCACCAGCGGCAGCATCTTGGGCAGCAGGTTGCCCATCGCCGCCGGCATCAGATCGGGCATCTGCTCCTCCATCTGCCTGGGCATGGGGATGCGCCGGCCGACCGCCGCCAGCATGGCCGGCATGACCTTGGGCATCATGCCCGGCATCAGGCGGGGGAAGAGGAACGGCATCATCGGCTTCATCATGGCGATCAGCCCGTCGCGCACCGGAGCAGGGGAGGCTTTGACCATCTTCATCATCCCCCGGAACGGCGCCGGCATGGCCTCGATCATCTCCGGCAGGAGCCCTGCCATGAACTCGGCCATCGCTTCCGGCTTGAGGAGGCGGATCATCGCCTCGAACACGGCCCACATCTCCAGGGCATAGGGGGTGGGATCGGGGTGCTCAATGCCGGCGCCCTCGCAGGCCAGGCTGGCCAGGTCAATGATCGGCAGGTTGCGCCCGGTTTTATCGGCCGTGACCCGGAGCTGCACCTCACAGCAGGGGCAGGCGGCCACCACGGCCTGAGCGCCGACGGCGTCGGCCTCGGCCAGGCGCACATCGCCTATCCGCTTGCCGACATCCGGATCGGCCACCAGGCTCAGTACCGAGCCGCAGCAGTGGGCCTGCTGGCGGTTGTGTTCCATCTCCACGAACTCGATGCCGGGGATAGCCCGGATTAGCTGGCGCGGCGCCTCGTAGATGTTGCCGGCCCGGCCCATGTGGCACGAGTCGTGCCAGGTGACCTTCATCCTCACCTCATGGTCGAGTTGGAAGGTACCGGCCTCGATCTTTTCGGCCAATAGTTCGCTGTAGTGTTTGGCCTCAAAGGGATAGTCAATGCCCAGCTTTTTCGCCCACTCCGGGTAGAAGGTGTGCCACACCAGCCAGCAGGCGGGGCAAGAGGTGACCACCGTCTTGACGCCGCGGGCCTTCATCGCCTCGATGTTGTGGCGCATGATCTCCTGCCAGGTATCCCACAGGCCGGCGACCAGCATCGGAATGCCGCAGCAGGCCTCATCCTGTCCCAGGTAGGTGAACTCGATGCCGGCCTTGTGCAACAGGCAGGCGGTGGCCTGGGCGATGTCGTTCTCCACATAGGAGGCGGTACAGCCGGGGAAGTAGGCGATCTCGGCCCGCTCGGGCAGGATGCCCACCTTGTCCTCTGGCATCCACCTGGGCCGGTCAACGCGGTAGGCCGCCCAGATGTTGTGCTCCTTGTGCAGCGACTGGCGCATGATCTCAAAGGGCGGGAAGGTCAGCCGGCCCCCGTCGTGGACAAGTTGTCCGCGCAGCTTGAGCCAGGTCGGCTCAATGGGCAGGTCCTCACAGCAGCGCACGTTGCACAGTTCGCAGGTGGTGCAGGCCAGGATCGTGTCCACCATCTTCTGGTTCCAGTCGGCCTTGCCCTGCATGTACTGCCGCAGGAAATACCACTTGCCGCGCGGCGTCTGGCTCTCCCAGCCCCGGCCGTAGTATTGGTCGCATTCGTCCACGCAGTAGCCGCACTGAGAGCAGGCGTAGGCGTACCAGGCCACGTCGTCGGGGATGCCGCGCCGGCCCTGGCCTTCGATCCGCTCGCCGATGGGCGATCCGGCGCTGTTGCCCAGGCGGCGCACCACCGGTTCGAAAGCGCTAGCCAGGCCCATAAAGGCCGACAACAGCGGTTGGCCGTTCAGGACCTTGCCGGGGTTGAAGAGGTTGCGGGGGTCAACCTGCGACTTGAACCGGCGCAGGCGGTGCAGGCGGTCGGCCCCCAGCACCCTTTCCGCCTCGCCTGTAAAATAGAGCCCGGTGGCATAGGCCCGCCCGCCGTTTTCCCTGGCGATTTTGAGGACGGTCAGGGCCAGGCCAAAAGCCAGGTTGAAGGTGAATTTGCGCTCGTCGTGCAGGATAAAGCCCAACAGCGTCACTTCACCATTGCCGGCTACCATCCCTTCCAGCACCATCGGCAGGGCGATGCGGGTTTCGATCCCCTGCAACACCCGGCCCAGGTTCTCCAGGGGCACCACCACCTCGGCCGGGGCGATGCTCGGCCCCAGGCGCTTGATGTGCATCAGATTAAAGCGTTCCTGCCATTCGTGCTGCACCACCTCGTCGTCCACCAGCTTTCCACCGCCTGCCTTGAGCAGGGCGGGGAGTTGGGCAGCGATGGTCTCGCGGCGCGAGGCGGGAGCCACCAGGATGGCGAGATACCCTGGCGGGATGGCAGGGCGATCTTCCTCCACGATGTGGCCATGTTCCATGTGCGGCGGCAACCGGTTTTTGAGTTCCGCCATCTTGGGGTTAATAAAGCTGACCGACCAGAGGGGCAGGCCGGCCTCTCGAATGGCGGCCAGGCTCCGCGCCAGGCTCTCGGCCGTGTCGAATTGGGCACCCCACATCACCTCTGACCCGGCAGATCGCACCCGCAGGGTGACGGCGGTGATGATGCCGGTGATCCCCTCGGCCTCGCTGATCAGATCCAGATCGCTCCCCTTGAATTCCTGCACCTTACCATCGGGCAGCACCACCCGGGCGGAGAGGACGCTCTGACGAAACGGTCCATACTCGTAGGCCCCGTAGCCCATCCCACCCTGGGCCAGCCAGCCGCCCACCGTGGACGAGGGTGCGCTGGAGGGATAGGTGCATAGCGCCAGGCCCTGCTTATTCAATTCCTTTCCCAGCTTTTCCCAGACCACGCCGGGCTGCACGGTCACAGTCAGCGCCCCGGCATCCACGGCCAACACCCGGTTCATCCAGGCCAGGTCCACCACCAACCCGCCCCGGACCGGCACCACACCGCCATAGCCGGAGGTGGATTTGCCCCGTGGCGTCAGCGGCAGGTTGTGGGCCTGGGCCAGTGCCACGAGCTGGACCACCTCCTCCTCGGTCAGCGGCTGGACCACAGCCGCCGGCAGGGTGTTTCCCACCAGCGGCTTGACTAGGCTGGGTAGCGAGCCTACATCGTGGCTGTAAAAGATCCGCTCCTGGCGGTCAAAGGCCACCCGCGGGCCGAACATCCGCCGCAATTCCTCTTGTAGGGCAATCGGTAACTCTCTCATCTGTCACTCTCCTCATTTCCCATGCTCAACAGGCTGGTATCCGCTGATCTCGGCTATGCGCCGCAGGCGGCCCAACAGGTTCAGCCGTTCTGTGCCGATCTCGGCGAAGGTGGCCGCCACCCGTGGCAAAAGGAGGACGACCCGCTCCTGCCGATCGCGATCCAGGACCGGGACCAGGGCCAGGGCAGCCTGCAGTTCCTGGATCTCCAGCCCGGTGGCGGCCGCCAATTCGGCCAGGTCCCCCTGATGGGGCGCGCGATCCAGGAATTGGCCGGCGTGTACAACGGCGACGAGCTGACCCTCGACCTCGATCCGGCTCCAGGCGTAGCACAGGCCGGCGTGGCAGGTGGCAAAGGGCGATCCCTCTCCTGGGACCTGGCTCGCCCCAGGTTCCCCCTCCGCCGCCTTGCGCCAGGAGTTGATGCATCGCTGCCGCCCCCCCCTGGTCCCGAAGATCAGGGTGCAGAAGGGGCAGGGGTTGGCGATGGAAGTGAGGGGGGTGCCATCTGGGGCCGTGGTGATGACGGCAATGCCCAGCGCCTGGGCAAAGATATCCTGAACGGCCTGGATGCAAGACAGGGGCAGGGCCTCCGGCGAAGGGCGCAGGGGGATGTCGGCCATGGTGGTCCCAGACGGCCTGGCCGCCTCCAGGCAGGCCTGTTGTTGTTGCAACCAGTTCTCAATGGTCTGGCGCGAAAACCGCCACTGGCCGCCTACTTTGAACCCCTGCAGCCGTCCATCGCTCAACATGCGATAGATGGTGATGCGGTCTACCTGGAGCAGATCTTGCAATTGGCGAACCGTCAGCAGCGTGTCCATCCTGTTCATCGGCTGCATCATACCACAGGAGTCAACCGGTGTCAACTCTCAGGCTCGCTGTTGTCAAAATATATCTTTAGATATAACATGATGCTACAATTGCATTCAGCCCTGCCCCGGATCGATCCAGCAGGCCCCCGGTTGGCCCTCCTCTCCTTCCACCTGCACCCGACCGGGGAAAAAGTGGTTGACCACCCAGGCGTTGGTCAGCAGGTGGAGGGTTACCCGTTCGGTGGTAAACCGGGAGGGGCCGGTGGCCAGGGCCAGCGGCAGCACCAGTTGATCGGCCAGGTAGCGGTCGAGGGTGGCGCTGCTGTGCAGATATTCCAGCAGGTCGGTAGCCGCCTCCTCGGCCACGCGCTCGGCCGGTTTGCCCCGCTCCCCCAGCGAGCTGAAGCCGGCGAGGGCGTTCTCGAACTCGGCCCACAGGAACACCGCCGTGCCCTGCCCTTTGGATGGCGCATCCAGCAGGTCAATCCGGGCGTTCACCCCACCGGAACGCAGCGCCTGGAGCGCGGCCCGTTCCTGTCGTTCACGGATATGTTTGGGCAGGTTGCTGCTGACCGACAGGCCCCGCACCCGCAGCAAGGCCCCCCTTGCCCGCAGGTCCAGGCCCGCGATCTCTCCGGCCCCCTGCACCGTCGCCCTGACCATCCCCCCACCGAGGGGGTACCAGCCCCATTTTTCGATGTTGACCCTGGCGCCGATCCCCATCCGGGCCAGGGTGGGCAGGTAGACCCGCTTGAGATAGTCGAACGGGGGGCTCCAGGCCACATGGGTGCCGCCGATGAGCGTCAGGTGCGATACTCCTTCCGCCCGGGCCAGCGGCAGCAGCACCGTCTGCAGGATGAGGCTTACTGCGCCGGCGCTGCCCCCTTTGGCCACCTGGGCCACGTCAAAGGTGTAGGTGCCGGCCCTGGGCGCCGAGCGGGGCACGAAGGTCAGCGTTTGCGAGTCGAGCCGGTCACCTTCCACCTCCGCATCGCACACCCGGGCGATGGCCCGCACGCCGGTGAGGTGCTGGGGCTGGAGGCCCGGCTTGCACCGCCCGACGCGGATCTTTTCCAGGCGCACCGGCCGGCCGGTGAGGGCCGAAAGGGCCAGGCTGGTGCGCAACACCTGCCCTCCCCCTTCGCCGTAGGAGCCATCAATCGTGATCACGACCCCCCTCCTGAAACCTGTCTGGGCTGTTGTGGCCGGACAGGGGCTATCCGCCTCTGTCGTCCGCGCGCCTATTATACTATGCCTGCCACATCCCGGCAAGGGCTGCCCTGGGCTCCTTGACGGCAGTCCGGTTTCCTGCTATAATACCGCCCGGCCCGGGCCTGCGGTGAGGGCAGCCCGCTGCCAGCCAGACCAGTGTGGCCCGGCCGAGGGAAGGGGGAATGCTACCTTGACGCCGCATCCAGACCTGCGCAGATCGCCAGATTCTCCAGACACAGACCCGCCGCCTGGAGCCTGGAGGTGTTCGAGGCCGACGCCGGCTTTGCGCCGGCGGCTGTGGAGCGCCCTTGGGCTGCTCCTGCTGGCCGCGGCCCTGGCCGGCTGCGACCTGTTGCCCGCCACCCTGCCGCCCCCTCTGCCCACCGAAGAACCGACGGCGGTCGCCAGCCCCCAGCCCACGGAGACGCTGCCGCCCGGCGTTACCTCCCTGGTCTTCTGGGAGCCGTTTGCCCTGGACCGGCCCCAGGGGCTGCTCCTGGGGGAACTGGTCCGCAGTTTTGAGGCCGAAAACCCTGACGTCCTGATCGAGATCGTGCCCAAGTCCGGCTACCTGGGCCTCCACAACGCGATGCTGGCCGGCCTTTCTGAGGGCGAACTGCCCGACCTGGCGGTGGCCTTTCCCAGCATGATCGCCCAATATGCGGCTGCCGGCGTGGTGGAGCCGCTGGACCTCTACCTCAACGATCCAGAGGTGGGCCTGACCGACGCCGATCTGGCCGACTTTTTCCCCGGTTTCCTGGAATCAGGGCGTTTTCCCGGCTTTGGCCGCCAGATGTGGGCCTTTCCCTTTGCTCAGAACGCCGTGGGCATGTGGGTCAATTATACCCTGCTGGCCAGCGCCGGCTGGAACCACGCTCCCGCCACGTGGGATGAATTCGAGCAGGCCTGTTTCGACGTGGTGACCCAGACCGGCATAGGCTGTTACCCATTCGTGGAAAGCGTGTCCACCTTGACCGCCTGGCTCTACAGCCGGGGGGGCCAGCAACTGGACGACGCCGGTCGCCGGGCGACCTTTAACGCCCCGCCGGGCGTGGAGAGCCTCGCCTTCCTCCGCCGCCTGATGGACGAGGGCCTGGCCTGGCGGCCCCAGGAGGAATATGGCGATTATGTCGCCTTTGTCCATGGCCAGGCGGCGTTCACCTTTTCCTCGACCGGCAACAGCCGGCTCTACGCCGATTCATACCAGGCGGCGCTGGAAAACGGCGTGCCTCCCTTTCAATGGCGGCAGGTCCTGATCCCCCAGGCCGACCCGGAAAGGCCGGCCACGGCCCTGTACGGAGCCAGCTTTTTCATCCTGCGGGGGGATCCGGCCCGGCAGCGGGCGGCATGGCGCTTTATCCGCTGGTTCACCAGCACCCCCCAGACGGCGCGCTGGGCCAGTGGGCTGGAGGCGATGCCGGTGCGGGCCTCGGCGCTGGAGGTGATGACCGATACCCTGGCGGCCTACCCCTTTGTCCAGACCCAGGTCGAACAGATCCTGCCCTACGCCCGGCCGGAACCGGCCGTGGCCGCCGGGCTGGAGGTGCGGGATCTCCTCTATACGGCCATTCTCTCCGTAACCCAGAACTATGCCGACCCCCAGGTCGTCCTTGACCAGGCGGCGCAAGAGGCGAATGCCGTCCTGGCCGGACAACCCTGACCCCTCCTCATGAGCCGGGCTCCCCGCCCCCCCCCCGGGGGGGGGCGGGGGGGGGGGGGGGGGGGGGGGCCAGAGCTGCCGGACAGAAAACCTGCCCCTGAAAGGGCCAGGGGATAGGGGTGAAGTTACGGCGCGCCTTTTATCACCAGAGGCAGGTAAACATAGCGGAAAACGGGCGGTAGCTCGATGGTGGTGCAAACGGTATAAGCGTTGTTGGTCGGGTCCGGGTCCTCTGGGGCTGCTTCACCGGCGGCCAGGAACCGGGCCACGTTGCACACCGGCCGGCCGTCGGTGATCGCCCTGGTCACCTGGACGACGAGGGTTCCGCCGCCGACAAAGCCGGAAACCACGTCGGTCAACTGCCAGATGACCGCGTGAGCGGTGTCGCTATAGGTGCCGCCGCTGCCGGTGATATACTCCACCTCGGCCGGCAACCCATCCCACACCTCAGCCCGGGAGACCATATCGGGGCCCAGAGAGCCGAAGGCCAGGGTGTAGGTCAGATAGGCGCCGACGGTGGCCGTTGGCGGTGCCGTTTTGGTGATCCACAGGTCGGCAGCGCCGGCCAGAGGCTCCAGTTCCAGGTCATGGGTTACAACCTGACAGGAGGCGACAGCCGCTTCGACCGGCCCGGCGGGGTGGTAGCCGGCCAGAGTGGCAGTGAGGGTGTAGGATCCGCTTTCCAGCAGGAACTCGTAAAGGCCATCTGCCCCGGTGGTCGTGGTGAACAGGTCGCCGCTGCTCCAGCTTTGGGCTGTGACGACGGCATCGGCCAGCGGCTGGCCGCCGACGGCGCTGCGCACCTGGCCCGACAACCACCCCAGGTTATCCGGCAAAAGGGCAAAATCCTGCACCGTCTCGGTGCCGCTATAGACCGTGACGGCGACCGGATCCAAGGGGCAGGCCGGCCAGCCCCCCACGGTCAGCGTGTACCGGTCGGCGCACAGCGTGCCGGAGTAAAAGCCGGTGGTGCCCGTCGTAAAGGTGAACAGTTCGCCGCCGGTAAAAGCTTCGGCGCTGACCGTGGCCCCGGCAATCGGATCGCCGCCGATGGCGTTGCTGACGGTGCCCTGCAGGGTGCCCAGGCCCTGCCCGGCAGGGTGGCCGCCGATGACCGGGTAAAAGGCCACGGCCAGCGTGTCGGTGGGGATGGCCGCAGAGTGAAAGCTGTAGCCCAGGCCGCGCGTGCCGTCGCTGTTTTCGATGCCCACGCTGGTCCAACTGCTGTCGCTCACCTCCAGATATTGGAAGAGGACCTCCCCCGTATCCAGGTCCAGGACGATCTCAAAGGTCTCCGGATCGCCGGCGGGCCAGTGCTCCACCTGGTAGAACTCGATGACAAACAGGTGGCCGTCCACCAGTTGGGTATAGATCTTGCCCTGACTGCCGTTGGCCGGGTTCAGGTCATCCCAGAAAGCGTAGAGGGCGTTGTTGGGCGGAAAGGTGGAGGGGATGGCGTTGCCGCCGGGATAGCTCGACCCGGCGCCGAAGGTGACGAAACCGTTGGAACCGATGTAGAGGGCGTTGTAGTTCGTGCCGTAGAAGGGGAACTGCCTGCTGCCCAGAGAGACATACTGGCTGGCATCGTCGCCCAGGTTGTAGGGCGTGCCGGTAGCGGTGATGTCAATCCAGGCAAACTCGGGTCCGCAGGGCCGCAGGTTGTCGCGCACATAGTAGCCGATCTCCGGCTGAAGTTGAAAATCCTCGACCCGATTGCCCTGGATGACAATGGGCCGTTCCTGGGGAGCGTAACCGGGGCTGCTGGCGCGCAGGATGTAGCTGCCCTCCGCTACCTGGAGGGCATATCCGCCGCTGGCCGGGTTGGTGGGGGTCGAGACCGGCGTGCCCAGCAGGCTGAGGGTGGCCCACAGCGGCGTGCCCGTGTCCTGCCCGGTGACCATTCCGGAGAGGATCCACACCGGGGCCGGGTCCAGCGCCAGGTCCAGGTCGGTGGCCGTGTCTTTGACCACGGCCACTCCGGTCGCCCCTGCCGGCAGGTAGCCGTACAGCGTGGCCGTGACGTCATAGGTGGCGGCCAGCAGGGTCTCGGCATAGCCGCCGCCGGCGTCGGTGACGGCCCGGCGGGTCAGGCGGTTGTCGGCCTGGACGATCTCCAGGTCCACGCCGGGGAGGGGGAGGCCTGTGTTGCTGGCGGTGACGGTGCCGCTCAGCGTGCCCAGGCCGGTGTCGGTGGCCGATTGCACGGCCGCCAGGGCGTCCATGATGCCCCAGCCCCACACGTTGTTGGGCCGCCCTGCAGGGCCGTTGGGCGGGCATTGGGTGTCTATCTTGGGTTGGGCGCTGGCCTCGACGATCTGGAAGGTGGTGTCCAGGTCGCCGATGAGAGCCGGCTGGGCCGACCACAGCAGGGCGATCAGGCCGGCGGTGTGGGGCGAGGCCATAGAGGTGCCCTGCATGGAGCTATAGCCGCCGCCCGGCGTGGAGGAGCGGATGCTGACCCCCGGCGCGGCGATGTCCGGCTTGATCCGCGTCTCGCCGTCCACGGTCACCGGGCCCCGGCTGGAAAAGCCGGCGATGGTATCCCCCTGGGCAAAGGCGGCGGTGGCCAGCAGCTCCGGGTAGTGGCCGGGGTTGGTGATGGTCTCACACGACGATCCGCTGTTGCCCCCCGACTTGGCGATGGCGATGCCGGCGGCGTAGAGGGCTTGGGCCGCGTCGCGCAGCGTGTCGGGGTCGCAGCCCTCGCTGCCGGGGCACGACCAGGAGTTGTTGATGACGTGGGGGGCCTTGCCGGGGTCGGGGTCGGTGCCGTTCACGCGGGTGGGGGCCAGGAACCACTCCCAGCACTCGATATATTTGGATGCCTTCCACACGCCGCCGGAGGAATCAACCTTGCAGGCGATCCATTGAGCACCGGGGGCCATGCCGATCTGATTGCCTGCGCCGTCGTCGCCGACCATGGTGCCGGTGGTGTGGGTGCCGTGGCCGTTGGGGTCGGTGGGCACCGTGTACTCGCCAAAGGTGTCGTACCAGTTATAGTCGTGGTCAAAGAGGCCGCCGCCCAGGTTGCCCCGGTACTGCGCCACCAGGGCGGGGTGGGTATAGTCCACGCCGGTATCGCAACTGCCGACGACGATATTCTGGCCGGTATAGCCCAGCGCCCACACATCGTCGGCGTTGAGGCGGGCGATGTTCCACTCCACGCCGTTCGCTGCCGGGGGGGCGGGCGGGCCGGGCGGCGGGTCGTCCAGGCCGTCGAAAGCCGGGTCGGCGACGACGCGGGCCACCTCAGGCCGGGCGGCCAGCTTGCGGGCCAGAGCCTCGTCGCCGGTCACGCGCAGGGCATTGACGATAAAGAAGGGATGGTAAGGCACCCCCCAGGCATCCAGGTCGGCGCGGAGGCGGGCCTGGCTCTGCCCGGCGACGGCGCGCAGGGCCTGATAGACATACGCGACCCGCGCCGTGCGGTTCTCCACCGCCGCCGCACCGCTCAAGTCGGCCTGGGGCTTGAGAAAGACCAGGAAATCGGTCGGGCCGGGCGCGACCTGCAACTCGTTCAGCAGGCGGGGATCGAGGCGGGAGGGCTCCGCGCCCAGGGCGGCCGGGACGGTGGCGATCAACAGCACGGCTGCCGCCAGCCAGACGAACAGGCGCAAGGATGGCTGTTTCATTGCTGACACTCCCCACTGGCCGGGTGCCTGCCTGCCCGATGGGCTCTCGGCGGGTCTGCGACCTGCCGCATAGACCGGCGTTGAGCAATGGTGGCAGGCAGGTGCCAGGCACGCCGGTGGTGCCAGGCACCTGAGCCTGAATCAAGACTATGGTGTGCCCTTGATGACAACAGGCAGGTAAACCTTCCAGATCAGAGGGGCTACGGTAACGGTCTGGGTGGTGACGGCCGTACCGCCGCAGTTGGTGGCGGTCAGGACCACGGTATAGTCACCGGGCAGGGTGTAGGTGTGGACGACGGTGACCCCCGCATCCTGGCCCCCGTCGCCGAAATCCCAGGTGAAGGAGATAGGCAGCGTGCCGCTGGCAGTGCCGGTGAAGGCCACAGCCTGGCCGACAAGGGGCTCCGGCGGCGCCCAGCCAAAGTCAACCCCCTGCACCGGCGTGCAGGATGAGCGGACAGTCAGGGTGTGAGTGGCGACGTCGGTGGCCCCCTCGCAGTTGGTGGCGGTCAGGACCACGGTATAGTCGCCGGGCAGGGTGTAGGTGTGGACGGCTGTGGCCCCCACCCCCTGGCCCCCGTCGCCGAAATCCCAGGTGAAGGAGATGGGCAGGGTGCCGCTGGCCGTGCCGGTGAAGGCCACCGGTTCGCCAACCAGGGGCGACGGTGGGGTCCAGTCAAAGTCGGCGTCGTACACCGGCACGCACGGCTGCCGTTCCAGGGCAAAGTCCTGAACCGTCTGGGTGCCGCTGATGACGGCAACGCGCACCTCCTCGCCGGGCAGGTAGCCGGGAGCGGTGGCGGTCATCGTGTACCAGTCGGCGCACAGCGTGCCGGAATAGAGGCCCAAAGCATCGGTCGTGAAGGTAAAGGTCTCGCCGCCGGTAAAGGCCACGGCGCTGACCGTCGCCCCGGCGATGGGGTCGCCTGTGCCGGCGTCGGTGACGGTGCCGGACAGCTCCCCCTCGCTGCCGGCCGGCGGCGGCGTGCCAAAGTTCGGATAAAAGTCCACGGCCACGCCGTCGGCGATGAGCGCCGGATCGCCATAGGCGTACTGGGTGGCCTCGGTGCCGGTGGCGTTCTCCACGCCCACCACCACGTCGGTTGGATCGTTGACGGTCAGGAACTGGATCGCCACCTTGCCGGTGTCCAGGTCGAGGATGATCTCAAAGGTCTCGGGGTTGCCGTCGGGAAAGTGCTGCACCTGGTACCACTCGATGACATAGTAGCGGTCTGCCAGATAGGCGGTATAGATGGTGCCCTGAGCGCAGGAGGCGGGATTCAGGTCGGTGCTGAAGGCATAGATGCCGTTGTTGGGAGTGGCCGGGTCGGGGATGGGACCGCTCCATTTGCTGTCGCCGGCGCCAAAGGTGACGAGGCCGTTCGAACCGACATACAGGCCGGTGTAGGTCTGGCCGTAGAAGGTGAACGACCGGCCTGTCGGCAGGGGGACGTAGAGGTTCGAGTCGTCGCTCAGGCAGCGGGCGGTGCCGCCGCTGGCATCCATCCAGTCGAAGGCCGGGCCGTTGCAATGATCCGCCGTCCGCAGATAATAGTTCTGGATGGCCGGCAGGTCAAAGTTCTCGGTGAGGTTCTGATCCACCGTGACCTGGCGCTCGACTTTGGAGTGGCCTGGACTGGTGACCTGCATCCACCAGGTGCCCTGGGCCACTGTGGCCGAGTAGACACCGCTATTCGGGTCGGCATCGGTGCTGACAGGCGTCTCTTCAAAGAGGATGTGGGCGGCCAATGGGTCGCCGGTCTGCGTTTCGGTGATAACTCCCGACACGGTCCAGATGGGAGCCACCTCCAGGGTGATATTTTGGGTGGTGGTCAGGCCATCCTGGACGACGACGCCGCTGACCGTCCCGGGCAGGTACCCGTAGTGGGTGGCCGTGATGTCATAGGTGGCAGCAGGCAGGCTGCGGCTGTATTCTCCGCCGACATCGCTGCTACCGTGGAACGGCCAGCCGGTGGCTGTGTCCTGGAAGGTGATTTCGGCCCCGGCGATGGGCGTTCCGCTGCCGCTCTCCACCACCTGCCCCTCCAGGCTGCCCAGTCCCAGGCTCTGGGCCATCAGCACGGCCGCTTCCACATCGAGGATACCCCAGCCCCACACGTCGTTGGGATGGTCGGTGTAGGGCGGGCACTGGTTGCTGATTTTCGGCTCGGCCGTCTGTTTGAGGATCATCTGCAAGATATCCACCTTGCCCGCCAGGGCCGGGTTGGCCGAGACGAGCAGGGCCACCGCACCGGTGACGTGGGGGCAGGCCATGCTGGTGCCCTGCATGGAGCTATAGCCGTTGCCCGGCACCGAGGAGCGGACGTTGACGCCCGGTGCGGCAATATCGGGCTTGACGAACTGATCGTGGCCGATGGTCACCGGGCCGCGGCTGGAAAAGCTGGCGATGGTATCGCCCTGGGCAAAGGCGGCGGTGGCCGTCACCTCCGGCCACTGGCCGGGATTGGTGATGGTGCCGCAACCGGGACCGGTGTTGCCTGCCGATTTGGCGTAAAAGATGCCGGCTGCGGTCAGGGTCTGGATGATGGGGTGATAATTGGTGCCGGCGCTGCTCCACGAATTGTTGATGACATGGGGAGCCAGGTTGGGGTCCGGGTTGTTGCCATACAGGTCGGTGGGGGCCAGGAACCATTGGAAACACTCGAAGGGGCCGACATAGGGGCTGCCGATGCCGGGGCAGGCGATCCATTTGGCGCCGGGGGCCATGCCGATCTGGTTGGCGCCGCCATCATCGCCGACGATGGTGCCCATGGTGTGGGTGCCGTGGCTGTCATAGTCGGTGGGCACGGTGGTCATACCGCCGTCGTACCAGTTGTAGTTGTGGTCGTAGAGACCACCGCCCAGGTTGCCCCGGTAGGAGTTGATCAGCGCCGGGTGGTCCCACTGCACGCCGGTATCCAGGTCGCCGACCACAGCACCGGTGCCGGTGATGCCCAGAGCCCACACGTCGGGGGCGCCGACGCGGCTGATGTTCCACTCGACGGCTTCAGGCCCGGCCTTGACCGGGGGGGAGGGTTCGATGTCCAGGATCGGCTTGTGCTCATAGATGATCTCGGCCACGTCGGGGCGGGCAGCCATTTTCAGCAGCAGGGCCTTGTCGCCGCGCACCTTGACCATGTTGCGGATCCACATCGGCTTGAAAGAGACCCCCTCGGCTTTCAGGGCTTGCAGGAGGGGGCCTTGCGTTTTGGCGGCCACCTCGGTCAGGGCGTCATAGACGTACTGGCCTTTGGCCTCCTTGGTGGGCAGCGAGCTGGCGGCCGACAGGTCGGCCTGGATCTTGAGAACGACATAGAAATCGGCCTGGCCTTCTGCTTCGATGACGGTCAGGATGTAGGGGTCAAAGGGGGCCAGGCCGGAGGGGGGTGGGGCGGGCGGGGGTGCAGCGACGGCCAACGGCACAGCCGTCAACAGCACGACCACCGCCAACCAGACGGTGAACGGAAAGGTTTTGTGCATCGTATTCCCTCCTTAAATTTTTGTGCCGGCGTTACAGCCGGATCCCTCAACTGGGGATATTCCCCGACGGTGAACAGAGTGTATCATGGACGGGCAGGAAAGTCAAGGGGCCGCCGACCGCCGATCTGTTCAAGGAGTTCGTCGTAGTAGGGGGCCATCTGCCGCCAGTCAAAGCGGGCCATCTGCTGTTGCAGGGAAAAGCGGCGGATCTCCTCGATGTGGGTGATGGCGTACCGCAGGTGGGCCAGCAACCCCTCGAAATCGCTGTACAGGCAGGCGTCGTGGTGTTCGGGCGGGATCAGCTCCGGGTAGGTCAGCCGGCGGGGCAGGATCGGGAAGCAGCCGCAGTAGCAGGCCTCGACCACCGCCGCTCCAAAGAACTCGTGGACGGCGGTGGACACGACCATGTCGGCCTGCCACAGCAGCCGGGCATAGTCGGCCATCTCTTCGGCATAGCCGAAATGGACGATGCGGTCGGGCAGGCGCTGACGCGCCTCCAGGAATTCGCCCGGCCGGTTGCGCTGGCTTTCGCCCAGCAGGATAAGGCCAAAGTCCAGGCCTTCATCGGCCAGGGTGTAGAGGGCTTGAAAGAAGGTCTGGGGGTCCTTGTCGTACTCCCAGCGGTGGTTCCACAGGATAAGGGGGCGGCCGGCATACCTTTCCGCCGGCCGATGAGCGTCCAGCCGGGCCAGGTCGAGGCCCAGGGGCAGGACCTGGGCTTTCCGGCGCAGGGCAGCCACGGCCCACAGTTCGTTATAGTCGGGAAAGTGTTTGAGGAGGCGGGGCAGTTCGTCGAGAAAGGCGTCCCGGTGATAGGCGGAGTTAAAGAACACCGCGTCGGCGCACAGGGCGCTGACGGCGTTGATAAAGCCGTAGTGCAGGTCCCGCTTCTCGCCCGGCAGGAGGGGATAGGTGAGCTGGTTCTCGTGGAAGTAGAGGGCCACCGGCACGCCGGCCAGCCGCCCTCCGGCAAGGGTCAGGAAGACCGGCAGGTTGAGCATCTCGGAAGCCAGGATCAGGTCGGGGGGCGGGTCGAGTTCCTGGGCCAGGCGCGCCAGGGTGACGGCGCCGCCCAGCATCCGCCACTTCCAGAAGCGGCCCGGCAGGGTGAGCAGGCGCACCGTGTGGCGGCTGTAGGCCTGATAGCCGTCGGCCCAGGCCCGGTGCGAGCCGGTGTAGTAGGGTTCGACAAGCCAGAGGTTCATGGGTTGGCGGGTTCCTCTGTTCAATCTGACTCGGCAAGGTCAAATTCGGATGGCGACAAGCCCGACCTGGATGGCCACGGATGCCCGGAAGGCAGGGGCCGTTCCCTGTCCGAATCCTTCTGTGTATCGGTGTCCGGGTCCGTGTTGTGCTCGAATCGCAATACGTTGATCTACGTCGTGATCAACGCTAATGCCTTGCACCGCGTTCGCGCTGCCAAGGCCAGGGCGCCAACCTGGTCGTTATGTTATGTCCGACCCTCCCGTCATGGCGGGAAGTAGACCGGCTCCAGGCCAGTATATCATTTTGTTCGCCGGGTGTCAATTTCACAGCCCTCCACCCGGCTTGCTGGACCCCCCATCCCCATTGCCCGGTCTATGAGCATGAGGACAGGGCCGCCTCCGCCCATCTGGTCATGACGGAGGATCGGCCCGGTCATCAGCCACTGGGCGAGCTATTGCCGGACAGCGAGATGCACTTTCAGGTGCAGGTGTGGGTTGGGCGCGGCTGACCACGAATGCCGACCACGAATAGGGCACGAATGGCGACCACGAATGGGGCACGAATGGTCCGCTTTTGTCTGCGGCTACCGCTTCTACCGGGGACGGTCGTACAGCCCCTGCCGCGCATTGCGCCGCACCCGCAACAGCTCACGGGTCATGCGCCAGGCGTCTTGGAGCGGATTGATCTTGCTCTTTTCCCCATAGTACCAGGTCACCGGCACCTCGACGATCCGATAGCCAAAGCGGCGGGCAATGAACAGGATCTCGACGTCGAACCCCCACCCTTCGATTGTCTGGTAGGGAAAAATGGTCCGGGCCACGTCGTGGCGAAAGGCCTTGAAGCCACACTGGGTATCCTGGATGCCCGGCACGGCGATCCACTGCACCAGCAGGTTGTAGACACGGCCCATCAGGTGGCGGTAGTAGGGTTCGTTGATGCGGCGGGCACCGGGCGCTTCCCGCGAGGCGATGGCCAGATCGTAACCGTCGAGCACCGGCGGCAGGAACTTGGGCAGTTCTTCGATGGGCACCGCCAGGTCGGTATCGCTGATGACCAGGTAGCGCCCCCGTCCCTGAGCCACCCCGCTCCTGACCGCGGCCCCTTTGCCGCCGTGGGGGTTGCGGATCAGGCGGATAAAGGGGTATTTGGCGGCAAATTCCTCGACGATGGCGGCCGTGGCATCCTGGCTGCCGTCATCCACGACAATGACCTCGATCGGTTCGGCCTGCTGCTGCACAAAGGCCGCCACCCGTTGCAGGCTGGCCGCTATGCGGCGCTCTTCATTCCAGGCCGGGATGATCACCGAGGCGAGCGGCTGGCTTTCTTCCACTTGGTCCCCTCCAGATGCGACGCACCTCCAACGGGATTCTGCTCACCAGGGTGGGTCGCACCTTCATTTTCCGTCTGCCAATCATACACTGACCGGCTCACTTTGTCAACCGCATTCGGTGAGGTCGCCGGGCACCCCATCGGCCGGGGGCGGGAGGAACCCCAGGTCGCGGAGCGCCTGGCGTAGCCGGGAAAAGTCCTCCTTTTTGACCAGGGCCGCGGTGGGCGAGAGCCTCTTGCCGATGAACGGACGGGTTTCGGGCAGGATCGCCAGTTCCTTCAGCACCCGCTCCTCCTTCACCTGCAACAGGCCCACCTCCTCCAGGCGGACCTGGCCGAACCGCCCGGCCCATGTCTGGAGTTGGGCGACGACGGGGGCCGGGAGAGCTCCGGCGCTTGCCTGGCGCAAAAAGGCCACTATCTGTTCGACCCGCAGGCCCCGGCCCAACGCCCGGCCCAGCCCGCCCACGGTCAGGCGGTAACGGCACGGGCTCTCGCTTTCGAGATCGGCGAACCGCTCCAACTGAAAGCGGACATAGAGGTTGGCCGGCGGCGGCAGCTCGACGCCGAGGTCGGGATGCACGAGGATGGGGGGCGAGGTCGGAGCCGCTGACTCTTCTGCCGTCAGCCCCAGGAAGCGCGCCCCCGCTTCGGTCAGGCGGCAGAGGGGGCCGGCAGCGCCGGTTGCCACGGCGACGACCCCCAGCCAGCGCAGGACCCCCGTCAGCAGGTCGGCGATGAGCGCCCCCTCCACAGCGTCCCACGATTCAAACCCGGACAGGTAGTTGCCGGCGGCGTCGCGGAGGTACCAGCTCGTATAATCGCCGTCGGGGCGCTGAAAATCGGGGTGGGCCTCTTTGACGGCAGCCCCGAACGATGCCAATGACCACCATGCCTCCCCCGGACAGCGGGCCAGCAGCGCCAGCAGCGCCCGCCGGACAGGCCGGGGGTCGTAGCGCAGGTGCCAGCCGGTCCGTTCGTCGCACACCAGACCGGGCACCCGGCACAGATCGTTCCAGGTCGGGTCGTCGCGCCAGGCTTCCTGCAAGGTGGCCAGTTGCCGGGCCGGCGGGGCCGTCAGCCAGCTTTTGACCGGCGCAGCCTGCAGCCGCAGGAACGGCCCCTGCCGGGCGACAAAGGCCAATCGCCCGGCCAGGTGCTGCAGGAAAGCAAAGCGCCGCTCGTCGGCATCGGCCAGGCGCCGGCCCAGGAGCTCCAGGTCCCGCCGGCCCAGACGGCCGTCGGCGTAGGGCCGCACGTCATGGGTCTGCAGATAGACCAGGTAGAGGAACAGGTCGTGGACCAGCCGCGGCCCCTCATCGTGGTACCCGGCCGGGGCGGGGACCACCTCCACGGCAAAGGCCGGTGGCCCGGCCTGAGGTTGGGGCAACAGGGGGCGCAGGTCGTCGGGGACAAAGACAAACTCGCCCGGCCCCCCCACGTCGTCGAAGAAGGCCCGGAAGATCAGGCCGGCATAGAGCAGTTCCTCGGCGGGGTTGGCCGGTTCCTGCCAGAGGGCCTCGCGCTCCAGCCGGCCGGGGCCGATGGGCCGCACCTGCCCAAACTGCCGGGCAAACTGCGGGGCGCGCATCCGCCCCCCGGCAGCCAGCAGCCTGTCCAGTGCCTGGCGGCCGCCAGGGCTGAGGCGGGCCAGCGCCACCCGCACCGACAGCGGGTCAAGGAGGCCGGCCGCCACCTGCTCAGCCGCCTCGCTCCGCCGGTTGGTGGTCAGCGTCACCCCCCGGTTCCGGGCCAGGGCGCGCAGCATAGCCATGTCATAGTCGGCCAGAGAACGGTGCAAACTGTGCATCTCGCCTTGCCAAATTCGCCATCCCAGAGTATAATATCGCCCACGCACGCTCCGGGGTGATTCGCCGGTCGTTTCGCCCGGCCCGCGCGCGACAGGAGGCTAATCATGAGCGAAAAGCTGCCCCCGCCCGGCCTGGGCGAGACGGCAGGGGTCCTGAACAGCCTGATTCGCCAGGTCCGTCTGGTGTGGCGATTGCTCCACGACGGCCGGGTGTCGGGTTGGGTCAAGCTGTTGCCGGTGGCCGGCATCCTCTACCTCCTCTCCCCCGTCGACCTGATGCCGGACATTACCTTCCCCGGCCTGGGTGAACTGGATGACCTGGCTGTAATCCTGTTGGCGCTCAAGGCGTTCATAGACCTCAGCCCCCCTGGCGTTGTCCGCGAACACCTGGAGGCACTGATGGGCAGACGGGGCCAGCGCCGGTCTGCTGACGACCTGTCTGCCGATTCCTGCATAGATGGAACCTACCGGGTTCTGGACAAAAATGAAAAAAGTAAAGGAGAACCTTGATGGCCGATCCGCGTTACCGCCTGCCCAACGAAGTGGCCACCCAGTTGCAGATATCCCCCTCTACCCTGCGCCGGTGGTCTGATGAATTTGCCGATTTCCTGTCGGAATCGGCCGGCCGGCCCCATCTGGCGTCTGGAGGCCAGGCCACCCATCGGCGCTATACCGACGAGGACCTGGAAACCCTGCTGACCATCAAGGGCCTGCTGGCGGAGGGCCTGACCTACATCCAGGTCGGCAAGCGGCTGGAAGCCATGCGCCGGCGCCGGGCCTCCACCGCCGGGGGTGAGGAGGATGCCCCGCCGGTCACCGCCCTGGGGCCTCTGCTGCGGGATGCCTCCTCCTTTGCCCCGGCCATCAGCGTCCTGGCCGACACCCTGCACACGGTGGCCGACGGCCAGCAACTGCTCCTGGGCAGCCAGCAGGCCAACCGGGACCTGCTGACGGTAGTGCTCCAGGACAATTTTACTCTGAAAGAAGAAAATGCCAAACTCCGCGACCGGATGCTCGACCTGGAACGGGAGCTGTCGGAGATGCGGCGGCAGGACGCGGCGCGCCGCGAAGCCCTCGAAGGCCGGTTGCAGCAACTCGAAACCCTCGCCCGCCAGCAGCGGCCCGTTCCCCTGCCACGCAGCGAGCGCTCCGGTTGTCTGGGTCAACTTTTGGGCCGCTGAACCGCCGGAGAGAGGTCGCCCACCAGGTCGTATTCCAGCGCACCGGTGATCTGCACCGGAACGATGTCGCCCACGAGCACGTCGCCGGTAAACAGCACCAACCCATCGATCTCTGGGGCGTCGCGATAGGACCGCCCCACCGTCAGGCCGTCCCCCTGGCCTTCGACCAGCACCTCCAGGGTCCGACCCACCTGTGCCCGGTTGATCTCCAGGGAGATCTGTTGCTGCAACGCCATCAACCGGTCGTACCGTTCGACGGCGACCTCGGGGGGCACGGGGTGGGGTAGATCGGCGGCGGGCGTGCCCGCTTCGGGCGAATAGAGAAAAGCCCCCACCCGGTCAAAGCGGACCTCGGCTACAAAGTCGAGCAGCGCCTGGAATTCGGCTTCGGTTTCGCCCGGATAGCCGACGATCAGGACGGTGCGCAACGCCAGGTCGGGCAGGGCGGCCCGCAGGTCGGCGATCAGCCGCCGGGTGCGGTCCACATCCGAGGGGCGCTTCATGCGCCGCAGGACGGCCGGGTGGGCATGTTGCAACGGCAGGTCGAGATAGTGGCACACCCGCCGGTCCCCGGCCATCACCTCGATCAGGCGCGGGCTGATGTGGCCGGGATAGGTGTACATCAGCCGCAGCCAGTGCAGGCCCGGCGAGGGGCCGAAGGAAGGGCCGGGGACGGCAGCCAGGATGGCCCGCAGCAGGTCGGGCAGGGCATCGCCCTCCCCCCGGTCATGGCCGTAAGCGGTGGTATCCTGGGCAATCAAGACGATCTCTCTGACCCCCTGGCGGACCAACTCGACCGCATCGCGGACAATGGCCTCCGCCGGACGGCTGACGGCCGGCCCCTTGATGAGGGGGATGGCGCAGAAGGCGCAGGGGGCGCTGCACCCATCGGCGATCTTGAGATAGGCCGAAGCCCCCTGCCGGGCGGTCTGCGGACCGCCATCGTCGGCGGACGGGGCCGGATCGTCCAGCAGCGACAGGGAATCCGGCACCGGGGACCTCCGACCGGCCGCCAACCTGGCCACCAGGGTCCCGATTTCGCTCCAGCGGCGGGTGCCCAGCAGGGCATCTATGCCGGGCACCTGTTCCTGCAGCCCCCGGCCCCAACGTTGTGCCAGGCAGCCGGCGGCGATGAGCACCTGGTCGGGGCCTTTGGCGCGGGCCAGCTCCCCCAGTTCCTCCAGCGACTCCTGCCGGGCAGCCTCGATAAAGCCACAGGTGTTGACGATGAGCACCTGGGCCTGGCGTGGATCCGCCACCGGCCGGTGGCCCAGGCGCTTCAACAGGCGCGCCATCCCCTGGGCGTCCACCAGATTCTTGGGACAGCCCAACGATTCGAGATAAAACCTCATCTTCTCTCCCCCTCCAGTGTACCACGGGGCCGACGCGCTGTCAAAGATGGGCGTATCCGATGGCCGATGCCATAAATATCATCACAATTGACAAATTCTCTATCCTGGATTATAATCCGTTCATCAACTGAGAGGGTAAAGAGGGACAGATGCAAAATACACGCCAGGAGATCCTGAACATCCTGAAGGAGGAAAAGCAGGTAACCGTCGAAGATCTGGCCGGGCGGTTGAAACTGACACCCATGACGATCCGGCACCATCTGAACATGTTGCAGGCCCAGAACCTGATCGCAGCTTCCAAAGTGCGGCACCTGCACAAGGTGGGCCGCCCGCGGCTGGTGTACGCCCTGACGGAAGCAGCCGAGGAGCTGTTCCCCCAAAGTTACGATGACCTGGCGCTTTACCTGGTGAGTGAGGTGAAGGATACCCTGGGCGTGGAGGAAACCCGGTCCATCTTTGAGCGCATCGCCGCCCGGGTTGCCCAGGAGGCGCCGCCGCCAGTCGAGGGCCAGTCGTTTGCCGGGCGCCTGGAGCAGATCTGCAACTTTATGAACTCCAGGGGCTTTCTGTTCCGTTGGGAAAAGACCGACGAGGGCTATGTCGTGTCCAATGCCAACTGTCCCTACCGCCAGGTGGCGCTGCAGCACGATGAGCTGTGCCTGATGGACAGCCTCCTTCTCGAACGCCTGCTGGGAGTCCGGCCCAGCCGCTTGAGCAGCCTGCGCGACGGGGATCCGGCGTGCACCGCCTTGTTGGTGCCGCCCCAATAGACGCCTTTTGTCCCTGGCCACATCCCAGAGCCTGGTCTCCACCGGAGGCCAGGCTCTGCATCTTATGGCTCAGGCGATGCCAGCGCTTGCCAGGTACCGTCGTCGTACAGCAGATAGGCGGTGCCGGCTCGGTTCGCGCCGTTCGGGATCGCGTCGGTCCAGATCAGCAGCCCTTTCTCGAAGCGCTGCCGCCAGCCGTGGACCAGCCGTTCCTCCTCCAACGCCCAGCCGATAGCTGTCTGCGGCCCCCCCAATTGCTCGCGCCACACCTTGCCAAAGCCTCGTTGCGGCTGACGGGGAGGCGGCGGCAGTGCAGGATCGTACGTCAGGTCCACGCCTTCCACAAACGTATCGTCAAATGCCTGCCAGGTGCCAGCAGCAAGCAGGACATCGATCTGCCGTGTGCTGGAATCCCAGATCATCCATCCCTGCTCGAACGGCTGCTCGGCCAGGGTGGCCTGGACTTCCGGCTGTTGCGGGCAGCCCAGGCGGGCGCGGGCCTGCTGCCACACGGCACGGAAGCGGACCGGTTTGATGGCGCAGGCAGCCGGTGTGGATGTGGCTGTCGGCTGCGGGGTACGGGTTGCCTGCGGCGGGCGGGTGGGAGCAGGAGAGGGCCTGCTGGCCGTGACCGGCAGCCAGGGGCTGTCGCCTACCCGCTTGTAGAGGCCCCCGGCGTAGGGCACCAGGTAGATCAGGCCGTCGGAGGCATAGTGGGATGAGAACCGTATCTTTGTGATGCTCGCCGAGGGCAATCCGCTACTCACCTCGGCCCACGAACGCCCGGCGTCGGACGACAGGTAGACCGGGCCGGTGGCCGTCCAGGCCAGCAGGGTGTGGTCCTGGGCAAAGGTGGGTGACATTTCCAGCGCGAACGGGTCGCTCTCGGTCCAGGGAACTTTGGGGAGCGCCTTCCAGGTTCGGCCTCGATCGGTTGAGCGATAGAGCTTGTTGCCGCTGAGCAGGTAGAGCGTGCCGTCACGAGCGTAATCAGGGCTAAAGACGGCCTGGCCCTGCAGGAACTCCAGGTCGAGGACTTGGGTCCACGTGCCCCCCTGATCCGTCGAGCGGTAAAGGGCGTTGCCGGCACGGGTCAGGAGCACGCCATCCTGGGCGTAGGCCGGAGAAAAGGTGACGGCATGGAGGGTGTAGCCCGTCCCCAGATGTACGGCCATCGGCATTTCTTCTCCCCATGGCCCGCTGACGTCAGTCCATGTCTGGCCGCCATCGGTCGAGCGCCACAGGCGGTTGTCCTGCAGGCACGCCAGGAGCAGCCCGTCCCGGTCAAAGGTCGGGGACATCTCCAGGGCGGACAGCTTCCACTCCCCTGGTGGGCCGAACGCCTGCCACGGGCCGCCGGCGGTACGCAGCGGCTTCTGCCAGGAGGGAGCGTAAAAAGCGGTGTGGTCGGTGGCAAAGGCCGGGGAAAAGCGGAGGTCTTCGGGCTCCACAGCGTTCGGCAGGCGGGGAATCGGCTGCTTCCAGGTCCGGCCGCCATCGGTAGACAGGTACACATCCTGGTTGCCGACCAACACCCGCAGCGAGCCGTCCGCGCCTACCGCCAAGCCAGCGGTGGCTGCTCCTTGCGGCAGCCCACCGCCGACGGGTGTCCACGGCCCGTTCCCCTCGGAGCGGTACAGCCCCAGCCCGGTGCTAACCAGGAGGCTATCCGGCGGCACGAAGGCCAGTTGGAGCGGATCGCCGTAGATCATGCGCACCGGGAAGCCGGTGTCGGCCCAGGTCAGCCCGGCGTCCTCCGAGCGCAGGATGCCCACTCCCCCGCCCAGGGCATAGAGGGCTTCAAAGTCGGGCGAGGGGATCAGGTCCGCCAAGGCGATGTCGGCTATCGGCGGTGGGGCGTTGGCCTGCCAGGCCAGGTTGGCCAGCGGCCAGCGGACCTCCTGCCCGGCCTCGTTCCGGGCGACAAAGGCGGTGCCGTCGGCGCTCAGTTCGAGGGGAGTGGCTGCCCGCAGCGGCTCACCGACCAGCCGCTCCCAGGTCGTGGCGGCATCGGTGGAGCGGAAGAGCTGGGGCGGGGCCTCGCCGTAGCGAGCGGTCCAGAGGAAGTAGAGGGTCTGGCCGGTGGGAAAATCGGGGGAGACCAAGAGGGCGACAGAGCCGTCGCCCGGCAGGCTCAGGCCGACGTTGACCGGCGTCCACGTGTCGCCGCCGTCGGTGGAGCGGAGCAGGCCCCCATAGTTCGTCCAGCCAAAGAGGGTGTGATCGGCGGCGAAATCGGGCGAAAAGGCCAGCGGCCCAACGGCCTGGGAAAAGACGGTGGCCCAGGTCTTGCCACCGTCGGTAGAGCGCTGCAGCCCATAGTGGCTCAAAAAGATCGTCTGATCCTGGGCATATGTAGGCGAAAAGGTCAACGCGCCCGGAGGTTCGGGATAGGTGCTCTTGGGCGGGCGGTAGCGGTCGCTCAGCGAGACCCAACGCTCACCGGCATCGGCGGAGCGATAAAGGCCCCCCTTGCGGGCCAGAGCAAAGAGGGTCTGGTCCTGGGCACCTGTGGTGAGCAAAGTCGAACCAAAAATGGGCGAGAAGGTCAGGTTGGTCACGGCCAGGTCGGTGAGCCCCTTGCTGGCAATGTGCCAGGTCCGGCCGCCATCGGTGGATTTCCACACGCCGTATCCCTGGTCGGCCGTCGCCAGGGCAACAAAAAGGGTCTGGTCTTGGGCAAAGTCGGGAGAGATGGCCAGGTCCAGCATCCACTCTTCCGGCAGGCCGCCGCGCAGGCGCAGCCAGGAATCGCCGCCGTCGTCGGAGCGGTAGAGGTGGCACAGGCTCTTGTCCAGGGCAAAGAGAACCTTTTCCTCTGGCGTCGAAAAGAGTCTGGAGATCTCCTCTGCGGCCAGGTCGGCAGGTTCGGGGGCCCTGGCCGGAGGCGGCTCGCCGCCCGTGGCCGACCAGATCTGGACCTGTCCCTCAACGGTTGCCAGGTAGAGCAGATGCCGCTGCGGGTCAAGCGCCCGGAGGGTGAACCCGGCCGGGCCAGGCACGCTGCCCAGGAGGTCCAGGTTGGCCGCATCGAGGATCAGCATCTGGCCGTCGGTAGTGCTATAGATGGTCGAATACACCCGGCCCAGGGCAGGGTCAACCCGCAGTGGGCCGAACAGCGCCTCCAACCGGGCGGTGTAGCCCTGGCCCGGCGTCCACAGGCTGGTGGAGCGTCCGGCCAGGTGGATGCGCGACACATAGGCCCGGCCGGTGGTGGGGTCCACGTCCAGGTAGATCGGGCTGCGTTCGGTGTCGGTCAGCACCTTCTGGTAGCTCTCTGGCTCATAGACGTACAGCATATTGCCGTTGTTGGAGCCGGGCACGCCGTTGTTGAGGATGGCGAACAGCCGCCCGCTGCCGGGGTCCACCACGGCGTCCACCGCCGCCGGGTTGGGCGAAAAGCCGGGGTACTGGGGCAGCGTATCCGATAGGACGCCGGTGATGGTCATCGTCTCCAGGCTGGCGAGGTAGATGCCGGCCTGCACCAGGTAGAGGCCGCCGTGGAAGGCGTCGGCCACCGGCCGGGCGGCAAAGAGGATTTCGCCGGTTTGTTGCAGCGCCTCGGCGTCGTAGATGCGCACCCGGTCGGCCCCTTCGCCGCCGGTGTAGAAGCGGCCATGCGGGCTATCTACCGCGATGCGGCCCTGGCCGGGCAGGAGGGCCAGCTCCTGGTCGGTATCGCTGTCGAGCACATGGAGCCACCCGGCGCTATCGGTAACGTACAGGTGCCCGCGGGCCGGGTCCACGGCCAGGTCCACCAGGTTGAGGGCGGTGGGCCATACGGTGCCCGGCAGGCCCCTGTTATAGTCTATCACCTCGATCTGGTGGGAGTAGGTATGGCTGACCAGCAGGCGATCCCCCTCCCCGTCCCAGGCCAGGGCATTGGGGGGGGAGGCCAGGGGGAGGTGGCCCACCTCCTGGCCGGTCTTTAGATCGAGGACGGTGATCCCATAGTGGCCATAGGCATCGCGCCCCAGGAACAGACGGTCGCCCTCTGGATCGAGGGCCAGGCAGGTGCGTTGGGTCCACTCACCCAACGGGCGCTCCTCCAGCCGGTGGCCATCGCCGTCCACAACCCACAGCAGGTTGCGCGAGCCGTCGCTCAGGGTGAGGTACACCCGGCTCCGGGCCGGATCGGGCAGCAGGGCGTCGGGGCGGCCGGGCAGGGCGGTGGTCGCCAGCGCCGTCAGGGTGGCGGCGTCGTACTGGGCCAGGACGGAGCCGCTGCTGTCCTGGTAGGCCAGGTAGAGGCGGCTTTCCGTCGGGTCCACCGCCATAGCCCAGAATTGCGGGGCACGGGAAACAGGCACCCGGCTCAACGGGTCATAGTCGGCGGCATCGAGCAGGCGCAGCTCCCCCTGACCGGCGACGTACAGGCGGCCCCTGCCGGCGTCGAGGGCGAAGCGGTCCACGGCGTCGAGGGTGGTCACCTCTTGCAGGGTTTCGGCGTCGAGCACAGTGCAGGTCGAGTCGCCGGGGTTGTGGGCGTAGACGCGGTTGCGGACCGGGTCCACGGCCAGTGCCCCCTCGCTGAAGCTATCGGGGCCGGTTTCGACGACGGCCAGCACCTGGCCGCCGGCCCGGTCCAGGACGGTGACCCGACCGTTAGCGGTCTTCTCCCGGCCGCCGGTGCGGGCGTAGACGCGGCCCAGGCCAGGATGGAGGGCCAGGGCGCGGGGGCTGTAGCTGTTGCCGGCCGGGACGCCCAGATCCAGTTCGCGGAGCAGGTGCGGCCAGGGCGATTCGACGGCGGCGGTGGGAACAGGCTCCAGGCGGGTGCCGGCAGAGGTGGGGGTCGGGCGAGTCACAGCCGAGGTGGGGGCCGGACGGGTGGCGGTGGGGGGGGAAACAGGGGCCGGGGCCGTGGCTACCGGGGGCTGGACAGGGGTGGGCCGGGCCGGCGGCGCGGTCGGGGTGGAGAAGCTCGCCGGCGTCCCGGCACAGCCGAACAGGAAGACAAGCAGCGGAATTAAAATATAGGCTCTACGCATGGGTAACCCTGTCTGTCCGCCGCTCCCCGTTCGGCCCAACCTCTCTTCGGTTGCCTGGCTCCTGTTCTTTGTCGGTTGAAGGCCGAACCTGGCCGGACGGTCCCTACGGCCCGACAAATTCGATCTCGGTCACCTGATTGGCGCCCGCCCCGTAGCAGCTTTCGGTAGTTGTTATACCGGTCAGAACATTGGAAATGCGCCGGCAGTTGACCGCCGTGGGCCGGCCGTCGCGCTCGCCGCAGGTTTCCAGTTTGACCACGGCCACTTTGAAGGTGCCGGGCGGCACGTCGCTCAACGACAGCTCAAACTTGCCGCTGGCCTCTGATGTTGCCACCTTGCCTTCCCAGGCATCGGACCACACGCCGACAGCCACGCCGGGATAGGGGCTGCCGTTGGCGTGCTTAACATAGCCGGTCACCCCCCTGTAGCCACCGCAGTGGGTGTAGCCGCTCAGGATCCTGCCGGTAAACGGCGGCACCGGCGTTTTGGTCGGCTTGGGAACCGGGGTGTTGGTCGGCTTGGGTTTGGATTTGGGCCTGGTGGCGGTGGGCGTCGCCGTGGGCAGTGGCGTCGGGGTCTCGGAAGGAATAGGGGTCAGGGTGGGGGTGTCGGTGGGCAACGGCGTATCGGTCGGCAGGGGGGTGTCGGTGGGGATGGGCGTGGCGGTGGGCGTATGGGTCGGGGTCGGTGTGGGGGAAGGGGTCAGGGTGCGGGTGGGCGTGGCCGTGGCGGTAAAGGTGGGCCTGGGCGTACGGGTCGGCGTAGCGGTGAGCCGCGCCTGCTGTTCCGGTCCCAATGAGGCCAGCGAACAGGCTACCACCCCCCAGATGAGCACAATGCCGATCAACACAATCAGACGTTTTCGCATCTTTTTTTCCTTGCGCGATCCACACGTTCGATCAGGATGCCATCTGCATTATAGACCGGATGGGAGGTTTTGGCAAGAATTGGGACTCTCCCACACCGATGAGAGCATCGCGCCAGGGACAGGAGGGAGGGGCCAGAAAACGGTCGCCCCGCCCCTCAACCCCCGGTTGATTCCTGGTCAAATCCATCCTTTGGCGGTATAATTAAAGTATGACGCACCTTGTTGGAGGTGCATCACACCTGGGTCTCAAGGTTGAAGGGAGGGGGCCTGTGTCAACCGTAGAATCTGGTTCGCACCTCGCCGGTGATCTTGGGCCGGCAATGGCGGCTGTGCTCGACGCTGCTGCACCGCTTATCGAACTGGCCATCGCCGAAGATATCGGCCCTGGCGATGTCACCGGCGAATCAACCCTGCCCGCCGACCTGGTGCTCCAGGGCCGCATCGTGGCCAAGGAGGCCGGCGTGCTGGCGGGGCTGCCTGTGGCCGAGGCGGTGTTCCGGCGCGTGGAGCCGGCCCTGCAGTTCACGGCCTGTGCCGCCGAGGGCCAGGAGGTGGTGCCCGGTGAGCTGGTGGCCGTGGTCAGCGGCCCGGCGCGGGGCCTGCTGGCCGCCGAACGCATCGCCCTCAACTTTTTGCAGCGGCTGTCGGGCATCGCCACGCTGACCCGCCGCTTTGTGGACGCCGTAGCCTGCACCGGAGCGCGGGTGCTGGATACCCGCAAGACGCCCCCCGGCTACCGTCTCCTGGACAAGTACGCCGTGCGGATGGGCGGCGGGCTGAACCATCGCCAGGCCCTGTACGACATGCTCCTGGTCAAGGACAACCATGTGGACGCCGCCGGCGGCATCCTGCCCGCCATGGCGCGCGCCCGCGCCGCCCACCCGGAACTGCCTGTCGAGGTCGAGGTCCGCACCCTGGACGAACTGCGCCAGGCGCTGAGCCTTGAGCCGCCGCTGGACCGCATCATGCTGGACAACATGAGCCTGGAGCAGATGCGCCAGGCCGTCGCCCTGGCCGCCGGCCGGGTGCCGCTGGAAGCCTCCGGCGGCGTCACCCTGGAGCGCGCCGCCGAGATCGCCGCCACCGGCGTAGAGTACCTCTCGGTCGGGGCGTTGACCCACTCGGTCCGGGCGTTGGACCTCAGCATGAAGATCGTCAAACCCGGAGAACGGCCCCAGAAGGAGGACCCGGCCGCGCGCGTGGCCGCCGCCCGGGCTGCCCTGGGGGAACGGCTGGTCATCCTGGGCCACCACTACCAGCGCGACGAGGTGTTGGCCTTTGCCGATTTCCAGGGCGACTCCCTCAAGCTGGCCCGCGACGCCGGCCGGGCCGAAGCGGAGTATATCGTCTTCTGCGGCGTGCACTTTATGGCCGAGACGGCGGCCATCCTGGCCCGGCCGGGCCAGCACGTCTTCATCCCCGACCCCGGCGCCGGCTGCTACCTGGCCGACACCGCCACCCTCGAGGCAGTTCAGGCCGCCTGGGAGCGCCTGCCTGAAGGCGAATTCACCCCTATTACCTATGTCAACTCGTCGGCGGCGTTGAAAGCCTTCTGCGGGGAGCACGGTGGCCTCGTCTGTACCTCCGGCAATGCCGGGCAGGCCATCGGCTGGGCATTGGCCCGGCGCCCGCGTATCTTTTTCTTCCCCGACCAGCACCTGGGGCGCAACGCGGCCAAACGCCTGGGCATCCCGCCGGAGGAGATGTGGCTGTGGGATATCCGCCGCCCGCCCGACGCCGGGATGATCCGCCGGGCAAAGGGGGTCCTCTGGCCGGGGGCCTGCAATGTGCACCAACGGTTCCGCCCGGAGCAGGTCCGCGCCGTGCGCCAGCAACTGCCCGGCGTCCGCGTCATCGTCCATCCCGAATGCCCGATGGAGGTGGTGGACCTGGCCGACGATGCCGGCTCGACGGCGCACATCATCGCCCAGGTGGAGGCAGCACCGCCGGGAACCCGCTGGGCCATCGGCACCGAAGCGCGCCTGGTGCGCCGGCTCCAGGCCCGGCATCCTGAACAGGAGATCGTCTCCCTGGCCGACGTGCCGCCCTTCTGCCGCACCATGAGCCAGATCACGCTGGACAACCTGGCAGATACGCTGGAGGCGCTGGTCGAAGGCCGGCCTGTCCACGAAGTGATGGTGGATGCCGGCACGGCCCACCGGGCGCGGCTGGCCCTGGAGCGGATGCTGGCGGTCTAGATCGGACACCGAAAGGCGTAAGGAATCATCAGCCGACTTGAGGAGGAGGGGGGCGCCATGCCCATCGAAACCGACGTCCTGGTCATCGGCTGCGGCATTGCCGGCGCGACGGCTGCCCTGCGGCTGGCCCAAGATCGCCAGCGGCAGGTGCTGGTCGTCACCCGCGCCGCCGACGCGGAGGAATCCAATACGCGCTATGCCCAGGGCGGCATCGTGGGGCGCGGCCACGGCGATTCGCCGGAACTGCTGGCCCGCGACGTGATGGCTGCCGGGGCGGGCCTGTGCCTGCCCGAAGCGGTGCACATCCTGGCCGAGGAGGGGCCGGAACTGGTACAACGGCTGTTGGTCCAGGAGGTCGGTGTGAGCTTTGACCGCGACGCAAGCGGCGCGCTGCTCTACACCCTGGAGGGTGGCCATTCGGTGCCGCGCGTGCTGCATGTGGGCGACGCCACCGGCCGGGCCATCGAGCAGGCCCTCGTGGCGCGGCTGCGAGAGTTGCCCAACGTCACCCTCCTGAGCAACACAACGGCGGTAGACCTGATCACCTCGCCGCACCACACCCGCGATCCGCTGGCCGTCTATCGGCCCATCACCTGCCACGGCGCTTATCTGTTCGACCGGCGGGCGAACGTGGTCCACCGCGTGCTGGCCCCGGCCACGGTGCTGGCCACCGGCGGATTGGGCCGCATCTACCGCTATACCACCAACCCCGAAGGGGCACGGGGCGACGGCCTGGCCATGGCCTATCGCGCCGGTGCCCGCGTCGTCAACGCCGAGTATGTGCAGTTCCATCCCACCACCCTGGCTGTGCCCGGCGCCGACAACTTTCTCATCTCCGAAGCGGTGCGTGGCGAGGGCGGGCGGCTCTACACGCCCGACGGGCGGCACTTTATGGACCGGTACGCCCCGCGCTGGGGCGACCTGGCTCCCCGCGATGTGGTGGCGCGGGCCATCCATCAGGAGATGATCGAGCACGGCTATCCCCACGTGCTGCTCGACCTGGCCGGCCAGATGGAACCGGCCCGCATCCGCGAACGCTTCCCGACCATCTATGCCACCTGCCTGAAGGCCGGCGTGGACATCACCGCCGAGCCGATCCCGGTGGTGCCGGCGGCCCATTATTTTTGCGGCGGCGTCCTGGTAGATGGCTGGGGACGGACGACGGTCAGAGGGCTGTACGCCGTGGGGGAGGTGAGCTGTACCGGGGTCCACGGCGCCAACCGCCTGGCCAGCACCTCGCTGCTGGAGGGCCTGGTCTGGGGCGAGCGGGCCGGGCGGGACATCGCCCAACGCGACGACCTGGAGCTCGTGGCCGAAAGCCAGGTGCCACCCTGGGAAGATGTGGGCAACAACGCCCTGGCCGACCCGGTATTGCTCTACCGCGACCGGCGGAACATCCAGCACGTGATGTGGCTCTATGTGGGCCTGGCCCGCAGCACCCACCGGCTGGCCCGCGCCCTGCGCGACCTGAACCACCTGTGGGAGACGATTGACGGCTTTTACCGGGCCACGCGCCTCAGCGATGACCTGATCGGCCTGCGCAACCTGGCCCAGGCGGCCTGGGTCGTCACCCGGGCTGCCTGGCACAACCGCCGGTCGCGAGGGGCACACTTTCGGGAGGATGCCCGGCCCGACGACTCGGCCAGCCTGTACGACCAGAATACATTGGAGGGGCCGTGGGCTTGAAAGAGGCGTTATGCCGCATCCTTGAGGCGCAGCAGCGGCGCTATCCCCATTGGCAGCTCGTGGACCTCTACAAATTGCTGCATCAGGCGTGCCTGGGGAGTGAACACGCCATCTCGGACGAGGCCGGGGTACGCGCCTGGCTGGAACGGGAGCTGGCGACGATGGGAGATGGGCCGGAGGAACCGCTCATGGACGAGATCTCCCCTTCCGGTGAGATCGTGCGGGTGCATCTCCGGCCCTACGTGGCGGCAGGACACGACCCGGACCGGTTGCTGGAGGCCTTTTTGCGCACCGCGCGGGAGTATCGCGGCTCCCTTGAGCGCCTCCAGTGGTGTGGGGAGGTGGCGGGACAGGTGGCATCGGCCGGGTCGCTGCCATTCCAGCCGGCCCAGATCGGCGAGTTCATGCGGCGGATGGCGCAGCAGGGCTTTCCGGCGGCGCACCATTCCCCCCTCTACGGGCAGTTGTACCGCCCTGCCTATCGCGTCGTCGCCCGCGCCTTTCTGGAAGTGGCGGTCCGGGCTTGATGGACTCTGCCCGTATCCACCTCTGGATTTGCGTCCTGGGCCACTTTTGTTACAATAACTCTGACATGGGGTAGGGGGACAATCCCGCCTGGCGGGAGAGGAAAGCATGGAATACCCGGAAAAGATGAGCGTCCACAACTTGCAACTGTTTTACGGCGACTTTCAGGCGCTGAACGGGATATCCTTGCCTGTCAAAGAGCGGCAGATCACCGCCCTCATCGGCCCCTCCGGCTGTGGCAAGAGCACCTTCCTGCGCTGCCTCAATCGCATGAACGATACCATCCCCGGCGTACGGATTCGGGGCAGCGTGTGGCTGGGCGGCCAGGATATCTATGCCCCCGATTTCGACGTGGTGACCCTGCGCCAGCGGGTGGGCATGGTATTCCAGCGGCCCAACCCCTTTCCGCAGACCATTTTCGACAACGTGGCTTTTGGCCCGCGCGTCCTGGGGATGCACAAAAGCCGCAGCCTGGATGATATGGTGCGCGACAGCCTGCAGAGAGCTGCCCTCTGGGAAGAGGTCAAGGGCAACCTGAAGCGGTCGGCGCTGGACCTGAACGCCGGGCAGCAGCAGCGGCTGTGCATCGCCCGCGTGCTGGCCGTCGAGCCGGAGGTGATCTTGATGGATGAACCCTGCTCGGCCCTGGACCCGGAGGCGACGCTGGCCATCGAAGACCTGATGCGGTACCTGGCGCAAGAGTATACCATTGTCATCGTCACCCACAATATGCAGCAGGCCGCCCGTGCCTCCGACTGGACCGGCTTTTTCTGGCTGGGGGATCTGGTCGAATACGGTCCCACCGAGCAGATCTTTACCAGGCCAACCCGGCGGCTGACCGAAGATTACATCACCGGCCGCGCCGGGTAAAAGGTTACGGGGGTGACAGGTGATTCCCGATCGAGAAGAGGTCCAGGCCATGCTCAAGCAGGCCCTGGCCGAAGCCCAGGCCCAGGGGGGCACGCAGATCCTGGAACTGCACCTGGAGATGTTTGACCCCTCCCCCCAGACGGAGCAGGCCCTGCGGGCCCTGGTGGTCGAGTTGAGCGCCAGCACGCCGGCCGAAGGCTGCCGCCTGATCGCCTTCCCGGCCCCCAGCCGCTTCATCTGCTGGAACTGCTGTGGCCTTCGCTTCGAGAGCGACAATCCGGAGGCGATCTGCCCCAACTGTGGCGAACCGGGCATGTTGATCCCCATTGAGGTGACCTTTGCCCTGGATCATGTCGTGGTAAAATCTGAACCTCCCGCAGGTCGGTAGCCCACGGGAGGCTGAAGGGAGGGAGCAAAATGAAGACCCCGGCCCGCCTTCTGCTTGTTTTGTTGGTTCTGGCCTCGTTGCCGGTGGCCTGTGGGGCACCTGGACCGGTGAGCCAGGCCCAACCCCCAATGCTGCTGGTCCTGGCTCCTGTCAACGGCCAACAGGTCCCCCAGGGCCAGCCCCTGATCGTCCAGTCCACGGCGACCGATGGACAGGGCGTGGCCCGCGTGGAGCTGTGGGTGGATGGCGCGCTGGTCCATGTGGCCAGCAATCCCGCCCCGGCCGCCAATATCCCCTTTTCGGTGCAGCAGACCTGGCTCCCCACCATACCGGGTTCCCACTCGATCTCGGTTGTCGCCTACAATGTGGCCGGTGTAGCCAGCAGCCCTGTCCTGGTCAACATCACCACCGTCGCTGCGGGGAACATACCCCTGCCGACGACCCCTCCCAGCCCTGTCCCTCCCCCTCTGCCTGTGGCGTCCGAGACCCCTGGGCTGCCCGGACCGTCGCCCACCGCCACCTGGACCCCTATCGTCGTTGGCCCCGGCCTCTCTCCGCCGCCCGCCTGGCCCACCGACACCCAGCCTGCGCCGACGGCGACGAACACCAGCCGGCCGCCGTCGGCGGGGGGAGGGGGCGGTACCCGGCCCTCCTCTCCCGGCCCCATCACCGACCTGGAGCAGTTCGGCACCTGGAAGCGAGGCGATCAGCCCAACGGCACCTTTGTCCAGTCGGCAGAGCAGGTCCACAGCGGCTCGTATGCCGGCAAGCTGACCTATAACTTTCCGTCGGGCGGCAACGACTTTGTGGTGTTCCTGCAGACCTACAAGCTGGGTGGGCGGCCCAACCAGATCAGCGCCTGGGTGTACGGTGATGGCCGCAAGCACTACCTCAACGTCTGGGTCAGGGATGCTGCCGGCGAGACGTGGCAGTTCCCCCTGGGGCAGGTCAAGCACACCGGCTGGCAGCAGATGGTGGCCTGGCTGGACCCGGCTGCCCCCTGGCCGGCCGGCCACATAGACGGGCCGTCCAACGGCGCGCTGGACTATCCCATTGACTTTCGCGGCCTGGTGCTGGACGACATCCCCGATAGTTTCAGCGGGAGCGGCGTCATCTATGTGGACGACCTGCGTTGCGCTGAAGCCGCACGGCCCGCGCCCACCGCCACGGCGACGGCAACCAGGAAGCCCAGCCCGCAGCCCCCCGCCGGCACGCCCTACGTCCACTTCTGGGCCGACACCTACTCCCTCCACCCCGGCGAGTGTACCCGGCTGCGGTGGGATGTGGAAAATGTCCGAGAGGTGTACCTGGATGGCGAGGGGGTGACGGGGCACGGCAAAAAGAAGGTATGCCCGACCGTGACGACCGTCTATCAGCTCAAGGTTGTCTACCTGGACGGCACGGCCCATTGGCATTCGGTGACCATCACCGTCACCGCGCCCTGAAAGCCGATCAACGGCTATAGCGGCCCATGAGCTGCCCTTCGGCCAGGATGTGGCCCTTCATCGCCTTCTCCACCGCCTGCTTGTCGGCGCCGGCCTGCAGAGCCAGGCGTGTATCCAGGGCATAGACCTTGAAATAGTAGCGGTGGGTGGACCCGGCAGGTGGGCAGGGGCCGCCATAGCCGAGGCGATGCCAGCTATTGCTGCCCTGGGTCCCCACTTCCGCAACCACCGGATCGGCCGGCACCCCTTCGGGCAGCGAACGGGTGGTGGGGGGAATGTTGAACAACACCCAATGGACCCAGATGCCGACCGGCGCATCCGGGTCGTCGCAGAGGACCGCCAGGCTTTGGCTGCCGGCCGGCGGCTCCGACCAGGATAGCGCCGGCGAGAGGTCCTCTCCATCGCAGGTGTATCGGGTGGGGATGGCCTCTCCGGCGCGGAACGCGCTGCTTTCGACCTGCAGCTCTGGAGCCGGTTTGCCCTGGGGGGCCCGGCTTCCCCCGCATCCGTTCAGGATGATCAGGATCAGCGCCAGCCCGATCCACGGCATGGGTTGTCCCTTCATGAGCCCCTCCTTTCAACCGCTTGAGATTATACTACAGCTCTCAACCGCTTGAGATTATACTACAGCTCGCCTTTCCTTTCAAGTGAACCGTCCAGGCGCCAGGCGCTTCATTCGTGTATTCGTGTATTCGTGTTCCATTCGTGGTCGGCATTCGTGGATAACCAGCGCGCCGAACCCTCCCGCCTTTCGCGCGCGAAAGGGGCTCGCAGCGGGGTCTACTGCCTCCTGGGGTTTGAATAAATCGGCCAGGTGTGGTAAAATTGCAACCAGGAACACCGCCTAAATCAGGAGCAGAAGGGCGAAAAGGCCGCTGTTTGAGAGGGCAGGATGAATCAACAAGATAGCTTGCTGGGGGTAGAGCGCGTGCGGTTGGAGATGCTGAACCTGTGGCGCGAACCGGTGACCGTCCAACGCTTGGTTTCGACCGGACAGCCCAAGGTCTGGCGTCCTCCCACCGACGTCTACGAGACGGATGACCATGTGGTGGTCAAGGTCGAAATCGCCGGGATGAAAGTAGAGGATTTCTCTATCGCGCTGGAGTCGAACCGGCTGGTGATTTGTGGGGTGCGGCGCGATCCGGCGGCCAAGCTGGCCTATCAGCAGATGGAGATTTTGTACGGCTACTTTGAAACCGACGCCTACCTTCAGGGAGCGATTGACGAAAACCGGATTGAGGCCACCTATCAGGATGGGTTTTTGAGCGTGTTTCTGCCCAAGGCCAGGCCGCGCCAGGTGCCCGTGATGAGTAACGAATGCTCTTCGTAACGGAGAAAGCTTCATGACCCAGGCAGAGCAAACAGAGGGAACATCCCTCCCCAGAGAACTGGCCATCCTCCCGCTGCGTGGCGTGGTGGTCTATCCCGTCACCTTTCAGGCGCTGAGTGTGGGGCAGCCCCGCTCCATCCGGCTGGTGGATGACGCCACAGTGGGCAAGCAGTTGATCGGCCTGGTGACGGCCCGCAGCCTCGAAGTGGAGGAGCCGGGACCGGATGATGTCTATCCGATCGGCGTAGCGGCAGCCATCCACCGCATGATCAAAGCTCCCGATGGGACGATCCGCCTGCTGGTGCAAGGGATCGAGCGCATCCGCATCGAGGAATGGACCTGCCAGCAGCCCTACCTGCGGGCGCGGGTTAGCGCCCTGCCGGATGTGGTGGAAGAGGGGATCGAGGTCGAGGCGCTGATGCGCAACGCCGTGGACCTGTTGCGCCGTCTGGTGTCGCTGGTATCGCAATTGCCCGATGAACTGCTGATGGCCGCCCTCAACCTGGACGACCCGCGCCAGTTGGTCTACTTTATCGCCACCAACATCCGCATGGAGATCCCCGACGCCCAGGCCATCCTGGAAATTGATAGCGTCCGTGAGAAACTGCTCAAGCTGACCACGATCATGACCAAGGAGCTGGAGGTCCTGGAGCTGGGGCGCAAGATCCAGTCGGAAGCCCAGTCAGAGATGGAAAAGATGCAGCGCGACTATTTCCTGCGCGAGCAACTCAAGGCCATCAAAAAGGAACTGGGGGAGGAAGACGAGCAGGCGGTCGAGATCGAAGAGTACCGGCAAAAGATCGCCGCCGCCGGGATGCCGGAGGAAGCGAAAAAAGAAGCCCTCCGCGAACTGAGCCGCATGGAAAAGATGCCGCCCCAGGCAGCCGAGTATTCGGTCATCAAGACCTACCTGGACTGGCTGACCGAGATGCCGTGGCAGGTGGCCACCGAGGACCGGTTGGACATCGCCAACGCCCGGCGAGTGCTGGACGAAGATCACTACGACCTGGAGGAGATCAAGGAGCGGATTCTGGAATACCTGGCGGTGCGCAAGCTCCGCCTGGAACGCAAAGAGGAGCGGGAGCAGGAAGAGGTACACGACTATATCCGCGAAGAGCGGGAGGGGGTGATCTTGTGCTTCGTCGGCCCGCCGGGCACCGGCAAGACCAGCCTGGGCCGCTCCATCGCCCGGGCCCTGGGCCGCAAGTTCATCCGCATGAGCCTGGGCGGGATGCGCGACGAGGCCGAGATCCGGGGGCACCGCCGCACCTACATCGGCGCCATGCCGGGGCGGATCATCCAGGGCATCCGGCGGGTGGGCACCAAAAACCCGGTGTTCATGCTCGACGAGATCGATAAGGTCGGTGCCGACTGGCGGGGCGATCCCTCGTCGGCCCTGCTGGAGGTGTTGGACCCGGAGCAGAACCGTGACTTCCGGGACCATTATCTGGACGTGCCGTTTGACCTGAGCCAGGTGATGTTCATCACCACCGCCAACCAACTGGCCCCCATTCCCGAACCGCTGCGCGACCGGATGGAGATCCTGGAACTGGACGGCTACACCGAGGAGGAAAAGGTGCGCATCGCCCAGCAGTACCTGCTCCCCCGCCAGCTCCGGGAGAATTCGTTGCGCCCTGGCGAGTTGACCTTCGATGACGAGGCGTTGCGGGCCATCATCCGCGACTATACCCGCGAGGCCGGCGTGCGCAACCTGGAACGGCAGATCGGCACGGTCTGCCGCAAAGTAGCCACCCGGGTGGCGGAAGCCTCCGGCCCGGAGAAGGGGGAGGGGGCTGCCCTGACAGTCCACATCACGGCCGAGGATCTGGTGGAGTACCTGGGCAAACCCCGTTTCTATTTCGAAGGGGCCGACCGGTGTGAGATGCCTGGCGTGGCCACCGGCCTGGTGGTGACGCCGGTCGGTGGCGACATCACCTTCATCGAAGCCACGCGGATGAAGGGCAGCAAGCAGTTGATCCTGACCGGCAAACTGGGCGAGGTGATGAAAGAGTCGGCTCAGGCAGCCGTCAGCTATGTGCGCTCCAAGGCGGCAGAGCTGGGCATTGACGAGAGCCTCTTTGCCGAAAGCGATCTGCACATCCACGTGCCGGCCGGGGCGGTGCCCAAAGACGGCCCTTCGGCCGGAGTGACCATCGCCACCGCCCTGGTGTCGCTGCTGACCGGGCGCAAGGTCCGGGCCGATGTGGCCATGACCGGGGAGATCACCCTGCGCGGCCAGGTGCTGCCGGTAGGTGGCATCAAGCAGAAGGTGCTGGCTGCGGCACGGGCCGGGATCAATTCTGTGATCCTGCCCCGGCGCAACGAGCCAGACCTGGAGGACATCCCCGACGAGATCCGCAGCCAGATGAACTTTATCCTGGCCGAGCAGGTGGACGAGGTCTTTGCCGCTGCCTTGCGCGATGGCACCACCGCTTAAAGTAGGGCAACGGCTCGCCGTTGCCCTACCGTGGTTATCAGGGAGTTGACGTGACAAAAAAGAAAAGCGACAAGATGCAGTGGTACAAAATGGATTTGCACCTTCATACCCCTGCTTCGGCCGACTGGCAGGAGCCGGGGGTCAGTTATCTGGACCTGCTGCATCGGGCCGAGGCGCAGGGATTGGACATTATTGCCATCACCGACCATAATACAGTCGCCGGCTGCGCCGCCGTGCAGGCAGAGGTCCAGCAGCTTGATCTGCTGCAACGATTGGGGCGTATCCAGCCCGATGAGCAACAGCGATTGGAGGAATATCGCCGCCTGGGGAACAGGATGCTGCTCCTGCCCGGTTTTGAATTTACGGCCACTCTGGGATTTCACATCCTGGCCATCTTCCCGCCCGAAACCAGCATCCGCACGCTGGAACATCTGCTGCTGGAATTGAATGTGCCGGCCGACAAGCTGGATGAAGGGGCCACCGACGTGGGGGCGACCACCGATGTATTGACCGCCTATCAGGTGATCGATCAGGCCGGCGGGTTGGTCATTGCCGCGCATGCCAACACCAGCCATGGGGTGGCGTTGCGCGGGCTTGATTTCGGCGGGCAGACACGCATCGCCTATACCCAGGATGTCCATCTCCATGCCCTGGAGGTCACCGACCTGGAGAAGCGGGGCCAGCGGACAACCGCGTCGTTCTTCAGCGGCCGCAAGCCGGAGTACCCCCGCCGCATGCACTGCATCCAGGGGTCCGATGCCCACCGCCTGACCCGCCACCCCAAGGACGCAACCCGCCTGGGATGGGGTGACCGGGTGACCGAGATTCTGCTCCCCGAACCGACCTTTGAGGCGATCAAAGCGGTGTTTCTGGGAGAAGACTTTGCCCGCACCCGCCCCTACCGCCCGACCAAAGCCCCCTTTGACCATGTCCAGGCCGCCCGCGAAGAAGGCCCCAGCATCGTCCAGGCGTTCCACGAGAGTATGAGCCGGCAGGGAGGGCGGCTGCACGCCATCCTGCGTGACATCGTGGCCATGGCCAATACCAACGGCGGCACCATCTATGTGGGCGTCAAGGCCGATCCCAAGACGCCCCCGGTGGGGGTTGCCGATCCGGAGGAGGCCATCGCCACCCTGAAAACCGAAATCCAGCGCAAGATCACCCCGCCGTTGGAGGTGGCCATCACCACGGTCGAAACCCAGGGTCGGACGGTGCTCCAGCTCAGCGTGCCGGCGGGCAAGGATGTGCCCTATGCCATAGATGGCACTTCTATCTATCTGCGCCAGGAGGCCGAGACCAACATTGCCATGCGGGACGAAATCCTGGCCCTGGTCCGACGGGCGTTGTTGGCCGAACCGCCCCCCAGCCCGGGTGAGGCACCGCCCGCCCCCGCTGCCCCGCCGACCGGCGTGGAGCCACCGGGAACCGGGGTGCAGATTATCGCGACGGTCGAGCGCAAAGGGACCCTCTATCACACCGTCAAAGACCTGCGCAACGGCAACATCGTCCAGAATGTCACCCGTTCCTCGGCCCGCAAACTGTGGCAGTACGCCATCACCGAACATGAAACCAGGCCGGTCCAGGAGGACCAGGTCCAGTGGCAGGGCGACCTGGGGCTGTGGAAATCGTCCAGGCGGGCCGGCAAGGTCCGCTACGATCTGGTGCAGCGGATGCCGGGGGGGGAACTCCATGTCTACTATGGCGTGACCGAAGATGGGATTGATGGGCCCTGGCGCGTCTTTTTGCAGGAATGAGCGATACCCGCAGCGCATGGAGGCGATGGAGTGACAGGAACTGTACCTGGAGATGGCAAGGGAACCGCGCCGATAGAACAATTTATCCCTGAGCCTCGTTCTATCGAGGACACCGAACTGACGATGAGCTACCTGGCCGACCTGACCCTGAAGCTGGTCTATTACAAGAGCGATATGAGCAGCCTGGAGATCGCCTCCGCTCTGTGCCTGCCTTTCGTCGGGGTCATGCAGCAGGTATTGGAGTTCCTGAAACGGGAGGAATATGTCGAGATTTCAGGGTCGAAGGGGTTTGGCGAACGGGGCTACCAGTGGGTCATCACCGGCAAGGGGAGCGAACGGGCCGTACAGGCCCTGGAACGGGACCAGTATGTCGGCCCGGCGCCGGTGCCCCTGGCCCGGTACAACGAGATGGTGCTCAAGCAGACAATGGGCAACCTGCAAGTCCGCGCCGAAGATGTTCAAAAAGCGCTGGCCCACCTGGTGCTGCCGGCAGAGTTGATCAACCGCATCGGGCCGGCGGTCAATTCGGGCCGTTCGCTGTTCCTCTACGGCCCGCCGGGCAACGGCAAGACGGTGATCGCCAAGAGCCTTATCCGCATGCTCAAAGGAACCGTCTACATCCCCTACGCGGTCATCGTGGACGGGCAGATCATCCGCGTCTTTGACGAGATGAACCACAGGCGGATCGAGGAGCCGGCGGCCAACACCCAGCCCAAGACCGGCACCGGCGGCCTGGGCCGGGTGGACCCGCGTTGGGTTCGCATCCGACGCCCGGAGATCATTGTCGGCGGCGAGCTGGCCATGCAGAGCCTGGACCTGATCTACGATCCGATTTCCAAGACTTACGAAGCCCCCTTTCAAATGAAGGCCAACAACGGCCTGTTTGTCATTGACGACTTTGGACGCCAGGCCATGCGCCCGCAAGACCTGCTCAACCGCTGGATCGTGCCCCTGGAACTGCGCGTTGATTTCTTGACCCTGCAAACCGGCAAAAAGATCGAGGTCCCCTTTGACGAGCTGATCGTCTTTTCCACCAACCTGGACCCCCGTGCCCTGGTGGACGATGCCTTCCTGCGCCGCATCCGGCATAAGCTCAAGATCGACTTCCCGGACGAGAAAACCTACTATCAGATTCTGGCGCGGGAATGCGCCGCCCGGAACATCGAGCTGACGCCCGAAGCGTTTGTCTATCTGATGCAGCGGCATTACCTGTCCCGGAACCGGCCGTTGCGCGCCTGCGAACCCCGCGACCTCCTGGAACAGATCACCGACATCGCCACCTACCTGGGCATCCGGCCTGCCCTGTCCAAGAAGCTGATTGATGCCGCCTGCGAGACCTACTTTGCCGAACTTTGAGCTATGACCCGGGTTGGAATCCTGACCATCAGCGACCGGGGCTACCGGGGGGAATATCGAGACCTGAGCGGCCCCGTGATCCGCGAGCTGGTGACGGAACGGCTGGGGGCGACCGTCGAGCTGGAGGCCGTCGTCCCTGACGAGCGGCCGATCATCGCTGCCACCCTCCTGGCCTGGGCCGACGAGGTGGGACTGGACCTGATCCTGACCAGCGGCGGCACCGGCTTTGCCCCCCGTGACGTGACCCCCGAGGCCACCCGCCAGGTCGTCGAGCGCGAAGCCCCCGGCCTGGCCGAGGCGATGCGTGCCGCCAGCCTGCGGGTGACCCCCCACGCCATGCTGTCGCGGGCGGTGGCCGGCATCCGGGGCAAAACCCTCATCGTTAACCTGCCCGGCAGCCCCAAGGCGGTCCGCGAAAATCTGGAGACCCTGCTGCCGGCCCTGCCCCACGCCCTGGAGTTGCTGCGGGGCGAAAAGGGGGCCGATCAACGCCACGAGTTTCGAAAATAGCGCGACCCTGGCGCGACCGGGGCCGGCCTGTTCATACCGGCTACGGTTCGGGGCCGCCCCCCTCCCTCATGGTCCCGCCGGCAAACACCCTCGGCGTCCGCCAGGGGACCGTCTGCCCGACAGCGCCTTGCCCCCCGCCAGGCTGAGGTGCCCGCCGGGCCGCAACCACCGCCGGCTTGTCGGCGCAGATTATGACCCGCGCTGGACGTTGCCGGCACCTGGCGGGAGCCGGTCCTGGCATCAATTCCCTATAACAGGAGTGACGCAGTCAAAGGGGACACAGGCCTCGACAGGCTCAACCCAACGGATGACCCGGAAAAACATGGATTTCAACCGGAAACCGGGGTCAGGCCTGGGAAAGGGCAACCATTTTGATTTGATGAAAGGGGGAAAAATGAAGCGGAAACGGACAATTTCTGGAATGCTGGCAGCGGGGCTGCTGCTGGCGCTGACCATCGGCGCCACACAGGCCCAGGAGCCAGGCAGCGTGCTGGCGGGGCAAATCAAGGGTGGCCCGCCCATGACCGATTCGTTCACCTACCAAGGCTACCTGGAGGACGGCGGCGCGCCGGCCAACGGCTACTACGACTTTGACATCACCATCTGGGATGCAGAGACGCTGGGCACGCAGATCGCCTCCTGTACCACGCTGGCCCTGGACAACGTCCTCGTGCAGAACGGCCTGTTCACCTTCCACCTGCAACCCGACCAGCCGATGGATGTGGTGTTTAACGGTGATGGCCGCTGGCTCCAGGTTGCGGTGCGGCCCCACGCCACGCTGCCCTGGGCCACGCTGCCACGCCAGCCGATCACCGCCGCGCCCTATGCCTGGAGCCTGCGGCCGGGGGCCCGCATCGAGGGCGAGATGAACGACGCCATCCTCTATCTCAGCAACACCTACAACGCCAACACCTACGGGCCGGCCCTGCACGCCGTCAGCCAGGCGCCCACCTCGCCGACGATTGCCGGCTACCACAACGGCGACGGTCCGGGCATCTATGGCTACACCGACGGCGCCTACCCGGCGGTGGAGGGCATGCACGGTGGGAGCGGCCCGGCTGTCGGCGGCTACGCCCTGGCCGACGGCGCCGGCGTCTGGGGCCACGCCAGTACGACCGATGGCATCGGCGTCGTCGGCGTGCAGACCACCTATTCGCCCGGCGATGCCGGCGCTCTGTGGAAGCCGGGCGGCCTCTTTGGCGGACGCAACGGCGTCATCGGCATCAGCAAGGAGAATGGCGGCTACGGCGTCTACGGCCGGAACCAGGCGACTGCCGGCGATTACTCCGTCGGCGTGTTCGGCGAGAGCAGCTCCGCCAGCGGTTGGGCTGGCTATTTCTGGAACGGGGTCGGCAACGGCGTGTACATCAGCGCCGCGGCGGGCAAGGTGGGGCTGACCGTGGGCGGCGGCACCAAGAACGCCGTGGTCGCCACCGACCAGGGCAGCCGCCTGCTCTACTCCGAGGAGTCGTCGGAGGTGTGGTTCAGCGACTATGGCTTTGGGCAACTGCACGACGGCCAGGCCGTCGTCACCATCGATCCACTCTTTGCCCAGACGGTCAACCTGACCGAGCCGTATCACGTCTTTGTCCAGGTCTACGGCGACGCCGAGGTGTACGTGAGCAGCCGCACCCCGCAGTCGTTCGAGGTTCACCTGCGGGAGGGCGACCCCAACGTCGAATTCTCCTACCGCCTGGTTGCCAGGCGCCTGGGCTACGAGGATCACCGGTTGGCGCCTGCTCCCTGGGCCGACGAGGACCCCAACCTCTACCCGGAGAAGAACCAGGGGGGCGTGCAATCGCCGGGCATTCAGGGAGGCCAGCCATGAAAGCTACGGCGATTTTGCTGGCCCTGGCGGTGTTTATGCTGCTGGCAGGCGCCGTCCTGGCCACGAACGGATTGGCCATCCCCCGCCAGTTGATCGGCAGCGGCGGGGGATCGGTCCAGGATGGCGGTTTTGCCCTGCAGGGCAGCATCGGCCAGGCGGTGGCGGGCGGGGTCGAAAATGCGCCCTTCGGGCTTGGCTCCGGGTTCTGGGCAGGGGCGGTGCGGGTTGAGCAGCGCATCTACCTGCCGCTGATCCTGCGGAACGCATCCTGACGGCTTGGCGAAAAGATATGCTGGAGTGGAGGCTTTGGCCGGAATCCGTCTATTTCGCCGGCCAGAGCCTTTCCTCCAGGGCGTAAGAAGGCGTGAACGCTGTCGCGGAAGCTGGCTATAAAGTTGGTCCAGCTCTTGACAGCCTGCGCTCGTTACACTATAATGAGAGTGTCACCCGTACACGCTGGAGCCTGCCATGCACCTGGAATTCGAGTGGGACGAATGGAACGCTGACAAACGGATCGAACGCCACGACGTTTTTCCAGACGAGGCGGAAGAATGCTTCTACAACCGGCATCGCATCAAGTGTGTCGGGCCAAACATCTACTACCTCTATGGACAAACGGACGCGGGCCGGTATCTCTTTCTTGTGTATGAACTCAAAGGCCCAAACATTATCCGAGTCTATAGCGCCCGTACCATGACCGAGGGCGAGCGCCGCAAGTTTCGAGGAAAGTGAAAGATATGGGGAAACCACCGACTTTTCAGACCATCAAAGAGGCTGCCGACTGGGCTGAGACCCACGACACGGCTCCCTATTTCGACCAGATGGAAGACGTGCCGCCTTTCGACGCGGAACGCCCCGTCAAACGCACCGTGTGGCTGCCGGTTCAGATCGAAGAAGCCCAACTGGCACACCTCAAAAAGGCGGCCCAAGAGCGGCAGCTAGACTTTCACGACCTGGCCGGAGACTTGTTGACCGAATCCTTGGCCCGCGACGCTTGATGGGGCCTGTCCGCGTTTAGTCGGTAACCAAGCCAACTATGAACCAGAGGGCGCCACAGAGAAGAGCGCTCAAGATGTACATAACAATGCACATCACAGCAAAAACAAAGGCGGTCACGGCTGCTACGATTATTCTGTCGTCCATTGGTATCTACTCAGCCTACCCTCCCGCAGGCTTGGAATTTTGACCTACCAACTTGCCACCCCCCATCTTTGCCACCCGGTCGCGCTGGTGATCTTACTCACTCATGGTTTGCCCCGCCACAAACACAATCCGCGTCCGCCAGGCCACCGCCTGCCCGGTTAACTGGCGGCGGAACAGCGCTGCCACTTCGGCCAGCTCGTCGGCCGTCAGGCGGCGGAGCAGGTGCCGGGCGTAGGAGAGGCGCTCCCCGGCGGCGTCCAGCGCGAACCAACGCTCCAGCGTCGCCGGGCTGACCAGCATCTCGGCCTCTTGCGCCTCTTCCTGGATGGAAATCTTTTCAAATCCGGCGCTTTCCAACAATCTGCGCAGGTCGGCGGCGTCCCAGTTGACCAGCGGGTCGTCGCCGTCGGCGTAGATGGCCTCCTCCGCTTCGATGAGGCGGCGGCGCAGGTCGGCGCCCAGCGACAACAGGTCGGCCAGGGTGTGGAGGCGCTGGCTGTGGCGCACCACCGTCTCGGCCAGGCTGAGGCGGCCGCCAGGCCGCAGCCGTTGCCCCAGCAGCCGCACCGCCGCCGCCTTGTCGGGCAGCGGCCCCAACGCATTCCGCCCGACGATGGCGTCAAAGCGCAACTCCCCCTCGCCGCGCCGGGCCAGCAGCTCTTCCAGTTCCTCCACCCCGCCGACGAGCACCACCGGCCGTTCCAGTTCCGGCAGGCGGCCGGCCTGCTGCCGCAGCGCCTCGGCATCGCGACGGTCCCGGACCAGCGCCCAGGTGCCCCCTTCGGGGGTGCGGCGCAAGAGTTCCCAGGTGAGCAGGCCGCTGCCGGCATTGAGGTCCAACGCGACGTGGTGGCGCTGGAGCCGGGCGGCATCCAGCACCCGGTCACGGAGGCGGCCCAGCCGCTCCCCGGCACGGCTGATGGTGCGCTGGAGCCAGCGGTCGTGTTCCCGCTCGCCGGGGGCGAAGGTCAGGATTTCGGCCTGGCTTTCGACCATGGCGGCCAGTTGGGCCTCACGGCGGCGGAGCACCTGGTCACGGATGTGCCGTTCATAGCCCTGGTCGCCCGGCTGGTAAAAGACCCGCCCCTGGAGCGCCGGGGGCAGGTACTGTTGGGCCACCCAGTGATCGCGATAGGCGTGGGGGTAGAGATAGCCTGCGCCGTGGCCAAAGCCCTCCCGGTCACGGCTGGAATCCTTGAGATGGGTCGGCACCTCACCCTCTCGCTCCTGTTCCACCAGCGACAGGGCATCGAAAAAGGCCAGCGCCGAGTTGGACTTGGGGGCCGTCGCCAGATAGAGGGCCGCTTCGGCCAGGTGAAAGTTGCCCTCCGGCAGGCCCACCCGGTCGAACGCCTCGGCGCAGGCAGTCACCACGGCGATGGCCTGGGGGTCGGCCAGGCCCACATCCTCGCCGGCCAGGATCAACATGCGGCGAAAGAGGAAGCGCGGGTCCTCACCGGCATAGATCATCCGGGCCAGCCAGTAGAGGGCCGCATCGGGGTCGGAGCCCCGCAACGACTTGATGAAGGCGCTGATGGTGTCATAGTGGTAATCGCCGTCCTTATCATAGAGCACCGCCCGGCGCTGGATGCTCTCCTCGGCCACGGCCATATCCACGACGATAACCCCCCGCTCGTCGGGTGGGGTGGTTTCCACAGCCAGCTCCAGGGCGTTGAGCACGCTCCGGGCATCGCCGTTGGCCACGTTCACCAGGTGGGCCAGGGCGTCCTCGTGCATCTCCACCCTGAGCCGGCCATACCCCCGCTCCGGGTCGGCCAGGGCGCGGCGGGCGATGGTGAACAGGTCGGCTTCGGTCAGCGGCTTGAGCTGAAAGATGCGGCTGCGGCTGACCAGGGGGCGGTTGACGGTAAAGTAAGGGTTCTCCGTCGTGGCCCCGATCATGATCACCGTGCCGTTTTCCACCCAGGGCAGCAGGGCGTCCTGCTGCGCTTTGTTCCAGCGATGCACCTCGTCTATAAAGAGGATGGTCCGCTGGCCGTGCAGGGCGCGCCGCTCCTGGGCCTCCCTGGTCACGCGGCGGATGTCGGCCACGCCGGCCAGTACGGCGTTGAGCGTCTCAAAGTGGCTGCGGGTGGTGTTGGCGATGACCGCCGCCAGGGTGGTCTTGCCGGTGCCGGGCGGCCCGTAGAAGATGAGCGACGACAGTTGATCGGCCTGGATGGCGCGGCGCAGCAACCGCCCCGGGCCGACAATGTGCTCCTGCCCGACAAACTCTTCCAGAGTGCGCGGCCGCATCCGGGCAGCCAGCGGCGCTTCGGCCTCGATCTGCTCTTTGCGGGCGTGGTCAAAAAGGTCCATTTAACCGGTCAGGTGTCGCTCCAGCCAGGCTTCTACATCGGCCAGGACCCGCTCTTTGCCGATCTCATTGAACACCTCGTGGAAGAAGCCGTCGTACTCGATCCGCTCTTTGTCGGCAAAGGTCACCCCGTCGAAAAAGCGGCGGCTGGCTTCCGGCGGGCATATCCGGTCGGCGCCGCCGTGGACCATGAGCAGTGGGAGCGACCAGCCGGCGGCGTGAGCCTGGGTCCATTCGACGGCAGCCGTGATCTCGGCGCCCAGGCGCGGCGTGCCTTTGCCGTGGACCAGCGGGTCGTGGAGATAGGCGTCCACCACCGCCTGGTCGTGGGACAGGGCTGTGGCGTCCAGGCCCACATTCAGCGTAAAGCGGGGCCAGACCCGCGATAGGAGCCGGGCAAGCTGGAGCAGGAGCGGCGAGACGCCCGGCTGGCCCAACAGCGCCCCCGACGCCACCACGCCGACCAGCCCTGAGGGGTCGTGCAGGGCATAGTTGAGGACGACCAACCCCCCCTGGCTATGGCCCAGCAAAAAGACCGGCAGCTCTGCCTCCTGGCGGTGGACCAGATCCAGGAAAGCCCGCACATCGGCCCGAACCTGGGCAAAGCTCTCTATGTGCCCCCGCTGCCCCGGCGAGCGGCCGTGCCCCCGTTGATCAAAAGCATACAGGGCGTATCCCCTGGGCACGAACCAATGGACCACATTGCCATAGCGCCCGCTATGCTCGCCAAAGCCGTGGACAATGGCCAGGGCGGCCTGGGGTGCAGCCTCTGGCCGCCAACGCTGATAGTACAGCCCGATCCCGTCGCGTCCGCTAAAGGTCCCCTCCGAGTGTTCCATCTTTCCTCCTCCTGAACGCAAGGCTTGTCCATCATTGTACCACGGGCAGGCCAAAGGGGCAAGGGAGGAGAGGCTCGCCGGCGCCGTGCCTACCGCCGAGATCGCATCGCACGCCGTTTGTGCCCCGGCCCACGGTGTGCTATAATCCCCTCATGCGTCTGACCCATCTCACACTGCACAACTTTCGCAACTACGTCCGGCTGGAACTCGACCTGCCGCCCGGTGTGATGGTGCTGCTGGGCGACAACGCCCAGGGCAAGACCAATCTGCTGGAGGCGATCTACTACCTGGCCACCACCCGCTCCCCCCACGCCGGAGCCGAGCGCGAGCTGGTGAACTGGCTGGCCGCCGAACAGGAACCGCTGCCCTACGCCCGTCTGGTGGGCCGCGTGGCGCGGGGCGGGGCTGAGGTAACGGTGGAGATCACCCTCACCCGGCAGGAGAACCATGAGGGCCGCTACCGCAAGCAGATACGGCTGAACGGCGTCCCCCGCCGGGCGATGGACCTGCTGGGCCAGCTCACCGTCGTGCTCTTTATGCCGGAGGACATTGACCTGGTCTTTGGCCCACCCAGCCTGCGCCGCCGTTACCTGGATGCCACCCTGTGTCAGATCGATCCGGCCTATTGCCAGGCCCTGTCGCACTATAACCAGGTCCTCGCCCAACGCAATGCCCTGCTCCGCGACCTGGGAGAACGCGGTGGCGACCTTGGCCAGTTGATCTTTTGGGATGAACGGCTGGTGGAGCATGGGGCCCGGGTCATCGCCTGCCGCCAGGAGGCGCTGCTGACCTTGGACGAACTGGCCCACACCCTCCACGGCGAGTTGACCGGCGGCGCAGAGCGGCTGCACCTACACTATCTGCCCGGCGTGAGCATCGCGGGGTGGGGGGCCACCGAGATCGCCACCGGGTTCCAGGCCCAACTGGCGGCCTGGCGCGGGCGGGAGATCGCGGCCGGGATGACCCTGGCCGGGCCGCACCGCGACGAGATGCGTTTCCTGATTGATGGCGTAGACGCGGGGGTGTACGGCTCGCGAGGGCAGCAACGGACGGCTGCCCTGGCCCTCAAACTGGCCGAGGTGGAGCTGATGCGCCGCGAGACCGGCGAGTACCCCGTCCTGCTGCTGGACGACGTCCTCTCAGAGCTGGACGAACACCGGCGGCGCCTCCTCCAGAACCGGCTGGACAATGGACCGGAGCAGGCGATCCTGACCACCACCGACCTGCACAACCTGCCGGAGGCGTTCCTCCAACGCTGTCGGCTGTGGCGCGTGCAGATGGGTCGGTTGACCGGGGGCGGATAATCCCCCGTCCCTACTCGTAGACCTTTTCGTCGGGGCGGTCCGCTTCTGGCGCATCGGCCTCCACATCGCGCCCGGCCACCCGCTCGCCCAACAGTTCCCGGTAGTACTCGTGTTGGATGATGAGGTCCATGATCTCGTTTGTCCCCGTCCAGATCAGGATCAGCCGCACATCGCGCAGCATCCGCTCGATGGGATAGACGTTGGTATAGCCGATGCCCCCCAGGATCTGCATGGCGTGGTTGACCACCAGCCAGGCGGTGTCGGTGGCGAACTTTTTCGCCTCAGAGACCAGCCGCCGGCAGCGGGCCGGGTCGTCGCTGGCGTCTACCGCCCGGGCTGCCCCGTAGACCAGCATCCGCGCTGCGTCGAGCCGGGTGATGCTGTCGGCCACCTTGAAGCTGACCGCCTGAAAGTTGCGGATTTTCTGGCCGAAGGCCCGGCGGCGATCTGCATAGCGGGCTGCCACTTCCAGGGCAGCGCGGGCCATGCCCAGGGCGCCAGCGGCGCTGGTCATCCGCTCTGGGATCATCATCTGGTAAAAGATCGCCGCGGCGCCGTTTTCCGGGCCGATGAGGTTCGCAGCGGGCACCCGCGCCTCCCGGAAATAGATCCGCCCCGTGCCCCCGCCCCGGGTGCCCATCAGGCCATAGACGTGCTGCACCTCGATCCCCTGGCCCCGCTCCACCAGGAAGGCACTCAACCCCTCGTGGGGCCTGGCCTGGGGGTCCGTGCGGGCGTAGACCAGGAACAGGTCGGCGCCCTCCGCCCCCACGACAAACCGTTTCTGGCCTTCCAGCACAAATTCGTCGCCCTCGCGGCGTGCCTGAGTGGTGGTGCCGAAAAAGTCGGAACCGCCCCGGGGCTCGGTCAGCGCCTCGGCCACGGTCAGCCGGCCCGCCAGCACCGGGCGGAGCCAGCGTTCCTTCTGTTCGGGCGTGCCAAAGCGATCGAGCGCCTCGCCGACGATGCTGGGCAGGGAATAGAGGCAGGCCAGGGAGGTGCCCAACACCCCCACCTCTTCCAGGGCGACGATCTCGTCGGCCCAACCCAGCCCGCGCCCGCCGTACTCGACGGGGAAGCGCAGGCCGAGCAGGTTGCGCCGCGCTGCTTCTTCCACATACTGGCGGGGGTAGCGCACCCGGTCGGCATCCAGGTCCAGGATGAGTTGACGGGGCACCTCCCTGACAAAGGCGCGCATCTCCTCGCGGAGTCTTTTCTGTTCAGGGGTCAAAACAGCATCCAACATATTTACGCCTTACGTTTTACGCCTATGGGACAACAGTGCGGGTTGCGACCACTTCCCCCAGGGCGTTCTTGAGCGTGGCCACTTCGCCGGGGGACCAGATGGCGGCCAGTTTGCCCCAGTAAAAGTTGGCCGGCGGACTGCCATCCTGGCCGATGCGGGTATGGACCGTCACACTGCCCCCTTTCCACAGCCGGAAGTTGGGAAAGGTATAGACATTTCCATCGCCATCGCTCAGGGTCCAGCCCTGCATGTCGGCCAGCCGGTCGCCGGCATTGGTGATGACTACCTGCTCCTGGTCCACCTGCCCGGCCCCCAGGATCTCGCCGATTTCGATCTTGAGCTCACCGGTCGCCGGCAGGGGGGTGGGCAGGGCGGTGGCCGTGGCCCCGGCTTCGGCAGCGGCGGTGGCCGTCATATCGGCGGAGGGGGGCTCCACGGGCAGGGGCGTATCGGTGGGGGTGGGCATCGGGGTGAAAGTGGCCGTGACCGGGGGCAATCCACCCACGGGGATGATCAATTCCATGCCCACCTGCAAAAAGTTTGGGTTCTGGATGTTGTTGGCGGCGATGATCTCTTCAGCCGGCACGTCGTACCGGAGGGCCAGGCCGGAGAGGGTGTCGCCGAATTGCACGATGTGGATGACAGGCGTGGCTGTGGGGGTGGCCATGGTCGCCGCCTGGGTGGTGGCCGCCTGAACCGGCGGCGTGGCCGTCCGCGACACCCGCGCCGGGCGGATCACCAGCAGGGCCACGACCAGACTGATGACCGTCGAGATGGCGGCATTGGCAGCGAGGATCAGGGCTATCTGTCTGCGGGTCATCGGTTCATCTCCAAACCATCCAGGCCAGCGCGGCAGCCACCAACCCACCGACCAGCGACGACATCAGGTTCACCAGGTCATTGTTGAGCCAGGTCCAGCCGCGCAGCCGGCGGGCCGGTTGGCCACAGCGATGGACAGGGCTTTCCGTCTCCTTGTCGCAGTGGTTGCAGTAATAGACCGCCTGCACGGTAGCACCCAACAGGCTGTCGAACAGAGAGCCGACGATCCCACCGGCCACAGCCAGCAGCGGGCAGGCTACCGCGGCCCACTGCCAGCCGTCGCCCCTGAGCAGCGACTCGGCCTGGGTCAGGGCCGTTGCCAGAGCGCCGATCAGCAGGGCCCCGGCCACCGAGGCCCAGGTGCCCAGCCAGGTCACCCCGCCGGAGGTGCCGGTCGGCACCGGCCGGCCGGTGGTCAGCAAGCGGGGCGGTACCCGGCTGAGGACCCCCAGTTCCGTGGCCCAGGTGTCGGCGTTGACCGTGCTCATGACCCCAATAAAGGCGGCAAAGAGCAGCGGGTCGGGGTAGCGGGCAAAGGCGATGGCCAGGATCGCCCCCAGGCCGCCGTTGGCCAGCGCCTGGCCCAGGTCACGGCGGCTGCCCTTGGCGAACTTGTCGGCCACCGCTTCCTTGTCGGCGCGGCGGTAGTGGGACAGCCAGCTGGAGGAGAGGAAAAAGGCGATGAGCAGCACCCCCCACACCCAACCGCCCAGGCCAAAGATGAGCGTGCCGACCAGGATCGCGCCCGCCACCCCACCGGCCGTCAACGCCCCCCGCCAGTAGCCCAGCCCGGCGATCAGCGCGCTCAAAACCAGCCCCAGGAGCAGGGGTCCGCTCATGGCACAATGCTAAAGGTCGCCAGCCAGAAGAGGACCTGGGCCACGGCTGCCGACCCCCACAGCAGATAGGAGCCGGCCCGCTCCCGCCGGTATAGAGCCAGGCCCACCCCCAGGTTGGTGCCCAGGATGATCAGGCCGATGATGGGCAGGGCAAACAGTTCCACCTTGTTGCCGATGCGGTCGGCCAGGCCCTGGGCGTTAAAGTGGAGGGGCAACTGCACATCCAGGCCGGGAAAGCGGGCGCACAGATAGCCGAACAACCCCAGGTTGACAAGCACCGCCGCCCCGAGCAGCAGCCAGGTGGTCCGGTCGGTCCAGATCGGCCAGTCGAGCCAGCGGGCATGGCGGACCTCCCGTACCAGCAGCCGGTTAGGGCCCAGGTCCCGTCGCGCGTCAAAAGCGGCCAGGAAGCCGGCCGGATCGCGGGGAGAGATGGCAAAGGCCAGGCCGGGTGTCACCAGCAGCAGTTGATCCGGCAGCGGGCGGGTGGCCAGAAAGAGGGTCCGCCCGATGCCGGGCAGTTGCCCTTCCCCCCGTTCGTGGCCGGGCCAGCGCAGCCCCCGCCGCCGCACCGCCTTGCCCTTCACCTGCCGACCGGCCACGATCTGCTGCACGTCCCGGATAGGGATGATCTGTTCGACGCCGGCCCAGCGGATGGCAATGCCGTTGCGGTCCAGGTAGTAGCGCAGCGTCAGGCAACTCGCCGTCTGGTAGGCCAGCAGCACCAGCAGCGGCAGGCTCAGCAGCACGGCCAGCCCCATCAGGAACGACAGGAAATCGAGCTGCTGGGCGCGGACATCGGCGCCGATCAACCGCCTCAGGAGCCAGCTATCGAGGGCCACGATCAGCCCGATGAGCAGCAGCCCCAGAGGAACCCCGATCCCGAACTTGGCCCGCCAGGTCAAAAAGCCTGCTCCATTCCCGGTTCTAGCCCCGCCGCCTGGCCCGCCATTGCAGGGCGACATAGCCGCCCAATCCGGCCAGCCCCGTCAGCATCAGGGTCAGCGTCGCCGGTTCAGGGACGACGGGCGGCGTTGAGGGCGGGGTAGGGGTGGAGGTGGAGGGCGGGGTAGGGGTGGAGGTGGGGGTAGGTTGCTGCACCGGACATTCGTCGCTGGCCTGGACGCGCAACCCTTCGGCGCAGGCCAACTCGCTGTGGATGGTCAGCGAGGTGAGCGGATCGTCCACGCGCAGGGTAAAGGTCACCTGCCCCGCGTCGCCAGGGGCCAGGTTGCCCAACGGCCAGGTGATGACACCGCCCGACTCACTGCCGCCACCGCTGGCACCGACAAAGGTGGTGCCCGGCGGCACTGCGACGGTCAGCACCACATTGCTGGCCCCCATCGCCGCTGCGGCGGGGATGGCATAGTCCAGCGGGAAGGTTGCCTCCTGACCGACGACGATGGGTGCGGCCGGGCAGTAGGCGACCAGGTCCAGGGCGATCACCAGGGTGGCCGTCACCTGGTCGTCGGACACACGGTCGTTGTTATCGCCAAGCTGAGCCGACAGCCACAGTTGGCTGTGGGGCGTTCCCGGCGGGAAGAGGGTCGCGCGGTCCAGGGCGAACTCGATCACGCCGGGCACCGTGGTGCTGTAGACGCCCTGTCCCACCAGCCCATCTGTGGTCGAAGCGATCACGCCGGGCAGGATCTCCGTGCCAGGCCCCAGCTCGGTGGTGGCGCCGGCGCTGCCGCTCTCGAACTGGAAGCCCAGCTTGTACGCTTCCGAATTCCCCAGTCCGACGCCGTCCTCAAAGGGGGCCATGACCAGCGGCCCCTCATTCGGGCCGTGGGTACCCACCCCCAGGTCGCCGGGGGTTCCGACGGCGCTGTCCGAGTCGGCAGCGCGGCCGTCTACATCGAGGCGAAAGTACCAGCGGTCGTCGCCGGCCTGATAGTGGGCCCACAGGCCGATGGCATCGTAGCCGCTGCGGGCATAGGTGGGGGAGTGGTGGGGGTGAACACGGGTATCGGTGAGGTACACATCCAGTCCGTCGGTCGCTACCTGCCAGGCCGGGTCCCAGTCATCGCCCACTCCATCCAGAACGATGGGCCCCTGGGCCGCCGTCTGGCCCGCCAACAACGCCAGGAACAGGGCCACGCCTGCCACGGCCCGGCCCCAGATCGCCCGTTTTTTTTGCTTCAGACCTCCCTTGAGCATGGTCAACTCCTTTCTCGCTCTTGCAGGACCCTACGTTTCGTATACCGGTGTGCACCAGTGGCGGTACCGGGGGATCTTGCCTCTCACCACATCGAAGTAGAGCTCGCGCAGGCGGGTGACCACCGGCCCGATGGTCCCGGTCCCGATGGGCCGGTGTTCGATGCGGGTAATGGCCGCCACCTGGACACCGGTGCCACACAAGAACGCCTCTTCGCAGATATAGATTTCGCTGCGGTCAATGGAGCGCTGGATCGTCTTGAGCCCCATCTCCCGCCAGGCCAGCTCGATGATGGTGTCGCGGGTGATCCCCTCCAAAATGTTCGAGGTGACCGGCGGGGTGATCAGGGAGCCGTTGCGCACCATAAAAAAGTTTTCGGCGCTGCCTTCGGAGATGTGGCCGGTATCGGTCAGCACCAGGGCTTCGTCGTAGCCGCTCAACATGGCATCGGTCTTGGCCAAAGCAGAGTTGATGTAGGCCCCGGTGATTTTGGCCCGCGCCGGTGTGGCGTTGTCATCCACCCGCCGCCAACTGGAAATGCACACGTGGGCCCCTTCTTCCTTTTCGATGTAACGGCCAAAGGGCACCGCAAACATGGCAAACTCGTCGGTCAGGTCGTGCAGCCGCACACCGATGACCTCGTCGGCCTTGTAAGCCAGGGGGCGGATATAAGTGTCCTGCCGGTAGCCCTCCTGGCGCAATAGTTCCACGGTGAGGGCGCACAGTTCTTCGACGGTGTAGGGCAGGTGGATGCGCAGGATGCGACAGGAGCGATGCATCCGCTCAAAGTGTTCCTTCAGGCGAAAGACGAAAAGCTGTTTTTCCTCCTCGTTCCAGTAGGCGCGGATCCCCTCAAAGCAACCGGTGCCATAGTTGAAGGCATGGGTCATGATGCTGATCCTGGCTTCCTCGATGGGGACAAACTTTCCCCGGAAAAAGGCATACCTGGGCATTGTTTGGGTCCTCCTTGACCTGTTGATGCTTTATTATACCCGTTTTCGCGGCGTTGTGCAACTATTCGACATAGCTTACAACGGCCTGGAGCGGCTGGCGCGGCGGCGAAGCGGTTGCTCTCCCGGCCGGTTTGCCGATGGGCAGGATGGCCACCGGGCGATGCTGGGGCGGCAGGTGGAGGGCCTGGGCAACCTGGTATTCGTCAAAAGCGCCCACCCAGCAGCTCCCCAGCCCCAGCGCCACGGCGGCCAGAAGGATGTGCTCCGTAGCGGCGGCGGTGTCTTGCAGGCAATACAGCTCGCGGCCCCGCTGGCCGTAGCGCCCCGCCGACTGCCCGGCGTCGGCACAGACGACGATGACCACCGGTGCCTGGGCGACAAAGCTCTGGCCATAGGCGGCAGCAGCCAGGGCCTGGCGCGTGGACCGATGGCGCACTACGTAAAAGTGCCACGGCTGCCGGTTGCCCGCCGACGGCGCCCGGATCGCTGCCGCCAGCAGCCGCTCCACCACCTCCGGCGGTACGTCCACGGCCGGGTCGAAACTACGGACACTGTGTCGTTCCTCAAGAACTTGCCAGAAATCCATCCAAGCCTCCCCTGTAACTCCTCTTTCGGGCATTTTCAACCACCGCCGGCGAATTTTGCGCCGGGCACGAGCCTGGTATAGAGGTCGGCCGGCAGTGACATCAGATTCAGGATTCGTTGCTGCACATTGCTGAGAGGCGTGAGTTGGTA
>DAOTXL010000095.1:0-14831 GCA_034435455.1 Anaerolineae bacterium
CATCAACCTGCAGATCCGCGGCAACCTGATCTGGAACGGCGACGCCGCCATGCCGTTGGGGGTCGAGGACCCCGCGCAGGGTTGCCAGGACACCAACCCCACCTGCAACGCCGCCCAACTGCGGGCCGACAACACCATCAACACCGTCGAGCCGCAGTTGGTGAACCCGGCCGGAGGGGATTTCCACCCCGTCGCCGGCGGCAACGTGTACAGCGCGGTCACCTACGCCATCCCGGACTATGACTGGAGCGACGCCCCGACGACGCCGCCCGTCCCGGTGGGGGAGCTGAGCAATCAAGTGCCGGTTGACCGCGCCGGCCAGCCGCGCCCTGCCCCCGGCCCCCCCGGCGCCTATACCCTCTCCGTGGATGGCCGCGTCTTCCTGCCGCTGGTGGGGAAGCAGCCGGCGCACGCCGCGCGGGTGTGTGGCGCAGGCTTCAGCCTGCGCGAGTAGGGGCAGGGCTGGCCCCGGCCCAGGGCTGGCCCCGGCCCAGGGCGACCGCCAGGGTTGCCCCTGCATAAGACCATGATTTTTGAAGGAGGACCGATGAACAAGAGAGTTTTGTCCATGATCCTGACGATTGGCGCCCTGCTATTGACGACCGGGGGCCTGGCGCAGGCCGGGGCGCACGAAACGCCGCCCCTGGCGAACACGCTGGCCAGTCCGCTGGGCGTGCAGTTCGCCCACATCGCTACGACGTACAACACGGTGTCGCACGCTACCTACCTGGACCATTACGCGACGAACAACCGGCCCGACGCGCTCCTGTTCGTCACACCCGACGTGCAGCCCGGCGGCATAGGCGACTATGTATACAACGCTCATCCCATCTGTGTGTCGTATTCCACCGAGCGCCAGCAGTGGTACATCTGGAACCAGGACATTGCCAGCATGACGTCCAATGCCACCTTCCACGTCCTGGTCGCCGCCGCTGGCCCCAATGCCTTCGTCCACACGGCCACAGCGGGAAACATCGCCGCGGACACCACGTACATAGACAGTCCTCTCACGAACGACAACCCCAACGCCATGATCCTGGTCACGCCGACCTGGGGTGGCGTCAACAACCCCCACCTCATCGGCGCCTGGTACCAGAACAGTACGGGGCGCTGGGGGATCTTTAACCTGGATAGAAGCGCCATGCCGGTGGGGGCGGATTTCAATGTGCTGGTTCTCCCCACCGACCGGCCGGCCTTTGTCCATCGCAGCACGGCGGCCAATGTCGCGGGCGCCGTCACCTACCTGGACCACCCGGCGCTGAACGGCCACCCCAACGCCATCCCGTTCGTTTTCCACAACACCCGCCCCGGCGGGGGCGCCTACGCAGTAGACAATCACCCGATCGGGGTGTGGTACAGCACCACGCGGGGCCGCTGGGCCGTCACCCAACTCGACGTGACCACGATGCCGGTGGGTGTGGCCTTTAACGTGCTGGTCCCGTCCGTAGATAGCGCGGCGTTTACGCACTATGCCACCGGCACTAACATCTGGACGGACTATACCTACTTCCGTCACTCCCTTACCGACAATCTGCCGCACACGATCCTGTTCGCCACGGCCAACTGGAACCCCGGCGGCAGCGGCGGCGTCTTCCACAACCATCCGATCGGGGTGAAATTTGCGCCCTATGACGCCAAATGGTCGGTGTTCAACGAGGACGGCGTCTATATGCCCACCGATCCGGCGTTCAACGTGCTGATCCCCGTGCCCGACGCCGGGGTGTTCGTGCACAAGGCTACCGTCTCTGCGCTTTCCACCTACCTCAGTCATCCACTCACGAACGGCCGGCCCGACGCCATTCTGATCGTCACGCCCAACTGGAACCCGGGCGGAGGGGTGGGGGTATACAACAACCACGTGATCGGGGTGCAGTACATAACAGCGGCCCAGCAATGGATCATCATCAACCAGGACTCTGTGGACATGCCGGCCGGTGCGGCGTTCAACGTGCTGGTGGCCCCCTCCGGCCCGGCTTTCGGCTCCACAGCATTTGTGCACACCGCCACGACGGGCAATATCGTCGAGAACGTCACCTACATTGACCACCCCGCCACGAACAACCGGCCCGGCGCGCTGCTGTTCGTCACGTTCAGGTGCATTGGCCCAAACAACCCCCACGTGACCGGGGTGTACTACGACGCCTGGCGACAGCGGTGGGCCATCTTCAACCAGGACTTTGCCAACATGCCCGACGGGGCCGCATTCAACGTGCTGGTGTTCAACAAGCAGGTCTTTCTGCCGCTGGTGTTGCGCAATTCCTGACCCGTGGGGTGGCCGGCGACATGGCCGCCGACCACCCCCGGCCACCCCTGGAGAATCTATGCCTGATCCGCCGGTCATCACCAACACTCCGCCGTACCGGTCCCGCTCCCGGTGGTTCACCGTGCGGATGTGGTGGGAAGACCGGGGCGAGGGGCAAAGCGAGTGGCGCAGGCTTCAGCCTGCGCGAGTAGGGGCAGGGCTGGCCCCGGCCCAGGGCGGCCGCCAGGGTCGCCCCTGCATCAGACCATGATTTTTGAAGGAGGACCGATGAACATCAAGAGAGTTTTGTCTGTGATCCTGACGATTGGCGCCCTGCTATTGACGACCGGGGGTCTGGCGCAGGCCGGCGGCCCCATCGGCCAGCGATTCCCCATCAGCCCCATCAGCATCTCTGACGAGGAAGAGTGGTTTCCATCTGTGGCCTACAACAGCAATTGGCTGGAGTATCTGGTGGTCTGGATGCGATTCGACAGCCCCGACCAGTATAACATTTACGGGCAGTTCGTTTCGCACAGTGGCGCGTTGATCGGCTCCCGATTCCTCATCCCGGCGTTCGTCGGCCAAAACGGATTGCCCGACGTGACCTACAACCCGGCCCGCAACGAGTACCTGGTGGTCTTTGCATCCAGAGCCGGAACATCGGGCCCCTGGGGGATCCACGGAATGCGCCTCGATGGCTACGGTTCGCGGCTCGGGACGCAGCTCACTTTTGCGTATTCCACGACGGCAGGGTATTTCGCCCCGGCGGTGGCCTATTCTACCCAAAGCGGCGAGTATCTGGTAGTCTGGGTCACTTCTCAGAGCGCCAAGATGGGCATCGAGGCCCGCACCCTGTCCGGCGATGGCAGCACCCTCGGCCCGATCCTGGAAATCACCGGACTACAAGAGTACGTCGAGCCGGACAGGCCGGACGTGGCCTACAGCCGGGCCTGGGACGAGTTCCTGGTGGTCTGGGAGCGGTGGTACGACAGCACCTTCTCGGACCGCGACATCATGGGTCAGCGGATCGGGATGTTCGGCGGGGCGCACCTGGAAGGTCCCAATTTCCCCATCCACTTTACGCCAGACGACGAGGCGGCGGCGGCCGTCGCCTGGGTGTCCCGGCCCTCCGGCGGCGCGGGCGACTACCTGGTCACCTGCAGCCTCGACTATAGCGGGGTCAAGCACATCGCCGGCCAGTTGTTGACCGATGCCGGCGCAATCCACGACGGGATCATCATCAGCCCCTCCGGCAACAACGATCTGGTCCGCATCAGCGCCGTAGCCGGCAACGAGAACACCCACGAGTTCCTGGTCGCCTGGCGGTACGGGGGGGTTATCCAGGCGCGCACGGTCACCACAGGCGGCGTCCTGGGACCCTACGCCGCGTCCCAGCCCGATGGCCTGTACCCGGACTATCCGGCCATCGCCGGCGGGCCGCTGGGCGATTACCTGGTGGCGTACAATGACCATTACAGCGGGTATCCCACCGATGTTTTTGGCTTCCTGTGGGGCAACCGGGTCTTCCTGCCGCTGGTGCTAAAGGGGCATTGAACCCCCAAGAGACGCCGTCCGTCGCCGTGCTCGCTCCGCCGGACGGCGCCGTCGTGCCCACCACCGCCGGGCCGCCGGACGCCCAGGCCCGGCTCCGCGCCCAGGAAGACCACGCCGACCAGATCGGCCTGGTCTTCCTGTGCGCCAACGGAACGACCATGGCCCGCACCCCCAACAACATCGCTCCCTCCCCTGCGTCCACCCATGCCGTCTCCCCCGCATCCACGCGCGCCATCTCGCCAGCGTCGCCACTCCCCCTTGCCTTTTTCCCGCCCCTGTGCTATATTTCTGTATAGCGTCCGGCGGATGGCAGACCACCGCCGCCGAGAGGATGCCCGTGAAACTCTTGCACATTCGCCTGCTGGGCGAATTCAGCCTGGTCTATGGCGACCAGCCCGTGACGACCGTCAACACGGCCCGCCTGCAATCGCTGCTGGCCTACCTCGTGCTGCACCGCGACGCGCCGCAACCCCGTCACCACCTCGCTTTCCAGTTCTGGCCGGACTCGACAGAGCCCCAGGCGCATACCAACCTGCGCAAACTGTTCCATCAACTGCACCAGGCCCTGCCTGAGGCCGACCGTTTCCTGTGCGCGGATACCCACACGCTACAATGGCGCCCCGACGCGCCCTTCACGCTTGATGCCGCCGACTTTGAAAACGCCATCGGCCAGGCTCATTCCCCCCAGGCGCTGCGGGATGCCGTGGCCCTCTATCGGGGCGACCTGCTGCCGAGTTGCTACGACGACTGGATCCTGCCCGAACGCGAGCGGCTGCGCCAGGCGTTTGTGGAGGCAACGGAGCGGCTGATTGCCCTGCTGGAAGATGAGCGAGACTATCGGGCCGCCATCGGTTACGCCCAACGCCTGCTCAAACACGACCCCCTGCAAGAGGCGATCTATTGCCACCTGATGCGCCTGCACGCCTTGAGCGGCGACCGCGCCGCCGCCCTGCGCGCTTACCACGCCTGTGCCGCCATCCTGCAACGCGAATTGGACGTGGAGCCCGGCCCCGCTACCCGCGAAGTGTATGAGCGACTGCTCAACCTGGATGCGACACCGACCCTATCGCCCGGTGTAAGGACGCCAGCCGCGCTTCCGTTGGTCGGGCGGCAGGCTGAGTGGGCGCGCTTACGGGCAGCCTGGCAATCAGCCGCCAGCGCGGGGCCACGCCTGGTGTTGATCAGCGGGGAAGCCGGCATCGGCAAGACCCGGCTGGCCGAAGAGTTACTGCAATGGGCCGACCGGCAGGGCATCCGCACCGCCAGCGCCTGTTGCTACGCCGCGGAAGGGGCGCTGGCTTTTGCGCCGGTGACGGCCTGGCTGCGCGCCCATCCACTCCCCTCGCTCGGCCCGCTCTGGCTGAGTGAAGTGGCGCGCCTGTTGCCGGAAATTCTGACCGACTCGCCCGACGTGCCCCCTCCCGGCCCGCTCACGGAGGCCTGGCAGCGGCAGCGGTTGTTTGAAGCGTTGGCCCGCGCCATCCTCGGCAACCGTCAGCCGCTGCTGCTGTTGCTGGATGACCTGCAGTGGTGCGATCGTGACACGCTTGAGTGGCTGCGCTATCTGCTGCATTTTGACCCGCAGGCGCGGCTGTTGGTGCTGGGCACGCTGCGCCCGGAAGAGTTGGCAGCGGATCACCCCCTGGCGCGGCTGTTGGCCGACTTGCGTCACAGCGAACAGTTAATCGAGATTGAACTGGGGCCGCTGAACGAAGCGGAGACGGGGACGTTGGCCGATCGGGTGGCGGGCCATGAACTTGACCCGGCGCTGAGAGGGCGTCTGTTCCTGGAAACCGAGGGCAATCCCCTGTTCGTGGTGGAGATGGTCCGACTGGCGCTGGATCCTGCTTCCGACCGTTTGCCTCCCAGGGTGCAGGCGGTGCTGGCCACACGCCTGGCGCAACTCTCGCCCCAGGCTCGCGATCTGGCGGGCGTGGCCGCCGTGATCGGACGGGCCTTTCGTGTGGATGTGCTGGCGCAGGCCAGCGGCGTCGGCGAAGAGGCGCTGGTGCGCGGGCTGGACGAGTTGTGGCAGCGGCGCATCGTGCGCGAGCAAGGGACGGATGCCTACGACTTCAGCCACGGCAAACTGCGCGAGGTGGCCTATGCCGGCCTGTCTCCAGCGCGGCGGCGAGCGTTCCATCGCCGCGTGGCGGAAGTGTTGGAAACGGTGCACGCCGCTGACCTCGACAATTTGAGTGGACAAATTGCTGTTCACTACGACAAAGCCGGCCTGGCCGGGCACGCCGTCCGCTATTATCAGCACGCCGCCGACATGGCCCAGCGGGTGTATGCCCATGCAGAGGCGATCACGTACTTGAGTCGCGCCATCGCGCTGACACCGGAGACGGATCTCGCCGAACGCTATGCGCTCCTGTTGGCCCGTGAGAAGGTGTACGATCTGCAGGGGCAGCGCGACGCGCAGGCGCGCGACCTCTCGGCCTTGAAAGAGTTATCCGCAGCGCTTGACGACGATACGCGGCGGGCCGAGGTGTCTCTGCGAGAGGCCAGGTATGCCGAGGCCACCAGTGATTACGAAGCGGCCATCGTGGCCGCCCGGAACGCCATCGGCCTGGCCCAGAAGGATCAGAACGTGAGCCACGAGGCAGCGGGGTATTTGCAGTGGGGACGGGCACTCTGGCAGCAAGGAGACTATGCGGCCGCTCGCGTGCGACTTGAGCAGGCACTCCGGCTGGCGCGAACGGCCCAGTTGCCCGACATAGAGGCGGATAGTCTACACAACCTCGCATGTGTGGCTGGCTCCCAAGACGACTATGCCCGGGCGCGCGACGATGCAGAACAAGCCCTTGACCTCTATCGTCGCACCGGCCATCGGCAAGGTGAACTGCGCGCGCTCAACGTCATGGGCGTTGCCTCGCACGGCCGGGGTGATTACACGGACGCAGAAACTCAATTCAACCTGGCCCTGCGTCTCAGCCAGGAGATCGGCGAACGGCGTGCCGAGAGCGTCATTCTCCGCAACCTTGGCGATCTCACCTGTGCGCAAGGTGATTATGCCAGAGCAAGGGCCTGCTTTGAGCAATCCCTGCACTGTTGCCGCGCAAGCGGCGATCGGCGCGGCGAGAGCGAAACCATGGCATTTTTGGGGCTCCTTTCACACCATCTGGGAGACGACGCCGCTGCCTGCGAAACCTGCCGGCGAGCAGTTTCCATCGCGCAAAGTGTGGACGCCCGCTATGAGGAGGGCCTGGCTCTGACCTGCCTGGGCCACGCCCTGATGGGCCTGGGTCGGCTGGCAGAGGCCGCCGATGCCTATCGGCGGGCCCAGGCGATCCAACAGGAGTTGGGCCAGTCCAACCTGGCGATGGAGTCCCTGGCCGGCCTGGCCCGCGTCGCCCTGGCCGAGGGGAATCCGGCGCAGGCGCTGGCCCACGTCGAGCGGATTCTGAGCCACCTGGAACACAATGCGCTCGACGGCGCAGAAGAGCCTTTCCTGGTATACCTGACCTGTTATCGCGTCTTGCTCGCCCATCAGGACCCGCGCGCCGGGGACGTTTTGAGCGCCGCTTACACGCTGTTGCAGGAGCGCGCGGCCAAGATCGAGGACGAGGAGCAGCGGCGTTCATTTCTGGAGCATGTACCGGCGCACCGCCAGATATTGGAAGCCTATTCAGCCGATTGAAATCGCCCTCTTCAGGCGCTTCGCGCCAGGTGTCGGCCTGCGCCGACACTGCCTTTGGTGGTGCAGCAAGGAGCAGGTCGGCGAAGGCCGACCAATGGCCGCAGGCCCAAAAGGGTGACTTCCAGTCACCGCCTGAATAGTTACGCCTGGTTGTGATATAGACCTGCCGGGTCTGAGAGGCCCGGCAGATCTTTTTTTCAAGCAACGCTTTAGGAACGCCGCTTGTGCTATACTACGGTCACAAATTCCTGATCACTGTCCGGAGGTCCAATGCCCAAGCCATCCACTGCCGCGAATCTCCAAGAGTTTGCGCATCGCTCCCAGTTGTTCACCGTGCGGGTGTGGCTCGAAGACCTGGGCGATGGCCGCAGCGAATGGCGCGGCAAGGTACAACACACACTCGATGGCGAGGCGTGCTACTTTCGCGACTGGCAGACCCTGGTCGCGTTCATCGTGGAAAAAGCCGCGGCGCAGGGCGGCCTGCCTCAGAACTGATGCCGAAAGATTCACAGCAAAATTGAAAGGAGACAAAAATGTTCACCAAACGCATCATCCAAACCTTGAGCGGCGCGCTGCGCTGTGGGCTGGTCATCAGCCTGATGGCAGGAATCGCCCTGCTGGCCCTGCCGCCACGCGCCGCGCTGGCCCAGTCCGCCGACGATGGCTTCAACCCCGGGGCGAATGGCAACGTCAATGCCGTGGTGGTGCAGGCGGACGGCAAAATCGTGGTTGGGGGAGAATTCACCACCCTCGGCGGGCAGACACGCAACAGAATTGGGCGGCTAAATCCCAATGGCACGCTCGATGCTGCGTTCAACCCCGGAGCGGATGGCGTCGTCCGGGCACTGGCTGTGCAGGCGGACGGCAAGATCGTGGTGGGGGGAGAATTCACTACCCTCGGCGGGCAGACACGCTACAGGATTGCCCGACTGAACGCCAACGGGACGCTGGATACCGCGTTCAATCCGGGGGCGAATGCCGCTGTGACCGCGTTGGCCGTGCAGCCGGACGGCAAGATTGTGGTGGGGGGAGACTTTACCACACTGGGCGGCCAGGCCCGCAACCGGATTGCCCGGCTGAACGCCGATGGCACGCTGGATACGACCTTCAACCCTGGCGCGGACAACACGGTCAACGCGCTGGCCGTGCAGGCGGACGGCAAAATCCTGGTGGGAGGGCACTTTACCACCCTGGGCGGGCAGCCGCGCGCCTACATCGGGCGGCTGAACGCCGATGGCACGCTGGACACGACCTTCAATCCGGGGGCGAACGATGCCGTCAGCGCGCTGGTCGTGCAGGCGGACGGCACCATTGTGGCGGGGGGATACTTTACCTCATTCGGTGGGCAGCCGCGTGACCGAATCGCCCGCCTGACCCCCAACGGAACGCTCCTCACCTCTGCCGGAGCGAACGGCGGCGTCCACACGCTGGCGCTGCAGCCCGACGGCCGGATCGTGGTCGGCGGCGCTTTCACCCAAGCAGGCTCGCAGGCGCGCGACCGCATCGCGCGGCTGACGGCCGACGGGAATCTTGATACCACCTTCAACCCCGGAGCAAACGCGGATGTGTATGCCCTGGCGGTGCAGGCCGATGGCAAGGTCGTGGTCGGGGGCAACTTTACCACCCTGGCCGGAGTCGCCCGCAACTATATCGGCCGGCTGTACGCCAATGGCGCCCTGGACGCCGCGCTCAACCCAGGAGCAGATGGCGCTATCTTGGCGCTGGCATTGCAGGCGGACGGCAAAATTGTGGTGGGAGGCGTCTTTGGGACGCTGGGCGGTCAGACGCGCGACGGCATCGGGCGGCTGAACGCCGACGGCACGCTCGACGCCACGTTCAACGCAGGGACGGTAGAGAACGCCGCCTTCCACGCGCTGGCGGTGCAGCCGGACGGCAAGATCGTGGTGGGGGGAATGTTTACCACCCTGGGCGGGCAGCCGCGCGACCACATCGGGCGGCTGAACGCCGACGGCTCGCTGGACACGACGTTCAACCCAGGGGCGGACTATGAGGTTTACGGGCTGGCAGTGCAGCCGGACGGCAAGATCCTGGTGGCAGGGGATTTTGACACACTGGCTGGCCAGCCGCGAGGAAACCTGGGCCGGCTGAACCCCAACGGCACACTGGATACGAACTTTGCACCGGAGGTGTCGAACGGCAGTGTCCTGCTTGTTCAGCCAGACGGCAAAATCCTGGTGGCGGGCAACATTGACGAGATGAACGGCGAACCGCGCGAAGGCCTGGGGCGGCTGAACGCCGACGGCACGCTGGATACGACGTTCGGCAACCCCGGGGCGAATGGCCCGGTCAGGGCGATGGTGTTGCAGCCGGACGGCAAGATCGTGGTGGGGGGAGAGTTTACCACTCTGGGCGGGCAGCCGCGCGCCTACATCGGGCGGCTGAACGCCAACGGCACACTGGATATGAGCTTCAATCCTGGAGCCAATGGGTGGGTATACACCCTGGCGCTGCAGGCGGACGGCAAGATCATGGTCGGGGGAGACTTTACCACCCTGGGCGGGCAATCGCGCGCCTACATCGGGCGGCTGAACGCCAACGGGTCCCTTGACACCACCTTCAACCCCGGCGCGAACGACCCTGTCAACACGCTGGCGATCCAGACGGACGGCAAGATCGTGGTGGGGGGAGACTTTACCACCTTGGGCGGGCAGACGCGCGAGTACATCGGGCGGCTCTCGAACGATACGGCCGCGCTGCAGAACCTCATCGTCGCCAGCGATGGGACTTTCGTCACCTGGCTGTGCAGCGGCGCCAGCCCCGAAGTGAACTATGTCACCTTTGAGCACTCCACCGATGGCGTCAACTACACGCCGCTGGGGGCCGGGACGCGCACCGATGACGGCTGGTGGTTGAGCGGCCTGGCGCTGCCGCCGGGACAGAACCTCTTCATCCGCGCCCGCGGCTATGTCGCCACGGAGGGGTGGGCAGGATCGAGCCATTCGGTGATAGAATCGGTGCGCAACGTCTACCGCACCCAGGCGCCGGCGTTCACCAGCGCCAGCAGCGCGGTGTTCTTTGTCGGCGAGGCGGGTTCGTTCACCGTGAGCGTGACGGGCGTGCCGACCCCCACGATCACCGTCAGCGGCACCCTGCCGACCGGCGTCACCTTTACCGACAACGGCAACCGCACCGCGACCCTGGCGGGCACGCCGGCAGCCGGCACGGCCGGCCTGTACCCGCTCACCTTCACGGCGAGCAACGGCGTCCTGCCGGACGCCACCCAGAGTTTCAGGCTGCTGGTGGCGCAGGCGAGAATCTACCTGCCGCTGGTGTTACGGAGTTATTGAAAACTCTCGGAGTAGGGGCGATTCGCGGATCGCCCCTACTTCCCAAACACTATCCCCTCCGTCCCCCACCCCCACGCGCGCCATCTCGCCAGCGTCGCCACTCCCCCTTGCCTTTTTCCCGCCCCTGTGCTATATTTCTATATGGCGTCCGGCGGATGGCAGACCACCGCCGACGAGAGGATGCCCGTGAAAGTCCTGCGCATTCACCTGCTGGGCGAATTCAGCCTGCTCTATGGCGACCAGCCCGTGACCGGCGTCAACACGCCGCGCCTGCAAGCACTGCTGGCCTATCTGCTCCTGCACCGCAAAGCTCCCCAATCCCGCCGCTATCTGGCCTTCCTGTTCTGGCCCGATTCCTCTGAAGCCCAGGCGCGCACCAACCTGCGCAAGCTGTTCCACCAACTCCACCAGGCCCTGCCCGACGCCGATCGTTTCCTGCAGGCCGACGGACAGACGTTGCAGTGGCGTGACGACGCCCCCTTCTCCCTCGACGTGGCCGACTTTGAGCAGGCCCTGGCCCAGGCTCGCTCGAGCCGACAACTGCAAGCCGCGGTGGACCTCTGCCGGGGCGATCTGCTGCCCCACTGCTACGACGACTGGATTCTGCCCGAACGCGAGCGGCTGCGTCAGATGTTCGCGGAGACGCTGGAACGGTTGATGACCCTCCTGGAAAGCGAGCGGGATTATCGCGCGGCGATCTCGTGCGCCCAACGCCTGCTGCGCCTCGATCCGCTCCGCGAGACGGCCTATCGGGACCTGCTCCGCCTGCACGCCTTGAACGGCGACCGGACGGGGGTGGCGCGAGTCTATCGCACCTGCGTCACGGTCCTGCGGCGTGAGCTGGGGGTCGAGCCGGGCGTCGAGACCCGCCAGGCGTATGAGCAGGGCCTGCGGATGGCTGCAGCGGCCCGGCAGGTGAGGGAAACGGGGCCGCCCGTGCGCACGGATAACCTGCCCGTGCTGCTGACCTGCTTCATCGGCCGCGAACGCGAGATCGGCGAGGTCCAACGACTGGTGGCGGCGCATCGGCTGGTGACGCTGACCGGCGTGGGCGGGATCGGCAAGACGCGCCTGGCGCTGGCCGTAGCGGAAGCGCTGCGGGGAGCGTTCGCCGATGGCGTCTGGCACGTGGACCTGGCGGCGCTGGCCGACCCGGCCCTGGTGACGTCGGCGGCGGCCGCCGTGTTGGGCGTGCGCGAGGAGGGCGAACAGCCCCTGCTGGCGCGATTAACCGGGGTTCTGTGCGCGAAGCATCTGTTGGTGATCCTGGACAACTGCGAGCACCTGGTCGCGGCGGTACGGCCCCTGGTGGAGACGCTGTTATCGGCCGCGCCGGACGTGTGGATCCTGGTGACCAGCCGGGTGGCGCTGGGCGTGAGCGGTGAAGTGCTCTGGCGCGTGCCCCCGCTGCCCACGCCGGATATGGCGCAATGGGCCGCCGCCCGCCCGGGAGGGGCAGAGGGCGAGCCGGACCTGGCCTCCGCGCTCGGACGATATGCCAGCGTGCAGGTCTTTGCCGATCGCGCCGCAGCCGTGCTCCCCACCTTCGCGGTGACCAACGAGAATGCCTGGGCGGTGGGACGGATCTGCCAGCAGTTGGACGGCATCCCGCTGGCGTTGGAACTGGCCGCCGCGCGGATGAAGCTGCTGACGGCGCAGCAGATCGCCGATCACCTGCAGGATGCCCTGTCCCTGTTGACCCAGGGCTGCCCGACGGCGTTGCCGCGCCACCAGACGCTGCGGGCGACGCTGGATTGGAGCCACGCTCTGCTGACCCCCCAAGAACAGGCGTTGTTCCGGCGGCTGGCGGTCTTTGCCGGGAATTTCACCCTGGAGGCGGCCGAGTGCGTCGGCAGCGGCGCAGAGCTTGAGCAGGCGCAGGTGCTCGATGGACTGGCGGGCCTGGTGGACCAGTCGCTCGTGAGCGTGGAGCCGGCGGGCCAGGCCACGCGCTTTCGTCTGCACGAGATCACGCGCCAGTACGCCCGCCTCCGGCTGGCGGAGGCCGGCGAAGAGGCGCTGGTGCGCAACCGCCACCTGGACTTTTTCTGCCGCCTGGCCGAGGCGTTGGAGGCGAACCTGCACAGCATCCTGCCGCCGGGCGCGTTCGAGCGATTGACGCAGGAGTACGGCAACCTGCAGGCCGCGCTGGAGTGGAGCACCCACGCGGACGGCGACGCCCTCCTCGGCCTGCGGCTGGCCACGGCCCTGACCGATTTTTGGGAACTGCGGGGACAGTTGACTGCGGAGCGGGGCTGGCTGGAAGGGTTGCTGACTCGCGTGAGCGAGGCGGCGGAACCGGCCCTGCGGGCCAGGGCGTTGCGCGGGGCCGGCAAGATCGCCTACTATCAGGGTGACTATGAGGCCACGCAGGCGTTCCTGGAGCAGAGCCTGGCGCTGGATAGGGCGTTGGATGACCGGCCGCGCCTGGCCGATGTGCTGGCCCGGCTGGGACTTTTGTTCGCCGCCCAGGGGGATCTGGACCGGGCAGAGCCATACTATCGGGAAAGCCTGGCCCTCTATCGCGCGCTGGACGAGCGGAGCGGCACGGGGCGGGTCTTGAGCGAGTTAGGATGGGTCGCCTTGCGGCAAGGAGACTATACCCGGGCACGCGCCCTCCTGGAAGAAAGCCTGACCCTGTTTCGCGATCCCGAAGACCGCTATCTGGAGTGTCGCGCCCGTCACTTTCTGGGGCACGCCGCCCGCCTCACCGGCGACTATGCCCAGGCCCGCGCCTCCCACCGCCGCGCGGTCATCATCCTCGCTGAGATGAACAACTCCTGGGGCCTGTTTTACCTGCTGGAAGCGATCGCCTGCCTGGCCGTGGCCGAGGCGCAGTGGGAACGCGCCGCGCGGCTGTTCGGCGCGGCGGAACGTCTGGGCAAGACGATCGGGGCGCTCATAGCGCCGATCGAACGCGCCGAGTGTGAGCGGGATATGGCCGCCGCGCGCGCTGCGCTGGGCGAGCCGGCCTTTGCGGCGGCGTGGGCCGCCGGCCAGGGGCTGACATTGGACGAGATGATCGCCTGCGCGCTGGAGCAGTAGAACAGTACACCCCCAACGGCGATGGGCAGTCATCCATGAGCGACCGGCCAGGTTTTTCGAGCCTGGCCGGTCTTTTTTGTCCCTCACGCAACGCTCCAGGCAACGCTTTGGAAACACCATCTGTGCTATACTGATCCGTGTCGAGAAGGCTGCGCAACCCCGTGGGTGAATTTCATCATCGGCTGCCGGGAGAGTCTGTGTCCAAACCATCTGTCGCTGCGAACTCTACAGAATCTCAGCCCCGCTCCCAGTTGTTCACCGTGCGGGTGTGGCAGGAAGAGCTGGGGGAGGGCCGCAGCGAGTGGCGCGGCCAGGTGCGGCACGTCCTCAGCGGCGAGGTGCGCTACTTCCGCGACTGGCCGTCACTGGTGACCTTCATCGTCGAGATAGCTGCGACGGCAGTTGAGCAATGCGCATGGCGAGCCGGGTTCCAGGGGCGCACGGGGGCAGATCCCATGCCAGCCGGTGGGCAGCAAGATGCCGTTAAGCTGGACGACTGCTTCAGGGAAAGGTCTCTGCGGGAGTAGCAAAGTGAAGCGACGCAAGTTTGTTGTGCTGATTGTTCTGCTCTTGACCACGGCCTGTTATTCCACGGCTCTCACTCCCACAGCCAGGCCAACCACGGTGTTGACTGTGCCCGTTGCGACGCCTGCGCCGACTCCCGCGCCTACCTGGCCCCCTGCGGTTGGCCCTGAACCATCCTATCGGATGGCGGCTTTTTACTATCCCTGGTATCGGACGCCAGACGTGGATGCGTACTGGGATCACTGGGGAGATAGTCACTTCCACCCGCCACTTGACATTGCGAGCGACTTTTATCCGGTGCTGGGTGCATATAGCGTCGCCGACCCGGCCGTTTTGGCCCAACATTTCTCCTGGCTCCGCCAGGCCGGGGTCGGTGTGATGATCTCCTCATGGTGGGGACAGGGGTCGCGAGAGGACCGGGCGGTAGCGCGCATTCTGGAGGTAGCCGAACGGTATGGCATCAAAGTAGCCTTTCATATCGAACCTTATGTTGGACGTACAGCGGATCGACTTG
>DAOTXL010000096.1:0-77184 GCA_034435455.1 Anaerolineae bacterium
CTTCCGACGTGCCTGGCACCTCCATCCTCATATGAGCCACTTCTTGCGCTTTGTCAGGCTGTGTCCTATGCTGGTCGGGCTGCTGTTCCTGGCGGCCGGTTGCGACCTGCCGCCGGTGCGGCCCACGCCCAGCCCGGCCCCTACGCCGACCCCCAGCCTGCCCCCCGCCGACGAGGTGGCCTTTGCCTTCCTCCAGGCCTGGCAGCGCGACGACTATCCGGCCATGTACAGCCTGCTTTCTCCCACGGCTCAGGAAACATACTCCGAGACGTTGTTTGCTGACCTCTACCGGCAGGTCATTGCCGAGGCCACGATCTGGAGGGTGGAACCGCGCATCCTGGCTGCCTACCAGCCCGACACCCATGCCGAAGTGGCCTTTGCCGTCACCTTTCACACGGCCCTGGTCGGCGACTTTCAGGTGCAGAACCAGATGCCCCTCACCTTCGCCGAGGGCGAATGGGGCGTGGACTGGTCCCCGGCGCTGATCATCCCCCAGTTGAGCGCCGAGACCCTGATCCGGCTGACGCCCCGCTCGCCGTCGCGGGGCAACATCTACGACCGCAATGGCCTGGGCCTGGCCGTCGAGGGGGAGCGGGTGGAGGTCGGGGTGGTGCCGGGCCAGATCCAGGACGAAGCGGCGCTGCTGGCCCTGCTCAGCCCCATCCTGGGCAGGTCGGCAGCTGACCTCCAGGCGCGTTATGCCCAGGCCCGGCCCGACTGGTATGTCCCCCTGGGGCAGCTCAGCGTCGAAGCCGGGCAGCGCTACTACGAGGCGCTCAGCACCACGCCGGGGGTGGTCCTGCGTGAAGCGTGGACCCGCTCCTACCGCCCGGAGATCATCGCCCCCCATGTGGTCGGCTTTGTCGGCCCCATCCCCCGCGAGGAGGTGGAGCAGTGGCGGGCGCAGGGCTACAGCGGCGACGAAATGGTCGGCCAGGCTGGCCTGGAACGGTGGGGCGAGCCCTACCTGGCCGGCGGGCGGGGCGGGCGGCTGGAGATCCTCACCCGCAAGGGGCAACAGGTGGCCGTCCTGGCCGACAGGCCGGCACGGGAGAGCAGCAGCCTGTACACCACCTTCGACCGCGAGTTCCAGAAAAGGGTGCAGGAGATCCTCGGCCGGCAGCCGGGGGCCATCGTCGTCCTGGAGGCCCAGACCGGCCGGGTGCTGGCCCTGGCCTCCTATCCCCTCTTTGACCCCAACCTCTTTGCCACCGGCATCAGCCAGGCCCAATGGCAGAGCCTTCAGGCCGATCCGGGCCGTCCCCTGGTCAACCGGACGACGCAGGGCACCTATCCCCCCGGCAGCGTGTTCAAGATCGTCACCATGGCGGCCGGCATGGAGGCCGGAGGGCTGAAGGCCAACAGCAATTTCCTCTGCCAGGGCACCTGGACCGGCCTGGGGGCAGAATGGGCCAAGAGCTGCTGGCTCAAGACCGGCCACGGCAACATCCCCCTCAGCAAAGCCCTGACCGTGTCGTGCGACATTACGTTCTACCAGGTGGGGCTGATGTTGAACGGGATCAACCCGGACCTGCTGCCCGGCTATGCGCGACAGTTCGGCCTGGGGGCGCCCACCGGCCTTGAAATTGAAGAGGAGGCCGGCCTGGTGCCCGACCCGGCGTGGAAGGTTCAGGCCAGGGGAGAGGGGTGGTCGCCGGGCGACAGCGTCAACCTGGCCATCGGACAGGCCGAATTGCAGGTCACGCCGCTACAGATCGCGACGATGCTGGCGGCGGTGGGCAACGGCGGCACGCTTTATCGCCCCCAGGTGGTAGAGAGGATCGCCGCCGACCCGGCCCGTCCGGAGTGGACCTTCCAGCCGGTGGCGGTGGCCCGCCTCCCTGTCAGCGCGGAAAACCTGGCGGTGATCCAGGATAGCCTGCACAGGGTGACGTCGGCCCCCGAAGGCACGGCCTACCAGGCGTTCGAGGGGCTGAACCTGGCGGTGGCGGGCAAGACGGGCACGGCTGAAAGCGGCCAACCCAAACCCCATGCCTGGTTTGCCGGCTATGCCCCGGCCGAAAATCCCGAAATCGCCATCGCCGTCATCGTCGAGAACAGCGGCGAGGGTTCAACCTACGCCGCCCCCCTCTTCCGCCGGGTGGTCGAAGCCTACTTTCACCTCCAGCCTGCCCCTACCCCAACGCCGACGGCCACGCCGTAGGGGAATCCAGATCGGGAAATCGAAAAGGCGCGAGAGGCGGGGACCCTTCGCGCCCTTTGTGTTACCTGGTTTCAGGTTTCCCCCGCGGGCGGAACACCATCTTGAGGGGGGTGCCCAGGTAGCGGTAGCGCTGCCGGATCTGGTTTTCCAGGAAACGGCGGTAGGTAAAGTGGACCAGGCGGGGGTCATTGACGAAAAAGACAAAGGTCGGCGGGTCCACACCGGCCTGGGTGGCATACAGGATCTTGAGCTGCCTGCCGCCCTTGTGGGGAGCCGGGTGGCGGAGGGTGGCCTCTTCCACCAGCCGGTTCAGTTCGCCGGTGGGGATGCGCACCAGCCGCTCCTGATACACCTGCCGGGCCAGAGGCAGGACCTGGTGCACCCGCTGGCCGGTCAGCGCCGAGATGTAGAGCACCGGGACATAATCCAGGAACCGGAGCTCAGCACGGATGCGTTTGGTGTAGGCATCCATGGTGTGGCTATCTTTTTCAATCAGGTCCCACTTGTTCACCACCACGATAACGCTGCGCATCTCCTCCAGGATGTAGCCGGCCACATGAGCATCCTGGGCGGTGACCAGATCGCGGGCGTCGAGCAGCAGCAGGACCACGTCGGCGCGAGCGATGGCCCTTATGGCGCGCAAGACGCTGTACCTTTCTACCCCTTGCTCGATGCGCCCCCGGCGGCGGATGCCGGCGGTATCAATCAGCAGCACCGGCTGCCCTTCCCAGGTCAGGGAGGTGTCCAGGGTGTCGCGAGTGGTGCCGGGGATGGGGCTGACGATGGCCCGTTCTTCTCCCAACAGCCGGTTGAGCAGCGAGGACTTGCCGACGTTGGGCCGGCCCACGATGGCGATCTTGAGCGCCTCCGGCGTCTCCTCCTCTTCGACGATCGGCAAAGAGGCCACGATCCGGTCCAGCAGATCGCCGGTGCCGGTGCCGTGCAGCGCCGAGATCGGGAACACCTCACCCAGGCCCAGGGCATAGAACTCCAGGGCAGCCTGGCGACGCGCCTCACTCTCGGCCTTGTTGGCCGCCACCAACACCGGTTTGGCGGTCCGGCGCAGCACGTCGGCCACGTCCTGGTCGGCGGGGGTCAGGCCGTCTATGGCATCCACCAGCATGACGATCACGTCCGCTTCGGCGATGGCCACCTCGGCCTGTTGGCGGATCTCCTGCAAAAAGCCAACCGAGGCGGTGGCCAGCGGCCTCCCCTCGCCATCGGCAAGCTCCAGCCCACCGGTATCCACGACGGTGAAAGGCACGCCGTTCCATTCGGCCTGGCCGTAGAGCCGGTCGCGGGTGGTGCCGGGAGTGTCCTCGACAATGGCCTGTCGCCGGCCGATGAGGCGGTTGAACAGGGTGGACTTGCCTACGTTGGGCCGCCCGACCAGGGCGACGATCGGTTTGAACATGGTACTAATCGCGCACAAAGCCCATCCGCTCGGTATGGGGTTCAAAACCCTGATCGGGCGTTTTGATCTCGCCAAACGTTTCTTCAAACTTTTCCAGGTTCTCGCCCAAGGCCCGGTGGAGCAGTTTGGCGTTCATGGGCGTCATCAGGATGCGGGCATAGACCCTGGCCTTGGGCACGTTCGGCAGCACACGGGCAAAATCAAGGATCAGCTCCGAGGGCGAATGGGTGATCAGGACAAAATTGGCATAGACGGCTTCCAGGTCGGCCGGCAGCTCGATCTGCAACGAGCGTGGGGCAACGGGCGTTGGCTGTTTAGGATTGCTCATGGTGAACCTCCTGGTGCGTAAAGTGTAAGGCGTAAAACGTAAATGGGCGTCGTCCGTCGCTGGGGACGAACGACGCCCGGTGGACGCTTTTTGCGGACAGGCAAGAGAGCCGACGGGGCGGTACCCTTGCTCCCGAGGAAAACCGGAAAAGCACCGGCCTTTCAGGGGTGGGTTTTTGCCCGGCGGCTCCGGCCTCTCCCCCGGCTCCTCCCCGGCGCGGGAAAGGAAGGGGTCGGAGGGTCGGGTCGGCCTGCGCCGAAAAATCTGCCTTTGTGAGTTAGAAGGGCAACGTATCTTCCTCGTAGCCCTCCGGGGGCAGCTCGCCGATGGGCGGCCCGCCGGTCCCTTCCTCTCGCGCGCCCAGCATCTTGATCGTCCTGGCCGTGATCTCGTAGTTGGCGGCCCGGACGGTGCCGTCGTTGGCGGTGTAGGTGCGCGGCCACTGCTGGCCATCCCTGGCATCTCCCGTGACTTCGCCCTCGACAAAGACCTGCATCCCTTTGTGGATGTACTGGTTGACGGTCTCGGCCAACTGTCGCCAGCAGGTCACGCGCCACCAGGTTGTCAGCTCCCAATATTTGCCGTTGAACGAGTCTTTCCAGCCGGAAGGGCAGGGCCGCTCGCCGCCGGTGGGCAATGCTTTGCTCATTCTGGAGGTGGTGGCTACGCTAAAGCTGGTGACGGGCACGCCGTCTGGGGTGTAACGCATCTGTGGGTCCTGGCCCACTCGTCCGATAAGGGTCACCCGGTGAAACATGGTTCTACTCCTTTCTTCCTCTATTCAAAGATGCGCCCAAGGGCGCTATGAGGTTTTGGTGAATGACATTGTACCGCAAAGGGGGCGAATTGTCAACCCGCCGTCGGTACCATTTCGCCCAGGCCCATTCCTCATCGGTAACTGCTCACCGTGGGGGCGTTCGCACGATACAGCCGATCGGTTGCTACCACCAGGGACACAAAGTACACGAAGAAGGGCCGTTTCCCGCTGTGTCATCGTACCCTTTGGGTCCTTCATGTCCTTTGTGGTAAAGAGGCTGAGCAGATACCCTCATCGCTCATTGGCTGTTGATCATAGTTCAGCGCCGCCAGGCAAAAATCAACGGCCTGATGATAGCTCTCTTCCGCCTCGGCCCAGAAGCGGAGAAACGAGGCATCCCGGCGGCCGCCGGAGACAAAGAAGGACAAGGCTCCCAGGTAGGTTCGCCATTGCATCGAACTGCCCCGCAGCCGGCCATCGGGTCCCACCAGGCGGAAGGGATGCTCCGGGCTGGCGATGATAAACTCGCCCGGCAGGTCAAAGGCCGCTGCCTGCAATATGGCCTGCAAGAGGGCGGCCTCCTTATCGCCGGTCAGCAACGGCGTGGCGTCAAAGCCGGCCGCCTCCAGCGCCGAGGGCCGCAGGGCAAACCCCCACCGCCGCACGGCATAAACACAGCCCGGCTCCCCGATCCGGATCGGCGGGCAGGCATCGGCCAGGCCGGCCGGCACGCGCACCACCACCCGCCGCGCAGTGAGCACCCCCCGGTGGCTCACGTCAAAGTAGGTGGCCTCCCACCCCTCGGTAGGATATGCCCCGCTCGAGTTATCCACGACCTTGGCCGTCGGCGGGGCCGTGCTGGGACGAAGGGAATCTCCCCGTCGAGATTCGGGGTTGGAGGTTGGCCATGGGACATTTGTCATGGGTCATTGGCCCTGGCCATTGGCCATTTCTCCTATGCCATAGCGGAGCGTCGCCTCGGCGATGTGCAACGCCACCCGCAGGCGAAACACCCACTGCCGGGGATCGGCGCTCATCTGCTCTTCCCAGCGGCTGTAGCCGCCCGCCGCTTCGATCTCGGGGCCAAAACGATCGGCGGTCTCGAACTCCAGCCCTTCGCAGCGGCGATAGCCCAGGCGAAAGCCATCCCGTTTCAGCAAGAGCAGGGGCCACTCGGCATCTATTCCCACCGTCTGCTCCTGCGAAATCTCTAGCAGCGTTATGGCTGCCTGCCGCGACAGCCCCCGCGATCCGGCCCCTATGTCCCAGGGCAGCCCGGTGACCAGGGCAAAGACGCGGTTGAACAGCGGCTCGGTCTCGGCCTGGTAGGGCGGGTGGGTGGCCCAGGCGCGCCCGGTACGGCCCAGCACCAGCAGGTCGTAGCGGGTGATCTCGGCGATGACCGCCTCCAACTCCCGGGGATAGTAAGCAACCCAGTGGAGTGCCCGGTCAAAATCGCACAGTTGCAGGTGCGAGGTATTGGTCAACAGGCCGGCGCGTACCGCCTCGCGCCTTATCTGGCCGATGCGGTTGATGTCGGCCGGCCGGCCATCCACGTGGACCGCCACCCCGCCGCGGCGGAACAGGTCGAGCAGGGCCGGCTGCGTCTCCTGCGAACAGTAAGCGACGACAGCCGCGTAGCGGGCCGTCAGGGCCGGCAGCAGGGCTTCGGTCAGGCCGGCCAGCCGCCCGTCCGGCTCGTGCACCGTGACGACCAGGGCAACGGTCGGGCCACAATTCCCCTCCGGAACCTCTGCCATGAGGCTATTATAGCATAGGCGGGGGTTCAGGGCCAATGGCCAATGGCCCCAGGTTGCCGGGAGGAGAAGGCGGGGGAGTGCCCTGGCGGGCATCTCCCCCGCAGGCAGAGCCGGCAGAGATTCGGGGCCTGTCCGGAAACCGACAGGGCAGGCTTTCCGGCCTGCCCTGAATGGCCTGGGAAGGCCATCCTACTGCTCAGTGGTTCTTGGCGATGATGGGCAGATAAACATATCCAAGGCGCGGGCCGAGCACTGTGACGGCGCAGGTGGCGGTGTTGTCGTCATAGAAGGGCTCCACATCGTCCGCGTTATCGCTGGCGATGGTGGCCGTGTTCGTCAGCACGTCGCCGCCCCGGGCTGTGTCGGTTACACGCACGGTCACAATCAGGTCATTCCACCAGCCGTTGCCCATCTGGCCGTGGCTCCAGGCCAGCGTTGTGCCGTCGCTATAGTCGGGGTTGCGCTCGCAGAAGTAGGTCTCGCCGCACAGCCGCTGCCAGGCGCCGACAAATTCCAGCCCGGCCGGCAGCGTGTCGCTGACCCAGACCGCACCGGCCGTCCACCAGGCCTCCGAACGGTTCTGGAAGTGCAGGGTGAAGGTGAGCAACTGGCCCGGGTCAGGCGTGGGCGTGCCGCCGCTCAGCCATTTCTCGATGCTCAGGTCCGGCCCGGTGCCGACGACGATCTCGTCGTGGTTGTCGGCCGGGTTCACGTCACCCGGCGGGATGGTGATGTCGGCGACGTTGGTAAAGAGGGTGCCGTTGGGCACGGCCGGTACGCCGAGCCACAGGTGCAACCAGGTCGTCCACTCCGGCTCCAGCCGGCTAAAGGTCACGGTGAGCCGGTTACCGGACAGGTTCCACGACCACGGCTCCCAAAAGTCTACGTTCCAGTTATCCAGCGACATGTCAGCCGGGAAGGTGTCGGTGAGCGTGACGCTGTATTCGGTGGTGGTGCCGATGTTGCAGATGCGCACCCCGTAGTAGATGTAGTTTGTGCCCTGCCAGTCTGCGAACTTGGTCACACGCAGGTTGGGGCCGGCCGCGCCCACCGTCTCGGTGATACATGCAGCATTGTCGTAGGGGTTGTCCTCGAAATCGCTGCTGGCGATGGCGGCGCAGTTGGTGAGGAGGGTGCCAGGCGCTGTATCGGGGTCAATCTGCAGGCGCAGCATGATGTTGTGCCACTCGGCAACCTCCAGGTTGCCCAGGTCCCAGACCAGCTCGTTCCCGACGATGGAATCTGGCGGGAAGGGCACCTGGATGCCCCACCCCAGGTCCAGCAGTGAGGTGATGAAGGTGGTGCCGGCGGGCAGCGTGTCGGTCAGCACGGCGTTGTGGACCAGCGAGTTGCCGCCGTTGCGGTATCCTACCCAGAAATTGCTCTCTCGGCCCGGCGCCAGGGAGCCGTGGCCCCACCATTTGCTGACACCGGTGTCGTAGCGTGGCCAACCGGTCCACACGTCGTTGCGCATCTGCCAGTTGTCGCCGGGGTTGGTGTCGCCGGCGGTAGTGATCTCGACGGTGTTGGTCAGTTGGGTGCCGACCGGCACGCTGTTGTCCACCACCAGTCGCAGCAGGATGCGGTCACCCCAGTAGCCGGGCACGGTCGGCGCCTCCAGGATCAGTTGATCGGCGGTGCTGTGATCGGTCCACAGGTTGTAGCCGTTCTCCGAATACCAGGCGATGATGCTGGTGCCCTGGGGGATGGTGTCGGTCAGGACCACCGGCCCGCTGGCCACCGGCCCGTTGTTGCCATAGTTGATCTCCCACAGCATCGTCTGGCCGGGGGCCGGGTCGCCGGGGTTGGGGTTTTTGTTGACGTACAGGTCGGGCTGACCCTCGACGACCTGCACGTCAGCCTCGGCGTGGTTGTTGCCGGGGTCCTCGTCGTACAGCGTCCAGATGTCGGCTACGTTGTACAGCGTGGCGCCGGGGTTGGCGGTGTTGTTCAGCACCAGTTGGAACCGTTTCTCTTCGCCGACCCCCAACGGCCCCAACGTCCAGGCCACCCAGCCGGGACCGAGGGTGGGTGCGACGCCGCTGCCGTCGGCGACGTAGGTCGTATTGGCCGGCAGGGTGTCGGTCAGGGTGATGGTCGTCGCCTCGGCATCCCCCTCGTTGCGGTAGCGCAGAGTAAAGACAGCCGGCCCGCCGGGCATGGCCTGGCCGCTGCCCTCGGCCCACTTTTCGACGCGCAGGTTGGGGGCCGGCTCGCGGAAGATGTTCGTCACCCAGTCCCCATCCGGCTCGAGGTAGCCCACACTCACGTCGTGGCCGGGCACCAGGTCCCAGCCCAGGGCGCCGATGTCGCAAAAGTAAGCGCCGCCATCGGGGTCTACCTGAAAGTCGGTGCTGGGTCCGCCCGGCTCCCACACGCCACACCAGGCACTGAGCGTCTGGGTGAACCAGTCGGCAGTGATGGTGCCGGAGATGGTGTCGGCGTTCAGGTCCAGCTCGCCGGTGATGGTGCCGATGCGCACCGTGGCGGCATAGCCGGTATCCACCCGGCCGTACACCCAATCGCCAGCCTGGAGATCGGGCCAACCGCCCGAAGTCCAGCCCTGCCAGCCCGTGGAGAAGCCGACCCGGCCGCCCCACCAGGGCACTTCGCCCGTCGTCAGCTCGGCCGTGTCTTTGATCGTAACCCCATCGCTTTCGGTGAGGGTGATCCAGACGGTGTGCCCGGCTTCATAGTCGCCCTCCACCCAGTCGTGAGCATAGTTGACTTGCAACAGCAAGTCCAGGGGGTGGGCGATGTTGATCACCGTGTCACCGTCCGGCTCCAGGTAGCGCACGGCGACCATCTCCCAGGGCTGGATGTCCCACTGCCCGGTAAAGTCGCAGGCGTACTCACCGCCGTCGGCGTCCACGCCGGGGATCTCGATAGAGGGCCCGTTCTCCTGCCAGATTTCACAACGCACCGTCACGGTGACGAACCAGGGGGCGTGGATAGCGCCATAGACGGTGTCGGCAGCGGTGTCCATTGTGGCGTCAATCGCGCCTATCGGGTCTACCGCCGTCGTCAGGCCGGCGGCTGCGGCCACGACCACGTCGCCCACGGCGATGTTGGGCTGCCCCGGGTCCCAGGACATCCCCCACGACCCGAAATTGCCCCCCTCGTCGGCCTGCCCGCTGGCTACCGCCTTGATCCCCCCGCCGTCGGCCACGGTGATGACCACGGTCGCATTGGGCAACGTCCAGCCTGCCACCCACTCGTGGGCATAGTTGACGTCGATGAACAGGCTGGGGCCGGGCGACAACACCGGGCCGGTCAGGAAGCGGGTCCAGTCGATGCCGTTGGTTGAGGTGACGTAGCCGACCTGGCCGTTGCAGGAGTACCACATGTGGTACCCACCGTCGTGGACGACGGCCATGTTGTGCACACCGCCATCGTCCCACTGGCCTGGCTCCCCCTCAAAGACCGGGTTGCCGGCATATTTGGTCCAGTTCACCCCGTCGGGCGAGGTGGCGTAGCCGATGCGCCGCACCCCGCTGGCATCGAAGGCGCTGTACCACATCTTGAACGTTCCACCATCCAGAATGACCATCGGGTCCAGGGCGTGGTTCTCGTCCCAGTCGCCGGGGCCGCCGGGGCCGAGCACCAGCGCCGCCTGCACCCGCGTCCAGGTGACGCCGTCCGGCGAGGTGGCGGCGCCGATCTGCCACAGGTCCCACTGGGCGTTGTAGCCGTTGTAGAACATCCAGTAGACGCCGCCGTTTACCACGATGGACGGGTCGCCCACCGAGTCGCGGTCAAAGGTTCCGTCCTGCAGGGTGGGCGATAGGGCCGGCGCGCCGTCCACCGTCCAGGCCAGGCCGTCGGTCGAGGTAGCGCGGTAGATGTTCATGTCGTCCGGGCTGAACCACAGCTTGTAGTCGGCCGGGCCTTCCTTGAGCACGGCCGGTTCCCAACCGGGCAGCAGGGGATTGCTGGCCGACTTGGTCCAGCCGATGCCGTCCGGCGACGTGGCCTGGCCGATCTGTCCGGCCCAGGCAGGATCGTAGCCGGTGTACCACATCTCGAGCTGGCCGCCGTCGGAGATGACGGTCGGCGCGCCGACCCACTGGCTATCCCAGGCCGCTGCCCCTTCTGGGCGGCGGAGGCCGGTCACGCCAAACTCGGGCCAGGCGGCGGAATCTGCCGGCGCCGGTCGAGGCCGGTCAGACGGGGGCCGGTAGGGGGTTGGGCCGTCCTGGGCGGCAGTCGCCTGGCTGCCCACCAGCCACAGGCCCAAGGTCAGGAGGATGACAGCCGCCGGCAAAACCAACCCATACCATGTACTGTTTTGTCTCTTTTCAAACATAATCTTTTTCCCTCTCTCATGCATGGCCGGCGCAGGGGCCGGCTTCGGTCCGTCCCCCTTGTATATGGTGAGCATCACCTCCTTCCCCTCTGGGACGTAACGGTTCAGGTGCCAGGCGCTTTTGTCTCAACGACACGGATTGCCACGGATTACACGGAAGGCAGGGAGCTGCTCCGTGCCTCTGTGTCGTGCTCCGTGTATCCGTGTCCGAATCCGTGTGGTGCTCCGTGTCAGAGTCCGTGTGGTGCCTGTCGCCATCTGAATGTACCATTGCCGAGACAGTAACTCTGGGGCTATCGGATCCCCGTGGCCAGGCGGTACAGGCCAGATCCTTTGTCCCGGCATGGGCCTTTTCTCCCGTCAGGCCCAGGAAGCTATTCGACCATGAAACAATGGGAATGGGTGCGAATGGCAGAGAGGCCTTGTGTTGGCGGTCTGGTTGCGTGCGGATTCGGTGTTGACGGGCGCCAGCCCAATCATCCATGGAAATCGGTGCCACTCGCTACGATCATGATAGCACAGATGCCATCGGCTGTCAATTCCGCCCACTACTCTGTAGGACAACTGCCACCCGATGTCCTACACCTTTGTTTCAGGCAAAATTTATGCTACAATCCCATCTGTGAAAAGAGCGACTCCGTGGCGTGTCGAGCTCAAGCTGGCGAACCTGGCCATGGGCATTCTGCTGCTGGGATTGGTGCCCTACCCGCAGGTCTACACCTTTGCCCTGCGTCAGGCAGAGGCCCATCGCGCCGCCGGCGAGTATGGTGCAGCCCTGGCAGCCTGGGACCAGGCCGGTCGCCTCGACCCCAACTCGCCACAGCCCTGGCTGCGGGCGGGCGAGGTTTTGCTCCGGCAGCACCGCTTTGACCGGGCGCAGAGGGCCTTCCAGGAGGCGGGCCGGCGGCACAGCACCGTCGCTGCCCTGCTGGGCCTGGGCGAAAGCTACGCCGGGCGCGGCGATTGGGCGGCTGCGCTCAAAACGTGGGGGCAGGCCCTGGCCCTGGCTCCCGATGAGGCCCGCGTCTACCTTGCCCTGGGGCGGGGCAGTCTGGCCCAGGGCCATTTCGACCAGGCGGTGAGCTACCTGACCCGCGCCCTCCGGCTCCGGCCGACCGCCGCCGAAGCCGCCGAGGCCCACCGGCTGCTGGGCCGGCTGCTGGCCGACGATAGCCCCGAACTGGCGGCCGATCACCTCCGACAGGCAGGCGATACGGAGATGCTGGCCGTGCTGGAGGCGGCCGAGGCCGAACCCGACCCGCCACACCGCGCCATCCTCCTGGGCGCGGCCTTTCTCCGGCAGAGCGATCTCCCCCTGGCCTGCCGCGCCCTGGAGCAGGCCATCGCCCTGGACCCGACCAACGCCGAGGCGCACGCCTACCTGGCCCATACCCTCGACCGGCTGGGCGAGGCGGTCGCTGCCGGGGAACTGCTGCAACAAGCCCTGGCCCTGGACCCCGATTCAGCGTTAGCCTACTACTTTCTAGGCATTCACGAGCGCCTGATAGGGGATGCAAACGGGGCGCAGGCTGCCCTGTGGGAAGCCCTGCTCCGCGATCCGGAAAATGCCGCCCTCCGGGTAGAGATGGCCGAGGCGTTCGTAGACCTGGGCGATTATCCCCACGCCGAGGAGTGGTATCAGGGGGCGGTCGAGGTCGCTCCCGACGATGTGGAATTCCACCTGCTGCTGGTCCACTTTTATCTGGATCACCTGTACCGGGTAGAGGAAGGGGGCGTGCCGGCTGCCGAAGCAGCCGCGGCCCTGGCCCCTGACGATGCCCGCCCCTGGGATCTGCTGGGCTGGGCCTATCACCTGGTGGGCCGGCACGCTGAGGGTGAGCAGGCCCTCCGCCGGGCGCTGGCCCTGGACCCCAACCTGGTGAGCGCCCACTACCACCTGGGCCGCCTGTACGCCAACACCGGTCGGCGCGCCCTGGCCCGTCAACACCTGCAACGCACCGCTGACCTGGATACAGAGGGCTACCACCGCGAACGCGCCGAAGCTCTGTTGGAAGAATTGAAATAGGCTGGACGAGGGGTCCTCCCCTCCTCTTCGACCGCGATCGGCCCGATGAGGACCGGCTCCCCCAGGGGGATCAGCGAGCCATCCTGGGCAAAGGAATAGGCGCCCACCAGCAGGTGATAGACACCGGCCGGCGCCTCGGCGGGGACGAGCAACAGGTGGTCGTCGCGCAGCCACTCGCCGGGCCGCCACAGGGGCGTCGGGTAGTAGACGCCGCCCGGCTGCCGGTCGCTCTGGGCCACCTTCTGGCCTGTCGGATCGAGCAGGTGGACAAAGGTATGGTATTCGGCCGCCAGGGGATGCAACGCCTCCCAGTAAAGGCTGATGTGCAGCGCCTCGCCGGGGCGCCCGTGGCACGGCGAGCAGTCGTAACCGTGCAGCGCCACGGCTCCGGCCAGGTGTGCATCCAGGGGGTGGGCCGGTTCCCCCTCCGCTGCCGGGCCGAGCACGCGCCACAGGCGGCCCTCTTCCTCTACCTTTACCTTGACCTCCACGCCCGGCATCTCTTTGCTCAGATAAACCGGACGCCCGGTGCTCAGGGCCAGGTCGAGGGTATGGCCCAGGGTGGGGTAGTCGGGCGTGATCAGGGGGAACAGGCCCAACAGGTCAGGCCGCCGCTGCTCCACATACTGAAGGTACCACAGGGGCATGATGTGGTTGCGGTCGTTGCTGACCAGCACCGCCCCGGATGGCAGCGGTTCGGCCAGGATCGTTTCCCAGCGGGTGCGGGCAGTGGTGTTGCGGCTCTGGTCCAGATCGGCATAGCGGTCGGCTGCCATCCAGACCGGCAAGACAAACCAGGCCAGCGGGAGCAAAAGTTGTAAATTCGGGGACTTGCAAATTTGCAAGAACCATCCTACCCCAACCGCCATCCACAAAACGACCATGAGATAAGAAGGAATGAAAAGCACAAATACATCGCCGATGGTATAGACCAGGTTAAAGCCCACCACCGCCACGTAGGCCAGCCCGGTGAGGGCCAGCAGCGCCCACCTGCGCTTGACAAAAAGGCCGATCAGGCCGAGCAGTGCCAGGCCGATGCCAACCCAGCCGACCTCGTCGCGCAAGAATCCGCCGGCCATCGCCAGCCGGGCCCCCAGGTCCACCGACAGGTCCACCGATCCGCCGAACGGCCCACCCAGCACGAAATTCACGAACCCGGCCAGGGTGTTGTCGTACAGGACCAGCTCACGCCCCGCCGTCAGCGGCAGGTGCAGGTAGGGGGTGTAAGGGGCGCGGAGCGGGATGTACAGATAGAGGGCAAGAGGCAGGAAGCAGGAGGCAAGAGGCAGGAGAAACTTGAAACTTGCAACTCGAAACTCGCAACTTGCAACCTGGAAAGCCAGGAAAGCCGGGACCAGGAGCAGCGTCGTCCGGTGGTGGGCCAGGCTCAGGCCAAAGCCGCAGGCGGCAAACAGCAGGTAGCAACGATTCCGTTGCTCGGCCCAAGTCAGGAGCAAATAGAACAGCAGAACCACAAAGAAGACGTGCAGGCTGTAGACTTCGGCGACGATGGCCTGTGACCAGAAGGTCGGCGTCACGGCCAGGATGGCAGCCGCCAGGGCCGCAACCAACCGGCGGCCGGGGGGAGCAAGGTCAGGCAACGCCTGTCGCAACAGCGCAACGGCCGTGAGATAGAGCAGCCCCACCGCCAGCGCCGCCCAGAAGGCGGAAAAGAGGTTCATGCGGTAGGCCGCGTCCCCCACCGGCAAGAGGTGGGACCAGGCCCAGCCCAGCAGCAGGTAGAGCGGATAACCGGTGGCATGGGCCACCCCCAGCAGATAAGCCGCAAACTGGAACTCGCCGCTGTCGCCGGCCAGGACCGTGGGAGCCAGGGTCTTGACGTACAGAACAGCCGAGGTGCCGCCCAACAGGACCGCTATCCACAGGTCAGGCCCCATACGCCGCCGGACGCCGGCCATGCCGGTCCGATCATCCGGTCCAGCGGCCATCCCGCCCCCCTGATCGCTGCTCACCATCCCCGCTCGTTTCGCTCCCAAACCATCGTGTCCAGGGCAATGCCCAGGGTGCGCCGATCTGGGGCAACGCGCAGCCAGCCGTTGCCCGGACCGGCCGCCTCCAGGGCGCTGCCCGGTGCGGCCCCTTTGACCCCGACGATGGCATGGGACCAGCTGTTGCTTCCCCTGGGGTCGGCCTGGCCGCCGATGGAGCGTAGCGCATCCACGGCGGCATCGGTCAGGTGGGCTGCGCCATCGCCCTGCATGGCAACAACCACGATCTGACCGCCGGGTACACCGGCCAGAAAGTCGGCCAGGGCTGCCGCCTCCGAATCGCTGCCGGTCGGGGTCGTGTCGAACCCTTGCCGGTCAAGCAGCCGCCCGCTGCGGGGATGGATCACGGCCACATTGTAGCCGGGGCGGTGGACTGCGCCATCCTGGTTTTCCCCCAGGCTGATGTAGGCGAAATCGGCAGGGCCGCCGCTGTGGACTTCGATGGCTGTGGGAGCCTGAACGCCTGTCCCGCCGATCGCCCCGTTGCCGGGCAGCACGTCGGCGGGGGCGGCCAGGTGGTCGAACTCGAAACGCACATCGTTCAGCCCCTGGTGCAGAAATCGGGCGGGCACCCGCCAGGCGCAGGTGTTCCAGCCGGGCGAGACCGGGATCCGCTCCAGCCGGTGGCCGTTGACCCGCAAAGTGACCGTCTGCTGCACGGCCCCTGGATAGTCAAAGGGCAACAGCCGCACTTCCAGCCGATAGTCCGCCCCATCGTCGGCCGGTACAAAGAGCCGGGCCCCCTGAGCCACAGCCCAGTGGGCCGTCGCTCCCTGGATCTCCTCCGCCTCGGCCCACCCTTCGCCCAGGACACTGAGGGCAATCGGCTGCGACGATCCGAAATCCACCGGGAGGCTGGGCGGGGCAGGCGGCCGGTTCACCCGGTAGAGGAGCCAGCCATCCCGGTCATAGACCTTTTCCACGGGCAGCACCTCTTCCACATAGGCCACAGCCGCAGCACGGGTGTCGGTGTAGGGGGGACGGCCCGGAACCGCCGGCGCGACGACGACGTAACGGATGCCATAAAACCACACAAATTCGTCGGCGCGGGCCCGGTCGGCGGCCCGGCGGTCGGCATCCACCTGGCCGTAGGTCTGCAGGGTGATGAGGGAATCGAGGATCGGCTGCCGCCGAAAGTAGTCGAACCGGTCGGGCGGGTTGCGCGAGATATTGCCCGACAGCAGCCGTTTGTGGTGGTAGCTCTGGTAATATTGCGTCCGGGTGTCCTCCGCCCCCATCATGCCAAAGCTGTTGCGCCAGCCCAGCGGCAGTTGCAGGATGGCCCAATCGCCCGGCTCGGCGGCCACCTGCTCGTAGACAGGGGGGATGCGGGCATCGGTCAGCGGCAGCGGCACGGACCAGTGCTCAAACAGCAGCAGAGCCGCCAGGAGCAGAGAGCAAGGGACAGGTAACCACCTTGCGGCTTGCGATTTGCGACCGGCTGCTTTGCGGAGCAGCCAGTAAGCGCCAAACCCGGCCAGCACCGCCAGACAGAGCATCAAAACTACACTGAAACGGTTGGGAACCCGGTTGGCCTTGACCACCGGGATATAGTGGAGCAGGATGAACGGCAGCGGGACGTTGACCTGTAGCCCGTCCAGATCGAAGGTCGAACGGCCGTTGACCTGCAACAGCGGCCCCAGGCTAAAGAGGGTGAATACCACCAACCCGGTGGTCCAGGCTGCCAGGCGGCGCCGGTAGGCCACCGCACCGCCGACGGCCAGGGCCAGCCCCGCCCAGCCGAGGAACACCGTGTTCACATCGCGGAAGCGGGCCGTGCCTTCGCGGGTTTGGCGCAGCGCGTCTACCCAGCTCCCACCCAGAGGATGCAGGGCGGTGGGTGTGACCAGGCCCAGCAGGTCGACCGAGAGCTTTTCGGCATCGCCCCAACCGGCCAGCTCATAACCGCCGAACATCTCGCGCAGGATGGGCACCAACACCGGTGCGTAGAGGATGGCCGCCACCAGCCCCATCACCCCCAGACGTCGCAGGAGGGCAGCCATCCCGCCGGCTATTTCCGGCCGCTCCTCCTTGCTCACTGCAAAGGCCAGGATGATCAGGGTCAAAATCGCCAAAAAGACGCCCAGGATCATCTCACCCAGCATGGCCAGCACCAAAAAGAGACCGGCCAGAAGCGCGTAACGCCGGCGTGGTTCGCGGATGGTCTTGACCAGAAACAGGGCGTAGAACGGGATCCACTCGGTGCTCCACATATCATAGTGGCCGATGGCGGCATAGACCAGCCGGTAAGAGCCAAAGGCATAGACCAGACCGGCAAGAAAGGCTGCCCAATGTCTAACATCTAATGACGGATATTGGGTATTGGATATTGGGCATTGGATATGGCGTAACAGGTAATGAGCCAGAAGGAAGGTGCCGTATCCGCTCAGAACTGTGGCAAAGAGGAAGGTCAGGTTGCTGATGGCCGGCAAGGGAAGGAAGGGCTGTAACGGGATGGAGAGGATGGAATTGAACAGGTTGTAAGTATAGAGCACCAGGCTGATGCCCGGCGGATAGAAGGTATGGGTCGAGTAGAGGGGGTTTTGCCCCAGGTTGAGGAGAGAATAGCGGAACCACCAGCTATTCCACAGGAAGGTGTACTCATCGAAGGCCCAGGTGTAGCTGCCCGGCACGTGGGTACCCAGGTGGCGGACCAGCGGCCAGGTGAGCACAACGGCCAGGAGGGCATACAGGGCCACGACGAGCAGGTGGGTGTGTCGTCGTAATCGGTTCATGGCCGCTTGATGCCCACCAGGTAGCGGTGATGCGCCCAGATCGCCTTTAGCCGCCACGGGATCGGCGCCCGGTCGAGCCAGGCATAGCGCATCACCCGCGCATAGAGGTCCGGTTGCTGGCCCCGGTAGTAGGCCATCGTGCTCCACTGCCAGGCCTCACCGCTGAAGGGGTCTGTCAGCTTTTTTGAGCGGAGGCCCAGCCGTTTCAGCACCTCCGCGGCGGGCATCACGGTATCGGGCCAGGGGGGCACATCCAACACACCCTGGCCGGCGATGCACAACCCGGCTCCCTCCAGCACGCGGCGCACCCGGCCGATGTCGGCCCAGCGTTCGTCTACATACTTGACAAAATCGCGCTCCAGCAGGTATTTGCGCAAGAGATAGCCTGCCTGGGCACGGTTGGGCATGGCGACGAACACTACCCGCCGTGACACGCGGACCAGTTCTCGCAGCAAAGCCGCCGGATCCGACAGATACCACAGCGCCGCCCAATTCCAGGCCAGGTCAAAGGCATCGTCGGGGAAGGGCAGTTGCCCCCAATCGGCGTGGTGGACGAACCGGGCGGGCAGGTCCAGCTCGCCCCAGATGCGCTCCACGGCCGCCAGCCGCCCGGCGTGGTCATCCACCAGGGTGACACTGCACCCGGCCTGGGCCAGGGCCACACTGTTGATGCCCGATACGCCGGCCATGCCAAAGAGCGGCGCCTCGAGCACCGTCTGGATGCCATGCCTGCTTTTGAGGGCCAGCAAAAAGTCGTTGAGCACAAACCGCTCGTAGACCAGGCCCAGGCCCTCGTTATAGTCGGTCAGGTAGCGCTGCCAGGTTTGTTTTTCAGTGGATTCCATACGTTATCAGCGATTTATGATCTAGTCCGGCATCTCGGCTGCAGCATATCCTCCCGATTTTACGAGCCGGGCTTGACACTCGCTATCCCGGCCTACGCAGCCGATGCCTGCAAGGTCTCCGGTGTGAAAATCTGGTCCGGTCGAGTGGATGGCATGGCATCCTTGAACATTATACCATTTTTCTGCCACCGATGCCAATTCCCCCAAAACCTTTACAGCCGCCGGCCCCTGTGGTACAATGTGGGGTGAGGAATAGGGATTGTAACCGTGCGCATCTATGTCGGCAGCCTGGGCTGCAAGCTGAATCAGAGCGAGATGGACGATCTGGCTGCCCGCCTGGCCGAGGGCGGCCACCAGGTCGTCGCCACGCCGGCCGATGCGGAGCTATGTGTGCTCAACACCTGCGCCGTGACCCATGTCGCTGCCCAGAAATCGCGCCAGGCGCTGCGCCGCCTGCACCGCGAAAATCCCACCGCCCGCCTGGTCGCTACCGGATGCTACGCCGAACTGACCCCGGCCGAAGTGCGGGACCTGCCCGGCGTGGAACTCGTCGTCGGCAACCGGGATAAGGAGCGGCTGGCTGCTCTTCTGGGCGCTGCTGCCCCCCCTCGAGAACCGCCGGTCGAAAAGCCCAGACTGCGCACCCGCGCTTTTGTCAAGATCCAGGATGGCTGCGACAACGCCTGTACCTACTGCGTCATCCGCCTGGCGCGGGGGCCGCAGCGCAGCCGCCCGCCGGAGGAGGTGGTCGCCGACGTGCAGGCGCACCTGGAGGCCGGGCACCGGGAGATCGTGCTGACCGGCGTGCACCTTGGCGCCTATGGGCATGACCAGGAGGGGGACCTGGGCACCGACCTGTGGGGGCTGGTGGTCCGCCTCCTGGCTGAGACCGCCGTGCCCCGCCTGCGCCTCTCCTCCATCGAACCGTGGGACCTGCCGGCGCGGGCCCTCCGGCTGTGGGACAACCCTCGCCTGTGCCGGCACCTCCACCTGCCCTTGCAGAGCGGCTGTGATGCCACCCTGCGGCGCATGAACCGCCGCTACACCGCCGCCGACTTTGCTGCCCTGGTTGCCGCTGCCCGGACGGCCATCCCCGACCTGGCCCTGACCAGCGATGTGATTGTCGGCTTTCCCGGCGAGACCGACGCCGAGTTTACCGAGAGCCTGACCTTCGTGCAGGCAATGGGCTTTGCCCGGTTGCACGTCTTCCCCTACTCGCCCCGACCCGGCACCCCGGCAGCCCGGATGCCGTGCCAGATATCGCCGCCCCGCAAGGAGGAACGGGCACGGGCGATGCGCGATGTCGCTGCCGCCGCCGGCCGGGCCTTCCGCCGGCAGTGGGTGGGGCGGACGATGGAGGTGTTGTGGGAATCCTCCCGGCCGGGGGAGAGAGGCCCCGTCTGGAGCGGGTTGACCGACAACTATGTGCGCGTCTATACCGCCAGCCCTGTGGGCCTGTCGGGCACCCTCACCCCCACCCGCCTGGTGGCCCTGGCCGGCGATGGCCTGTGGGGGGAGGTCGAATAAAAAAAGGGGATGGGCCACAACCCATCCCCTGCCTTGGAGTGGGGACTAGGCCAGGGCGGGGGCCGGTTCACCGGCCGTCACCATCTCCTGGGGCAGCATGGCCCCCAACAGGCGCTCCATCGCCATCGTATGGCTGCATACCCCTCGCGTGCCAAAAAAGTTGCAGGTACAGTGCCACATCCCCTGTTCATAAGTAACCGTGTGAAACCCATTGGTGCCTTTGAACCGGGCCCGGAACTGCTCAAAGCGGACCCGCTCCGGCTCCTCAGCGTAGCGTTTGGCCTTCTGAATCTTGCCGATCATCCCAGAATCCATCACCATCCTCCTTCAAGTTGTCTATACCCCCTTTGGCAGAAAATAAACAGACGCCAGGGCATACCATGTCCCTGGCGTCCGGGACCAGACCGATTTGGATGACAGATGCTGCCGGGTTGGGCAACCTATTACTCCTCCAGCCTGCTGAGAATAGTATACCCCTTTTGGCCCGATTTGTCAACCCCCTTTTTTCAACGGCTGGCCGACGTTTCCCCGCCGCCGGGCCATAACAACAGGTGCCGGGCACTCCGGACCCACCAGAGGGTCAGGGGCTGCCCGGCACCGGGTAGGATGGAGCTTGCCGAATCAGCTACCGGCTCCCTGGAGCAGGGCTGTGCCGCCGCCAACCAACAGCCCCAAGGCAAAGGTGATGACAAAGGCGATAACCCAACTGATCAGGACGGTGATCACCGCTTTGGTGGTGTCGAACTCCATCGCCTCGCGGATGGCGATCACGCCGGCGATCAGGGCCCAAATGGCGCCGGCCAGGGCTGCGATCCACCCCAGACAGGGGATAATGCCCAGGATGCCCAGCAATCTGGGGGCAGAGGCGTAGCCCAGCACGCGCATCATCTCCGGGATATCGGTCCGGCCCTGGAATAACAGGGTGCCGACGAAATAGGTCAGGATCGCCCAGCCGATCCAGCCGATGAGGATGCCGACGATCCAGGAGACGAAAAAGTTAGCGACAGCGCTGCCAAAGCTGGCTTTGGCAAACAGCAAGCCGATAGCACCGCCCAACGCCGACAGCAGGGTGACCAGGATGACGATGATCGCCGCCTGGCTCATCGCCCCCTGATCCTCGGCTACCTCGCGGAAAACCGCTGCGTCCAGCCGAAACACACGTACTACTCGATCCAGCATGGTCTTTCTCCTTTCTTTGATCGGCTTCAGGAACCCTTGTCCTCAGAAGCTATCCGAAAACAAACGGGGGACGGCCTGGCCAGGCTATCCGGGCAGGGTGGCCAGCCTGCCCTACGGGTTGTTGGATCCGCTCTGGCCAACAGATGCTATCCGGGTACCACCTCCTTTCCCCTATTTCGGAGATCTGTTTCTCGCCGGGGAGCAGCCCTCGGTGAGAACCCGCCTGCGAGACAGGCGTCGGACAGCCTTTCCAGGCTGTCCGGGCAGGTTGGAAGGCCTGCCCTACATTTTCCCCCTCCACGCCCTGGCACCCCGGTCCCCGGATTGCAACAAGAGGGCTGCAAACGGGGCAGGGCACGAATAAGGTCGAAAATGGCCCCCGTCTCAGGATGTCGGTCTCCGGCAACGCGTGCCGACCCCGGCCGCCAACTTTTATTTTACCACACATCGGGCGAGGCTGCAAACCGACCCTCAACCTCCAAACCGGTCAGGCCTGAGATACCCGTTCGATCCGCGCCCCCAACGCCTGCAGCTTGGTCTCGATGTGCTCATAGCCCCGGTCAATCTGGCCGATATTGTGGATGACGCTCTGCCCCTGGGCGCACAGGGCGGCGATCAGCAGCGCCATCCCGGCCCGGATGTCGGGGCTGTGGAGAATCTCGCCGTGCAGGGGCGACGGCCCGACGACCACCGCCCGATGGGGATCGCACAGGATGATGCGGGCCCCCATGGCGATCAGGCGGTCCACGAAGTAGAGGCGGCTGTCGTACATCTTTTCGTGGATGAGCACGGTGCCCCGCGCCTGGGTGGCCACCACCAGGGCGATGCTCATCAGATCGGTGGGAAAGCCGGGCCAGGGAGCATCGTCAATCTTGGGCACCGCACCCCCCAGGTCATCTACGATGGTCAGCGGCTGGCCGGCCGGCACAAAGAGGTCCTGGCCCTGGACCTCAAAAGACACGCCCAGCCGCCTGAACACCGTGCGCACCATGCCCAGGTGTTGGGGAGCCGCGTTCTTGATCCAGATTTCCCCCCCCGTCACCGCTGCCAGCCCGATAAAGCTCCCGACCTCCATAAAATCGGGGCCGATGGTGCATTCGCCGCCGCCCAGACATGGGCGCCCCTGAATGCGCAACACATTGGAGCCGATGCCCTCGATCTGCGCCCCCAGGCTGTTGAGAAAGTGGCACAGCTCCTGGACGTGGGGCTCCGAAGCGGCGTTGCGGATAACCGTCTGGCCGTGCGCCAGGCAGGCGGCCATGACCGCATTCTCCGTGCCGGTCACGCTCGCCTCGTCCAGCCAGATGTCGGCCCCATGCAGGCTGTCGGCCCGCATCTCCAGGCGGTCGTTCTGCTCGACCTGGGCCCCCAACGCGCCCAGGGCCTGCAGATGCGTATCAACCCGCCGCCGGCCAATCCGGTCACCGCCGGGCAGGGTCAGGGCAATCCGACCGGCCCGGGCCAGCATCGGCCCCAGCAGGGTGATAGAACCCCGGATCTGGCTGAACAGTTCGGGGTCGGGGCAGGTGGAGGAGACCTGGGCAGCGTGGAGCGTAACGGTGTGGTTGTCGTGCCGTTGGACGCTCACCCCCAGCCCCTTCAGCAATTCGAGCATCGTCCGCACGTCGCCGATGTTCGGCAGGTTGTGCACCACGACCGGTTTGTCGGTCAGCAGGGTCGCGGCCAGGATGGGCAGGGCCGCATTTTTATTGCCACTGGGCACTACAGTGCCGGCCAGGGGGATTCCCCCCTCAATCACAAACTTTTCCATCTGCTGCCTCCAAAAGAGGGTTGGTGGTCAGACGGTCGGCTGCCAACTCGATGATCTGCAAGCCTTCGCGAAGCCACTCGACCACCTCCGGCTCGGCGATGGCGGTCGCCTCCACAATCCGGGCACGGATGGCCGCCCAGTCGGGCTCCAGGGTGTAGAGGTAATGCTGTGGCTCCACCTCCTGGACCTCCACGGCAGCCAGCCGGTTCTTGACCAACAGGTCAATCGAGGCGGTCAGGATCTCTTCCTGGCGGGGCTCGGCCGGGTCGAAGCGCAGTTCGCCGCCGGCCAGGCGCCGTTCTGCCAGATAGATGGCCGCTATCTGGATGGCCAGCGTCTCGGCCAGCGATTCCAACTGCGCGCGCTCCTTTTCCAGGCGGGCAATGGCCTCCTTGAGATGGACCAGTTGCGCCTGCCAGCGGTTGATCAGGTGCTCCAGCAACCGTTGCCCCCACTGGACGTTGAACAGGCGGTCCACCAACCCCAGGAACAGGCTCAGCAGCCTGAGCAGCAGCAGTTGCAGCCGGTCCCAAAAGGTCAAAGGGGATGAGCGCATGGCCACTCCTCCACCCGCACCGGATCGCCGACCCCTATGCCGAGCCGGGCAGTGGCGCTCCCCTGGCGCACGGCGATCTCCAGGTAGCCACTGCTGCCCACGTAGGCTACCAGCTCCCCTACTGCCACGTCCGAAAAGGTCTGCCTCAACACGATAATCCATTCCCCACCTGCCAGCACGCCGATCTGACCCCTGGATATTGGGTATTGGATGTTGGTGATCAGGTTGCCAAAGCGGTCCACATGAAGGACCTCCCCGCGCCACGAACCGTCGGGCTGGAGGGTGGGGCGGAGGGACGACAGCGTGACCAAGTCGGACAGGGGAACCGGCTCGCCCATGTCGCGGGGAGCGATGCCGCAGGCCAGGTGGGCCGCTGCCGGGGCAAAGAGGTCCCGGCCGTGGAAGGTGGCGCTGATCCGGGGGAGGCGGTAGCGGGTTTCCGTCAGGTTGACGGCCAGGCAGGGCGGATCCTGCGCCAGCGCCAGGCCCAGCACGCCGTTGTCGGGGGCGACATAGACCGCCCGCGCCGTCTGGACGACGAGGGACCGCCGTGGGCTGCCCACACCCGGGTCCACCACCACCAGGTGGACCGTGCCCGGCGGAAAGTAGGGCGTAGCCGTGTGCAGGACATAGGCCGCCTCCTGGATCGCCTGGGGACGGATGTCATGGGAAATGTCCACCAGCGCCGCCTCGGGGCAGATGCCCAGGATGACCCCCTTCATCGTGCCCACGTAGCCGTCGGCCTGGCCGAAATCGGTGGTCAAGGTGATGACCGGTCGAGACATAGATACCCTCCTGGCCATTGTACCCCAGACGGGGCAGGGCGTCAAGGTCGCCGGGCCACGCTTACCCCACGGTATCCCCACCCTCTTGTTGCAGGACAGGATGCCGTCCTGTCCTCCATTTGACCGGTTGGGAGATTTCGGCTATCATGGGCAGGCTATGAGGGACAGAATGGGTGGTCCTATGGCCGGGCGGTTGCGGTTCCGGCGACCGGGCAGGCCGGGCCGGGGGGTACCGGGCCTCGTCCGGGCCACGGCGGTTGTCACAGCCATCGCCCTGGTGGTCAAGGGGCTGGGTTTTGTCGAAAAGCTGGTGGTGGCCTCTGCCTTTGGCACCGGCATCGAAGTGGATGCCTACCTGGTGGCCTACAGCATCCCCTTCAGCGCCTTCATCGTCTTGCGCGAAGTGGTCGAACCGGCCTTCCTGCCCACCTTCTTGCGCACCTGGCGCGCTTCAGAGCAGGATGGCTGGCGGTTGTTCGGCGTCACCGCTACCCTGCTGCTCCTGCTGCTGGGCGCGGTGACCGCAGCGGGGCTGCTCGCCGCCGAACCGCTCATCGCCCTGACCGCGCCTGGATTTACCGGCGAGCAGCGCGCCCTGGCGGTCCGGCTCACCCGGCTGGTGATGTCGGCCCTGCTGCTCTTGGGGCTGGGGACGCTGACCACGGCGACACTCCACGCCCAGAAGCGGTTTGCCCTGCCTGCCGCTGCCGAGGCCACCTTTCGCGCCGGGCCGCCGGCCCTGTTCCTGATCCTGGGCCGGGTGGAGGGCCTGGCGCTGGGCATGATCGCGGGAGCGCTCGGTAAACTGGCCCTGGAGGCGTCGGGGCTGGGCCGCCAACTGCGGCACGCCTGTCCCTCCCTGGACCTGACCTCCGTGCCGGTGCGGACGGTGGGCCGCCTGGCCGCGCCGTTGCTGGTGGCCTCGTCCCTGTCCCTCTTTGTCGGACCGCTGGTGGACAATGCCTTTGCCAGCCAGGTGGGGGTGGGGGGGGTGTCGGCCCTGGCCTACGCCCGCAAGATCGGCGAGACGCTGACCACTATCCTGCCCTACATGCTGGGGTTGGTGCTGCTGCCCTTTTCGGCAGAGATGGCGGCCAGGCAGGATCACGAAGGGCTGGCCCGGACCCTGACGACCATGGTCCGCGCCCTGGCCCTCCTCTTCCTGCCGGTGACGGTGAGCCTGGTCATCCTTCGTCAGCCGCTCGTGCAGTTGCTCTTTGAGCGGGGGGCCTTTACCGCCGCCTCGACCCAACTGACGGCCGGGCCGCTCCTCTTTTACAGCCTGGGGTTGCTCCCCTTTGCCCTGGAGGTGATCGTCATCCAGTTCTACTTTGCCCGCCAGAACACCCTCACCCCGGTGCTGGCCGACGTGGCCGCCTTTGCCCTGAACGTGGTCCTCATCCCACCGTTGATGAGCTTTTTCGGGCTGGGGGGCATCGCCCTGGCGACGACGGTCGCCAAGACGCTCAAGGTGCTGGTCCTGCTCCTCCTTTGGGGGCGGCAGGTGCCCGCCTTCCGCCTGGCCGCGCTGGGGCCGTTTGCCGGGCAGATGCTCGTGGCTTCCCTGGCGACGGCAGTGGTGCTGCTGACCTTCCTGCCGTTCGGTCAGGGAGCAGCGGATGGTGAGGGGATGGTGGGCCGGGTGGTCTATCTGGCCGGCGGTGGGCTGCTGGGCGGTGGAACGTTTCTGCTGGCTGCCTGTCTGCTCCGGGTGGAAGAAATCTGTGGCCTGTGGCGGCGGGCCTGGGCCTGGAGGAAGTAAGGGCAGGTCCGAAGAGCAGGACAGCCTGGAAAGGCCATTTCCCCTGTACTGCGTCTATCACCAGGCAGCCAGGTGCTCCAGCAACCGGGTGTAGAACCGCAGGTTGTGCATCGTCGCCAGGCGCAGGCCCAGCGGATCGTCCACGGCGAACAGGTGGTGCAGGTAGGCCAGGGAATAATGTTGGCAGCAGGGGCAGTCGCACGCCGCGGAAACCGGTCCCTTGTGCCGCCGGTGTTTTTCGTCACGGACATAGACAAAGTGGTAGAAATCCGGGGCCAGGGGGTCCACCTCGTCGGGGGTGATGGCGTTCCAGGCATAGAGCCGTCCGTGGCGGGCATCGCGGCTGGGCAACACGCAGTCAAAGAGGCGCCAGCCCAGCCGATAACAGCGGACGATGTGCTCCGGCCTGCCCACCCCCAGGGCGAAGCGGGGCAACTCGTCGGGGATGAGTTGGGCTGTGCAGGCCAGCACCTCCTCGGCCAGATGGCCCGCCGGGGTGAGGGGCCAGCCGCCGAAGCCAAAGCCGTCAAAGCCCAGGGGCAGCAGCGCTTCGGCGCAGCGCCGCCGCTGCGCCCGGTCGTAGCCGCCCTGGATCACAGCGAAAAGCAGCGGCCGCGGCCTGCCCGCCCTGCCGCGCGAGGCCAGCAGCCGGTCGAATTCGGCGCGGCAACGTTTGGCCCAGGCAATGGTTCGCCCCACCGAGGCGGCGACCTCCTCCGGCGAAGCATCGGGGCGGGGGCAATCGTCCAGGCAGATCATCAGATCGGCGCCCAGGTCGAACTGCAGGCGGATGCTGCGTTCTGGGGTAAAGAGCGTCTTCCGGCCGCTGCCGCCGGCGTCCACAAAGTGGATGCCCCGCTCCGAGACGGTGCCGTAGCGGGGATTCTCGCGGATCATGCTCATCAACTGAAAGCCCCCCGAATCGGAGGCGATGGGCCGCTGCCAGTCCATAAAGGCGTGGATGCCGCCGGCATGTTTTAAAAGCCCGGCGCCGGGCCGGGAGGAGAGGTGAAAAGCATTGACCACCAACGCCCGCACGCCGCAGGCCTCCAGATCGCGGCTGTCTACGGTGCGGACGGCAGCCCGCGTCGCGTCGGGCAGGTAGGCCGGCAGGGGCAGGGGGCCGTGGGCCGTTTCGAGGGCGGCGGGGAGGGTCACTTTTTACAACCCCCCAGGGTTTCGGCCTGGGTTCCGGCGATGACCAGGGTGAACTCACCCCGCGGCGGATGAGAGCGGTAGTAGGCCAGCAGTTCAGAGGGGGTGCCGCGCATCACCTCCTCATACCGCTTGGTGAGTTCACAGGCCACGGCCATCGGCCGCTCGCCGAACAGGCGCGCCAGGTCGGCCAGGGTCGCCGGCAGGCGGTGGGGCGCTTCGTAAGCGACCAGGGTGAACGGGGTGGCCACCAGCGAGGCCAGGAGCCGGCCGCGAGCACCCGCCGCGCGGGGCAAAAAGCCGAGAAAGAGGAACCGCTCGGCCGGAATGCCGGCCACCGCCAGGGCCGCTGCCAGGGCCGTGGGGCCGGCCACCGGCTCGACGGGAAAGCCGCGCTCGCGGACGGCAGCCAGCAGCTCATAGCCGGGGTCGGCCAGGCCGGGCATCCCCGCCTCTGAGACGAGGGCCACGTCCCCTTCCGCCAGCGCCGCCAGCACCCCCTCCAGCCGGAGCCGCTTTTGGCGGTCGTAGGCATCGGTGAAACGCACCATCGGCGTGTGGATATCGTAGCGGGCCAGCAGGCGCTGCGTGCGCGGTGGGTTCTCGGCAGCGATGAGCCGCACCTGACGCAGGATGCGCAGCGCCCGTTCGCTCACATCCTCCAGATTGCCGATGGGAGTGCCGACGATGTACAGGGTGCCCATGGGTCAAAAGCGTAGAGCGTAAAACGGAAAGCGTAAGGTGTGGACCGATTACGCTCTGTGTTTTACGATAAAGACCAGCTCGGTCTCAAAGAGCAACTGCTCGACGGACCACTGGCGGGCGGCCGCCCAGCCCAGGAATTGCTGCCGGTAGTGCTCCACCATCCCCTTCTGCCGCCCGCCCAGGCTCTTGACGGCAAAGCTGACCACGACGAACGGCGCGTGGAGATGCCCCACCAGACGTAAGGTGGCGCCTTTTTCCTGGCGCTCCAGGGAAGGGCTCATCTTGAGCAGCAGGGCGACGTCGGCGGCGTCATCAGGGGGATGGGTCAACAGGTCCTGGCAACGGGCCAGCGGTTCCAGCCCGGCCAGAGCCAGGTAGCGGTTCAAGAAATGGACCCGGTCGGCAGCGATATCCAGGGCGATATAGCGGGTATCGGGCAGAAGGGACATCCACGGCAGGGCCAGCGGGTTCAAACCACAGCCCAGGTCGAGGAGCGTGCCGGGCCGGCCGGTGACGGCCCAGATGGCCGGATAGAACCGGTCGAGGATCGGCAGGCGCTCGGCGGTGGAGCTGTGGTGGCGCAAAAGATCGCGGCAGACGGCCTTGATCGGGTCGTCGGACCCTGTGCTGTAGGCAACCTCCAGCCGATGGAAGGCCTCATCGGCGTCGAATCCGGCCTCGAACGCCCCGTAGATCTGGTGCAGCCGCCGCCTGGTAGCTTTGGCAGCCGCCTTGACATCGCCCCCGTTCATCAGCTCGTGCCCGGCCACCCGGCGGATGGTGTCGGGCGACAGGGAGCGGTACTTTTTCGACGAGGCGAGGGCAGAGACGATTTTATCCAGGTCTGACATCGGTTCATCCAGAAAAACCGCGTTCCCTGTTGCTATTGCGGTCCGGTGGGATAGTTGGGTGCCTCTTTGGTCACAAACACGCTGTGGGGATGGCTCTCGACCAGGCCGGCGTGGGTAATGCGCACAAAGCGCGCCTTTTCCCGCAGTTCGGCCAGGTTGCGTGCCCCCACATAGCCCATCCCCGAACGCAGCCCGCCCATCAACTGAAAGAGGTAGTCGGCCAGGGGGCCCTTGTAGGGCACCTGCCCTTCGATCCCCTCCGGGACGAGCTTGCTGCCCTGCTGCCCGCCGCTATAGCGGTCACGGGCCAGGCCCTTCATCGCTCCCAAGGACCCCATCCCCCGGTACTCCTTGAAGCGCCGACCTTCGTAGATGATCAGTTCCCCTGGCGACTCCTCCAGCCCGGCCAGCAGGCTGCCCAGCATCACCGCATCGGCGCCGGCGGCCAGGGCTTTGGTGATGTCGCCCGAATATTTGATGCCGCCATCGGCAATGATCGTCACGCCCAACCGGTGGGCCTCCTCGGCGCAGGCCTGGATGGCCGTGATCTGGGGCATTCCGGCGCCGGTCACCACCCGCGTGGTGCAGATGGAACCGGCCCCGACCCCCACCTTAACCACGTCGGCGCCGGCGGCCACCAGGTCGCGCGTGCCTGCGGCGGTCACCACGTTGCCGGCCACCAGCGGCAGGTGGGGGTAGCGGGCCTTGACCCGCTCCACCGTTGCCAGCACCCCGGTGGTATGGCCGTGGGCGGTGTCAATGACCGCCAGGTCCAGCCCTTTGTCCACCAGCGCCTCCAGCCGGACCAGCGCCTCGTCGCCCACGCCGATGGCCGCCCCGCACAGCAGCCGCCCCTGGCCGTCGGTGGCCCGATTGGGATAGTTGCGCTTTTTCAGGATATCTTTGACGGTGATCAGCCCTTTGAGCACTCCCTGCCGGTCCACCAGCGGCAGCTTTTCGATGCGATGCTTCTGGAGGATCGCCACCGCCTCTTCCAGCGTGGTGCCCACCGGCGCCGTAACCAGCCGCTCGGCGGGGGTCATCAGGTGGCGGATGGGAGTGCTCATGTCGGTCACAAAGCGGATATCGCGATTGGTCAGGATGCCCACCAACCGGTTGCCGTCCTCGGTAATGGGCACGCCGGAAAAGTGGTACTTGCTCATGATCGCTTCGGCATCGCCCACCGTTGCGTCGGGCGGCAGAGTGATGGGGTCCACGATCATGCCCGACTCGCTGCGCTTGACCTTGTCCACCTCCTCGGCCTGTTGTTCGACCGACAGGTTGCGATGCAGCACGCCGATGCCCCCTTCCCGTGCCAGGGCCACCGCCAGCCGGGCCTCCGTCACCGTGTCCATGGCTGCCGACAGCACCGGGATGTTGAGGTGGATGCCTGACGTCAGCGTCACGCCGATATCCACCTCGGCAGGCAGTACCTCTGACCGCCCCGGCACCAGCAGCACATCGTCAAAGGTCAGGGCCTCGCCCTCGAAATACTCACCCATCACGTCGCCTCCGGCATGGAAAGCACAAAAGCGCAACGAGTAAGGAGCACCAGACCCCTCTTGCCCCTTACATCTTACGTTTTACGCTTTAGTATAGGAACATCGGCTTGCCCAGCATGTCGGCGATCTTGGGCCGGTATTGCTCCACGTCATACATCTCGTCCACATCCACCCGCTTGGTGCCGGAGATGACCTGGTTCAGCGGCACATGGGTATACACGCCATCGCGCAGCGCCACCATCCGCCCTGACCGTCCGTGGCATACCAGGTCCATAGCCAGCAACCCATAGCTGACGGCCACCATCCGGTCCAGTGAGTCGGGCGCGCCGCTGCGCATCAGGTAGCCCAACTGCTGATAGATGATGTTCTCGCCGGTGATCTTTTTGAGCTTTTCCCCCGTCACCGCGCCGATGCCGCCCAACTTCCGGTGGCCGTAGGCATCCTCGTCGGCGGCATAGTGGACCAGGTCCCCTTCGATCTCGCGGGCCCCTTCCGAGATGGTCATGATGGCATAGTTGCTGGGGTTGTTGTACTTGTCCTGGACCAGCAACATGGCCAGCTTTTGGACGTCGAACGGCACCTCGGAGATGATGGCCCGGTCCACATCGGCCAGGTAGGCGGAGATGAGGGAGGTTTCGCCCGAGTTGCGCCCGAATAGCTCCACGATGGCGATCCGCTCATGCGAGCCGCTGGGGGTGCGCAGGGCGGTGATAAACTCGACGCTGCGCGTCACCGCCGTCGAAAAGCCGATGCAATAGTCGGTGCCATACACGTCGTTGTCCATCGTCTTGGGGATGGCGACCACCGGAAAGCCCTCATTGTGCATCCGGGCCGCATACGACAGGGTATCGTCGCCGCCGATGGGCACCAGGGCATCTACTTCCAGAAACTCCAGGACCTTGAGGATATGGGGGGTAAAATCATAGATCGCCCGATCGCCCTCCCCCTCGATCGGCCCGGCCGTCCCTTGCAGAAAATCGGGCACGTCCGCCGCCTTGACCCGCTGCGGGTTGGTGCGGGAGGTGTGGAGAAACGTGCCGCCGGTGCGGTCAATGGTCCGCACCACCGCCCGCGTCAAAGGGATGAACAGGTTCTTGCGTGCCTGCGGGCTGTCCAGGTTGCAGTGCAAGAGTCCTCCCCACCCTTTGCGGATCCCGATCGCCTCCCATCCCTCGTCACTGGCCCGCTCCACCACCGCTTTAATCGCCACATTCAACCCGGGGACATCGCCGCCACCGGTGAGAATGCCCAATTTTTTCGCTCTTGCCATCTCTGTCCTCCTGTCGTCAACAGTTTGCCTTTCAGTATAGCACAAAAGGCCGCGATCTGACAACCGCCGGGCTGCCCATGGGTCTCCGTCAAAATTTTGCGTCCATAGGACAAGAGCGGGGCTGAGGCTCATGTCTAGAAAAAGTGCTAAGGATGTGGTACAATTCTCTGTATGGACTTTCCAATTGTCGACCTATTTGATGACGAATTGAGCACGGCGTGGCTACTGAAGTAGTTCCACCAGAACCAGGGGAAGCATTTGCGGCCCGCCCAAGTCATTCTGTTGCTGCGTGGGGTCTGCAAAGGGGAGCCCACCGCCACCATTGCCCGGGAGATCGGCGTGGCGCGCCAAACGGTGCCTGATATCCGCCAGGCTCTCCAGCGCAACGCGGAGCGGCTGCAACCCAGGGCCCCCCTGCCCGACCAGCGGACTGAAACGGACGAGATGTTTCAGAAGGCGGGGGAAAAGAAGTACCTCAGCGGCTACATAGCCATGTGCGAGTTCAGCATCAATCTCAATCCGGATACACCTTCACGCCGCAGCGTGCGGCCGCCTCCCGCAGGGCGGCATCCTGGGTGGCCAGCGGTAACCCGGAGCGCATCGCCAGGTCCAGGTAGGCCGCGTCATAGGTGGGAAGTTGGTGCTCCCGGGCGGCGTCAAATCTCAGCCCAGCCCCTCCACCGCCTGAACCATATCCGCCTCCCCCGGCTGAGTGTAGTAGGACAACTGCTGAGCAGTTGTCCTACGCTGGCGGACGATCTCGTACACCAGCGCCGCCGTCGCCGCCGAGACGTTGAGGGAGGTGGCCCGGCCGGCCATCGGCAGGCGGACGACGACGTCGGCCTGCTCGCGGAGGGAAGGGGGCAGGCCGTGGCGCTCGGTGCCGACCCACAGCACGACCGGGCGGCGGTAATCCACGTCAAAGTGCACCTGCCGGCCGTGGGCCGACGAGGCGACGACCAGCAGCGGCAGCCCCACCGCCCGGACCTGCGCGTACCAGTGGGACAGGGCCTCTTCCCCGGCCACCCGGACAACCGGCAGGGCAAACAGCGAGCCCATCGTCGCCCGCACCGTCTGCGGATCATAGAGGTCCACCGACGGCTCGACCACCACCACCCCCGTCGCCCCGGCTGCATCGGCGGTGCGGATGATGGACCCCAGGTTGCCCGGATCGCTCAACTGATGGGCGACGATGACCAGCAGGTCGGCGGTCAGGGGGATGGCCGCCAGGGAACGCTCCTCGATGCGCACCACGGCAGCCAGGCCCTGCGGCTCCTCCCGGTCCGACAGGCTGCGGAAGGCATCGCCCGATAGGGCCAGGCGACGGCCCGGCTCCACCCGCTCCAGCAGCGCCTGTGCCCGCTCGCTGACCAGCAGGTCAGGGGCATAGACCAGGGTTGCCACCGGCGCGCCGCAGTCCAGCGCCTCCTCCACCGCCCGGATGCCTTCGACCAGGAAGCAGCCCTCCCGCTCGCGGTACTTGCGCTGCCGCAATGAGCGCAGGAATTTGACCCTGGGGTTCTGCAAACTGGTGATCAACAACCCCTATCCCTATTTCCCATTCACCAGGCCATTGAACTCTGGCCGGCAACACTCGCAGGCGGTCCGCTGCTCCTGCCCCCGGATGAGAGTCCCCTCGTACGGGACGCCGCCGGAGTGCGCCTGCCAGCCGGAGAGCACAAAAGGCAGCGGCCCATCGGCGGCGATCCATTCCCCGTTGTATTTGCGGGCCAGGTGCAGGTGGGTGGACTCGGCGAGGCCGCCCTCGCAGGAGGGATGGCCGATCGGGTCGCCCTGTTTCACGCGGGTGCCGACGGCGACGCGGCCTTCAGCGGCGATGTGCAGGTAGAACAGCACCCAGCCGGTCTGCTCGTGGCCATCGCCATCCAGGTCCAGAAGCACCTCGCCCTCCTGGCTGTAGATGATCAGCCCCGGCGCGGCGGCGGTGGCCCACGACGAGGCGACCTGGCAGCCCAGATAGCCCTCATCCGGCACGAAATCGAGCGCCGCCCAGGCGCTGCCTTCGTTCCAGGCGCCGTGGGGACCGCCGGTGAAATACCACAGCTCGCCCCTGGACCAGGGCAGCGACAGGGACGGGAGGGGGGTGTCGGCCGGGATGAGGGGCTCGATGGCGTATTGGGCCGGGTCGCCGAACAGGCGGCGGTAGGTCTCCAAAAAGCTCCCCGGCCCGTCGCCCACCCATATCTTCCACCGGCTTGGGGTGGCATCCAGCGCGAGAAACCGTTGCAGGCCGACGGTGGCGGCGTTGAGGGTCGGGGCATAGCGGGTGGCCGTCCCGTCGCCCCAGGTCTGCAGGCCCATGCCCCGCCCGCGCCAGTCATAGTAGCCCTTGTTGAGCTCATCGGCGGCCCAGGCCAGTTGCCGGCTGAACAGCTCCCACCCGCTGCCCTTGTAGCCCAGCGGATAGGAAAGGGACGGGCCGGTCGGATGGGGATTCGTCACCCAACCGCTCTTGAACTCCAGCACCGCCAGGAGCAGCCGGGGGCCGACGCTGTAGTGGTGGGCGACCAGGTTCACGATCTCCGGGCCGCTGAGCACCCGGCCGCCGACCTGCTCGGCATAGGCGGCCAGGTAGCCGCCCTGGCGGTTACAGAAGGCGATGGTGTCAAACCCCACATAGGCCGGCCCATAGACAAACTCGCTGTCGGGCAGCAGGCGCAGGTCAGGGCCGGTCTCGACGGCGGTGGCCGGGATCTGCAACTCCTGGCCCACCTGCAGGGCGTTGGGGTCGGCGATCCCATTGACCCGGATCAGCTCGTCGAGGGTGCAGCCAAAGCGGGTGGCGATGCTGCTCAACGTGTCGCCGCGCTGGACCACATAGACCGGTGGCGGTGGGCCCGGTTCGGGCCGGGAGCCGGCGTTGGGCAGGCCGGTGGGCGCCGATTCCGGCGTCGCCCGGCTCGACGGTTCGGGCAGGGCAGATGCACCCGGCACCGGGGTGGGGTCCTGCTTCCGGGAGCAGCCGGCCAACAGCGCCACCAGCAGCGTGGCGGTTACAACGGCGACGATCCATCCGGGCCTGAGCCCGATCCATTTGCGGGTGCCTCTCCTGCTCATCCGAAGGTATTATACCACAGGCCGGGGAGGGGCAGCAAACTCGGAAGGCTGCGCCTGGGATTTGACAGCGCCCGGCCAGGGGGTATAATAGCCCTGGAGGGAAAATGGAGGACCAGACGCTGGTGAACCGCGTGACGACCGTCTACCTGGGCGGCAGCCGGGTGCGCGTTCAGGCCGGAGAGCGCAGTTTCGAGGCCGACCGGCGCACCCAAACCGACCGGCCTGGGGCCGGCTTCTGTCCCCTGGAGCTGGTGGCCGCGGCGCTGGGGGCTTGAATGGTGCTCACCATAGCGGCGGTCGCCGACCACAAAGGGATCCCCCTCACCCGCCTGGCGGTCACGGTGGAAGGCTGCACCCGGTTCATGGACCGTCAGGCAACCACCCATTTCACCACCCACCTGGACCTGGGCGAGGGGTTGGATGCCCGCCAGCAGCGGATCCTGTTCAATGCGGCGCGTCAGTGCGAGGTGCACAAGATGCTGCGCGGCCAGGTCACCTTCGAGGAGCGGCTGACAGGGGGCGGGGTCGCTGCCCGGCCCGGGGCCGGGCCATGACCGGCCAGGCGTCAGGCGGTTCAAAATGGCCGGGCTTTTTGCATTTTCAGGGGAGCTGTGCTATACTATAGCCAGCGTCGAGGTGTGGTGGATGTAGCTCAAAGGCAGAGCACCGGTCTGTGGAACCGGTTGTTGCGGGTTCAACCCCCGTCATCCACCCTGTTGCATCAAGAGGCCTGCCCAGCACAGGTCTCTTGTTTTTCTCATTGCTATTCAGGCTGACTTATCGAAGGTGCCAGGCCCGGTGCCCGGCACCTGAACGTTACTGTTGGGTGAGTGCCGGCCATGCCGACCAACCTTCCGCCAGAGGCCCTGGCAGCCGAAAAGCGATACCGCGAGGCCGAGACGGTCGAAGACAAGATCGCCTGCCTGGAAGAATACCTCAGCCTGATCCCCAAGCACAAGGGCACCGACCACCTGCGGGCCGACCTGCGCCGCCAGCTTTCCAAACTCAAAGCCTCGGCCCAGGCCCGCAAAAAGACCGGCAAACAGGATTCGGTCTTCCGCATCGAGCGGGAAGGAGCCGGCCAGGTGGCCGTCGTCGGCCTGACCAACGTGGGCAAATCGTCACTGGTGGCGGCGCTGACCCATGCCACCCCCGAGGTTTCCGAAGCGCCCTACACCACCTGGGAACCCACCCCTGGCATGATGCCGGTGGAAAATGTGCAGATCCAGTTGATTGACACCCCGCCCTTGAACAGGGAATATGTCGAGCCGGAGCTGCTGAACCTGATCCGCCGCGCCGACCTGGTGTTGCTGGTGGTGGACATACAGACCGATCCCCTCCATCAACTCGAAGAGGCGGTGGCCATTCTCCGGGAGCACCGGATCATCCCCCCCCACCACCTGGATCGCTACACCGACGAGCGGCGGCCCACTGTCAAGCCGTTCCTGGTGCTGGCCAACAAGTGCGACGATGCCGACACCGACGAGCTGTTTGACATCTTTAGCGCCCTGTTGGAGGATCTGTGGCCCCTGCTGCCTGTTTCGGCAGCCACCGGCCGGCACCTGGAGCGCCTGAAACAGGAGGTCTTTGCCCAACTGGGCATCATACGCATCTACGCCAGGCCCCCCGGCCGGGAGCCCGATTTCAGCGCGCCGTTCGTGATGAAACAGGGGAGCACGGTCGAAGAGTTTGCGGCCAGGGTCCATCGTGACTTTTACGAGAACCTGAAGTCAGCCCGGGTGTGGGGCAGCGCCGCCTTTGACGGCCAGCCGGTAGGCCGCGATTACGTCCTCCGCGACGGCGACGTGGTGGAACTGCGCATCTGAGCTGCCGATGAAGCTGGATAGACGGCTGCTGCGCGAAGCATGGGCCGGGCGCGCCGGATTGGCCCTCACGGTGGGCCTGGGCCTGCTGGCCGGCGTCGTCCTGGTGGTGCAGGCCCGCCTGCTGAGCCGGGCCATCGGCCAGGTCTTTCTGGCCGGCAGCAGCCTGCGCCAGGTCCAGCCGCTGCTGCTGGGGCTGGTCTTCCTGGCCCTGGTGCGGGCCGGGTTGGTCTGGGGCGGCGAGGTGGCCGCCAACCGCGTCGCCGTGCAGGTCAAGGGCCGCCTGCGGGAACGGCTGGCCGCCCACCTGCTGGCCGTGGGGCCGGCCTACCTCCACGGCGAACGCAGCGGCGAGTTGACCAATACCGCCACCGAAGGGATCGAGGCGCTGGACGCCTACTTTCGCCACTACCTGCCCCAACTGGCCCTGGCCGCCCTGGTGCCGCTGACGGTGCTGCTCCTGGTCTTCCCCCTGGACTGGCTCTCCGGCCTGGTGCTGCTCCTCACCGCCCCCCTCCTCCCGCTCTTTATGATCCTCATCGGCAGCGCCGCCGAGGCCCTGACCCGCCGCCAATGGACCTCCCTCAGCCGCATGAGTGCCCACTTTTTCGACGCCCTGCAGGGGCTGACCACCCTCAAGCTGCTGGGCCGCAGCCGGGAACAGGTGCAGACCATCGCCCAGATCAGCCACCGCTTCCGCGAGGCAACGATGGGGGTGCTCCGCGTCACCTTCCTGTCGGCCCTGGTGCTGGAGATGGTGGGCACGATCGGCACCGCAGTGGTCGCCGTGCAGATCGGCCTGCGCCTGCTCTATGGCCACCTGCCCTTTGAGCACGCCCTGTTCGTCCTGATCCTGGCCCCCGAATTCTACCTGCCGTTGCGCACATTGGGGGCCCGCTTCCATGCCGGAATGGCCGGGGTGGCCGCTGCACAACGCCTCTTTGAGATTTACGACGTACGGGTGACAGCCGACGACGTACAGGTGACGGCCGACGATTGGAAAGCGGCGCCCGGCCCGGTTTTGCCCGGCCCCCTCTGTTTCGAGGATCTGTTCTATGCCTACGAAGGAGGCCGGCGCCCGGCCCTGAACGGCCTGTCGTTCACCGTTGCGCCCGGCGAGACGGTGGCCCTGGTCGGCCCCAGCGGGGGGGGCAAGAGCACAGTCTTTTATCTGTTGCTGGGGTTTGCCCGGCCCGACCGGGGGAGGATCACCGTGGACGGCCTGCCCTTATCCGGGCTGCCGGTGGCCGTCTGGCGCCGGTTCGTGGCCTGGGTGCCCCAAACCCCCTACCTGTTCCACGGCACGGTGGCCGACAACATCCGCCTGGCCCGCCCCGATGCCCCTCCCGACGAGGTGGTCTGGGCGGCGCGGCAGGCCCATGCCCACGAATTCATCGCCGCCCTGCCGCAGGGGTACGACACCCTGATCGGCGAACGGGGAGCCCGCCTGAGCGGCGGCCAGGCCCAACGCCTGGCCCTGGCCCGTGCCTTTCTCAAAGATGCCCCTCTGCTCCTCCTCGACGAGGCTACCGCCCACCTGGACCCCGAGACCGAAGAGCTGGTGCAGGAGGCGATGGCCCGCCTGCTGCGGGGGCGCACCGCCCTGCTCATCGCCCACCGCCTCAACACCGTGCTCCGCGCCGACCGCATTCTGGTGTTGGAGGGGGGCCGGCTGGTGGAGGAAGGCAGCCACGAGGCGCTGTTGCAACGGGGAGGGCTCTACCGGCGGCTGGTGGGGGCCTATGTCGCCGGAGGGGGAGCATGAGGAGGCCGTTCGGACGCCTGCTTCGCCTGGCTGCACCCTTTGCCGGCCGGATGGCGCTGGCGACGTTGCTGGGGGTGGCCACCATCGCCAGCAGCCTGGGCCTGATGACCACCTCGGCCTACCTCATCGCCAAAGCAGCCCTGCGGCCCTCCATCGCCGAGCTCCAGGTGGCCATCGTCGGCGTGCGCTTTTTCGGCATCGCCCGGGGCCTCCTGCGTTACCTGGAGCGGATCGCCGCCCACGACGTGACCTTTCGCCTGCTGGCCCGGTTGCGCATCTGGTTCTATGCCGCCCTGGAACCGGTGGCCCCGGCGCGGCTGCTGTACTATCGCAGCGGCGATCTGCTGGCCCGCATCGTGGCCGACGTGGAGACCCTGGAGAACTTTTACCTGCGGGTCCTCGCCCCGCCGCTGGTGGCCCTCGTGGTGGCGCTCCTGGCGGCAGGGCTGGTGGGCCGCTTTCACCCCGCCCTGGCCGGCGTGCTGCTGGCCTTCCTGGCCCTGGCCGGCGCCGGCCTGCCGGGGCTGACCCGGATGCTGGGCCGGTCCACGGGAAAACGCCTGGTCCGGCTCCGCGCCACGTTGAACAACCTGCTGGTGGATGGCATCCAGGGGGCCGCCGACCTGCTGGCCTTTGGCCAGGAGGAGCGCCACCTGGACCGGCTGCGCGCCGTGGGGGATGAGCTGGGGCGTTTGCAGGGGCGCATGGCCGCCCTCAGCGGGTTGCACAGCGCCCTCACCGGTCTGCTGCTGCACCTGGCCGTAGTGGCCACGCTGGTCCTGGCCATCCCCCTGGTGCACAGGGGCCGGCTGGATGGCCTCTATCTGGCGCTGCTGGCCCTGGCGGTGATGGCCGCTTTCGAGGCGGTGTGGCCCCTGCCCCAGGCCTTTCAGAACCTGGAGGGCAGCCTGGAGGCGGCACGGCGGCTGTTGGAGATCGTGGAGGCCCGGCCGGCCGTGGCCGACCCGCCGCTACCGGCCCCCCTGCCCCCGACCTTTGACCTGCGGGTGGAGGACCTGCGCTTTGCCTACCACCCCGGCGAACCACCGGCGCTGGATGGCGTCAGCTTTGACCTGCCGGCCGGGCGCTGCCTGGCCGTTGTCGGCCCCAGCGGGGCGGGCAAGACAACGCTGGCCCACCTGCTGCTCCGCTTCTGGGACTATCAGAGCGGACGCATCCTTCTGGGGGGGCGGGAGGTGCGGGAGTATGACCAGGAGGACCTGCGGCGCGCCATGGCCCTGGTCTCGTCTCACCCCCACCTGTTCAACGCCACGGTGCGGGAAAACCTGCTCCTGGCCCGCCCCGAGGCCGGCCAGGCCGAACTGGTCGCTGCCGCCCGGCAGGCACAGATCCACGACCTGATTGAATCGCTGCCGCAGGGCTACGAGACCTTGATCGGCGAGCAGGGGGTGCGCCTCAGCGCCGGCCAGCGCCAACGGCTGGCCATCGCCCGCGCCCTCCTCAAGGATGCCCCCCTCCTGATCCTGGACGAGCCGACGGCCGGCCTGGACGCCTTGACCGGGCGCGAGGTGCTGGCGGCCCTCCAGGGGTTGATGGCCGGGCGCACCACGCTGCTCATCACCCACCACCTGGTGGGGCTGGAGGCCGCCGACGAAATCCTGGTGCTGCACGCCGGCCGGGTTGTGGAGCGGGGCCGCCACCCCGACCTGTTGCAGCGAGGCGGCCTGTATGCCCGGATGTGGGCGCTCCAACGCCAGGCTCTGGCCCTGGACGGAGCGGACCTGGCAGGATAGCCCCTGTCCTACCTGCTATCCCTGGTCCGGTTCATGGCTGGCGTCGAGGCGATAGTCCCCCTGCTCTGGCGGTTCCTCCTTGACGGCATAGTGGACGATCACCCCCAGCCTGACCAGCACCAGCGCGCCGATGCTCAGGGCCACCAGCAGGGCAAGGCCCCCCAGGAGGAGCGCCAGGCCGATGCCCATCCCCGTGCCCTAGCCCCCGCCCAGCAGGCTGCCCACGTCTATGTTCAGCCCGCCGCTGGAGCCTTTGCCCCCCACCTGGGGCATAAACTGGGCCACCTTTTGCGCCAGCTTGGACATGGGCATCGTTTGCAGCCACACCTTGCCCGGCCCCCGGACGCTGGCCAGGAACAGCCCCTCACCGCCCAGCAGGATATTCCGGAACCCCTTGACCATCGTCACGTCAAAGTCCACCGACGATTCCATGGCCGCCAGGTGGCCGGTATCCACCTTGAGCTGCTGGCCCGGCTGCAGATCGTACTCGACCACCTCACCGTCCACCTCGATAAAGGCCAGGCCCGGTCCGGTGATCTTTTGCATGATGAACCCTTCGCCGCCGAACAGGCCGGTGCCCAGCCGCTTGCGGAAGTGCATGTCTATGTTCACACTCTTTTCGGCGCACATAAAGGCGTCCTTCTGGACGATGATGCTTTCGCCCGGCCCCAGGTTGAAGGGGATGATCTTGCCGGGGAACTCGGAGGCAAAGGCCACCGTGCCCCGGCCGCTGCTTACGTAGAAATCGGTGATGAACAGCGACTCGCCGGCCAGCGCCCGTTTGACCATCTTGCCCAGGCCGCCGCCCGAGTGGGTGCGCATCTCCACGTTGCCGCTCATCCAGCTCATCCCCCCCGACTCGGAATAGATCACCTCGCCCGGCTCCAACTCGATGGTCACCACCTGCATCGTCGTGCCGTCAATCCGGTAGCTGATCCGCCCCCGGCCGCCGGTGAACTCGCGCTGCACATGCTCGACCTCGGTGTCTAACGGCGGCAAAGCGCCCTCACCGGCCGGTGCTGCTGCGGGTGCCAACGGTGCCCCGCAACTGGTACAGAATCTGGCATTGGGCTCATTCTCTGCACCACATTCTGGACATTTCATCGCTTTTCTCCTTTTCTCAATTCATCTACTGTCCTACTCGAATCTGAACCGCCATGCCGCCAGGGCAAACAGCCCCCCGGCATAGAGCAGCATAATGCCCGCCGGCAGCAGCACCGACTCCAGCCCCAGGCCCCGGATGACAATGTTCTCGAACCCATCCATTGCCCAGGCCGTAGGCAGCAGGTGACCGATGGTCTGGAACGTCTTGCCGGTGTACTCCAGCGGCACCCAGGCCCCGCCCATCCCCGCCAGGACAAACATGGGGATCAACGAAAAAATGATCGCCTGCTCCTCGTTGTGGGCCCACGTGCCGATGAGCAACCCCAGGGCCGCCGTCCACAGGGCCGTGCCGACCATCACCAGCAGGGTTGCCAGCGGCTCACGCATATAGTCCACCCGAAGGGCGAGCTGGCCAAAGGCCACCAGGATCACAAGCTGGCCCAGGATCAGGATCACCATCGCCAGGTAGTGGCCCAGGATGATCTCGACGCGGCCGATGGCCGTGGTCAGCAACCGGCGCAGCGCCCCGGACTTGCGCTCCCGGATCAGGATCGAAGCGGCGCCGATCAACCCGGCAATGGCAAACTGGACCATCATGGAGGGCGAGGTGTGGGAAAAGCCGTTCTCCATGACCGGAGAGCCTGTCTCCTGGGCGATGGCCCCGGAGTGCCTCACCTGGACCGTCAGCGGCGGGTCGGCCCAGGCCGCGAGGGCCCGCTCCAGCGCCTCGTTCTGGAATTCCTGATCGGCGGCCAGGCCGGATTGGGCGGTGTACGCCTGGGCGCTGAGCAGGGCCGCTTCGACCGCGCCGGCCAGGCGGCTCGCCGCCGCTTCGATGCCCAGCCGGGCAGGGATCGCCGCCTGTTTGCTTTCATCGGCAATGATCTGCAGCCGGGCAGGGTTCCCGGCCAGCAGGCTCTCGCCATAGCCGGCCGGGACCAGGACCGCGGCGGCCAGGTCCTCCTCCTGCACCGCCCTTTCCACGCGGTCGGCCCGGGCCTCGCCGCCCTCCAGCACCACCGGCCGGATGGCATCCGCGGCCTGGAGCAACCTCAGCAGGCCGGCGCTGAGACGGCTGCCATCCTGATCCACAAAGCCGACCGGCAGGCGGGGGTCCTCCCCCCCGCCGTCAAAGCCACCAAAGGCAAAGCCGAACATCAAGGTAAAGACGACCGGCATGATCACCAGGAACAGCGCAGTCATCCAACTGCGGAGCAACTGCCTCAGGTCTGTTATGGCCAGATCGATCGCGCGCATGGCCCTCTCCTACGCGAACCGCCTGCGGAAGCGCAGCACGCCGATGGCGAAAAAAGCACCGCTCAGGGCCAGCATCACCACGACAGGCAGCAGCACATCGCCCACCCCACCGCCGTCTGCGAGCTGCTGGTAGCTGCGCACGGCCCAGCCCTGGGGCACCAGCAGGGAGACCAGGTCGAACGCCCCTCTGGCTGCGCCGGGCACATTGGCGGTAAAGATGCCGACCATGCCCAACATACCGGTCAGGGTCAGCCCTCCACCGATAACCACGCCCGCCTGTCGGCTGTCCTTGAGCAGGGAGATGAGAAAGAGGCCAAAACTGCCGGCCAGGAGGACCAGTCCCAACGTGACCAGGCCCAGGAGCAGCGGAGCGCCCCAGCGGATGCCAAAGATCAGGGCCGAGACCCCCAGCAGCACCCCAACCTGCACGACGAGCGTGGCCAGGCTGGACAAAATGCGGCCCCCCAGGACGGCCGAAACCGGCGTGGGGGTGGTGAACAGCCGGGGCAGGGTGCCGGCCTCCTCTTCCTGAAGGAGTGACTGAGCCGAGGAAGTGCCGGTAAAGAAGGCGTAGAACACCAACATGCCGGCCATGATCAGGTGGATGATGCCGGTGCGCAGGTCGGTAGGCTCCTGGACCCCGGTCGGGGGACGGACCTCGACCAGGGGGCCGGCCTCTCTTTGCCAGCTTTCCCCCATAGCGGCCGCCCACTCGCCATATTCCAGGGCGATGGACCGGGTTGTGGCCGCATCCAACACCATCTCCCGGCCGGCAAGCTGTTCGCGAGCCACCTGGAGGGCGATCTTGCTCCCGGCAAAACCATCCACAAGCTGCTGCACGACGCTCTTGATGATGCCCGGCCCCAGGGTCAGGGTAGGGTCGTGGTACAGTTCGATGGCGGCATGCCGTTCCGGGCCAAACACCGCGGCCGTCAGGTCAGGGGGAATGAGGATCGCCACCCCTGCTTCCTGCCGGTCTACGGCGGTACGGGCCCCGGCCGGGTCGGCCACTTCCCTCACCTGGAGCAGGCCGGCCAGGCCCTCCGATCTCAGGATGTCTATCAGCGTCTGGCCGACCGAGAACCCCATCTGCCCCTGGTCCTGGTTCACCACCTGGACTCGGGTCACCGGCAGGTCAAAGCCACCTTCGCCGGAAGCCATGCCCCCAAAGGCAAAATAGAACAGCCCGCTGACCAACAGGGGCACGGCAAAGGCAAAGGCCAGGAACGAAGCGCTGCGGACCGAACGGAGCAGGTCTTTGCAGGCGATGTCTAGCGTTTTCATGTTAAATCTACCGTATTCATTGCATCAAACGTAGAGCGTGAAGCGTAGCATTTCTGGCATCTTACGTTTCAGGTTTTAGTTTCGCAGCGCCCGGCCCGTCAAATGCAAAAAGACCGTTTCCAGGTTGGGCTCCTGGATCTCGACCGCGGTGATGCGTATGCCGGCCTCCGCTGCCGACTCGAACAGTCGGGGCAACACCCGGTTGCTGTCGTCCACCAGCAGCGTCACCATCCCATCGTGGCTACCGGTCTCCGGGGCAGTCACGGCGCTTACCTGGTGCACCCCCTCCGTAGCCTGCCAGGCAGCCAGCACGCGCTCGGCCGGGGCGTTGAGCGTCAGGTCCACCCGGTCCAGTTCGCCGACGATCTTGACCAGTTCGGCATGGGTCCCCAGGGCGATGATCTGGCCCTGGTCCATGATGGCGATATGGTGAGAAAGCTCCTGGGCTTCCTCCATGTAGTGGGTGGTGTACAGCACCGTCATCCCCTGGCGATTCAGCTCCTTGACGTTGTCGAGGATGTTTCGCCGGCTCTGGGGGTCAATGCCCACCGTCGGCTCATCGAGGATGAGGACCTGGGGGCGGTTCAGCAGGGCGATGCCAACATTCAGCCGCCGCTTCATCCCCCCGGAAAACTTGCCGACGCGCCCTTTTTGCCGGTCGGTCAGGCCGATGACCTGCAACACCTGGTCCACCCGCTCCTGGAGCGCTGCACCGCGCAGGCCGTACATCTTGCCCCAGAAGGTCAGGTTCTCGCGGGCGCTCAGGTCTTCGTACAGGGCCACCTCCTGCGGGACGACGCCGATGGCGGCTTTGACGGCCATCGGTTCCCGGCGGATGGAATGGCCCATGACCCATGCGTCGCCCCCGGTGGGCGTCAGCAGGCAGGCCAGCATCGAGATGGTCGTGCTCTTGCCCGCGCCGTTGGGGCCCAGCAGGCTAAAGATCTCGCCGGCCTGCACCTCAAAGCGGATCCCCTGCACGGCCTGGATGTCGCCGAAATTTTTATACAGGTCCTGGACCTGAATGGCTTTATCGTTGCCCATACTCCTTTTCCCCTTTATCCCCCTTTGGCCAGGACCTGCGGCAGGCAGCGGCGATGGTCCCTGGTCAAATCTATACCATTGTACCATCAGGTAACGGTTTCGGCAAATTGGAGTTCGGGTAACCCGAGACTCTCAGGAACAAACCCGAATTATTATGCGGGATGGTTCAATTTGCCGGGAAAATCGATTGACACTTTTTGCGGGCATGAAAAATCGCCGCTCATTGCCCTCACCCCTCCTCCATCCCCCCTCTCCCCCGGCCTGGCCAGGGGAGAGGGGGGACAAAGGGGGGTGAGGGGCAAGAAATTCGGCTGGCACAAAAAGTGTCAACCAATTTTGAACCATCCCTATTATGCGATGAAAAACTGGCGTTGTAAGTTCTCTGAAATAGAGCGGGCAATTTCTGGTACACCAACTCCTGTGGCCCCGCCGCCCGGCGACAAGGCCCCGGAATGCCTGGACAACGCTGCCGGCCTGCTGGGCGAGGGGATGGCCCAGGCTCCGAAACATGCCGCCGCCCGGCCCGGAGCCTGTCGCCGCTCTCGCCCAGTCTCAACCGGAGGCCGTGGCTACGATTCCCAACCTCCAGGTGGATGGCGGCTACGCCCTGCCCAACGCCGCGGCCCACATCGACACGGCGGTGGATTCCCACGGCAACCTCTATGTGGCCTATGAGTACCTGGACGGCAGCGACTATGACCTCTCCTCTTGCGCCGGCACCAACACCGCCCAGGTTCGCTTCCGCTTCACCACCGACGACTTCAACTATGGCGGCAGTTATGGCGTCGGCTGGTATGAGGACAATGCACCAGGACAGGGCGGGCATGCCCCGCCTTTTTGCGTATCCTTCTGAACGGTGGTATAATCGCCTTGTCCTTCGTCCCGATATGGGTGCTGAATCCGGCCAGGAGAGTAGCTTGGTCAAGAAGCAGGGCGACAGGGATCCGCTGGTAATCAAAGATCTCACCTTCCGCTATCGTGGCCGCCCGGAGCCGGCGCTGCGCGATCTCTCTCTGACGCTGGAGCGCGGTGAACTGCTCCTCGTCGCCGGAGCCAGCGGCTGTGGCAAGACCACCCTGATCCGCTGCATCAACGGCCTGATCCCCCGTAGCTACAAAGGAGAACTGACCGGTCGCATCCTCCTCTACGGTGAGGATACATCTGCTTTTTCCCTGGCTCGCATCTCCCAAATCGTCGGCACGGTGTTGCAGGACCCGGAACGGCAGATCCTGGGGGCCCGGGTGTCGGCTGAGGTGGCCTTTGGCCTGGAAAATCTGGGCCTGTCCCGCGCTGAGATCCGGCAGCGTCTGGAGGAGGCGCTTGGCCATTTGGGCATCTCCCATCTGCGGGAGCGTGAAACCTTCCTGCTCTCCGGCGGCGAAAAGCAAAAAGTCGCCCTGGCCGGCGTGCTGGCCATGCGCCCCAGCATCCTGTTGCTCGACGAACCGCTGGCCAGCCTCGATCCGGCCAGCGGACAGGAGGCGCTGGCCCTGTTCCGCCGCCTGGCCGATGAGGGGATCAGCCTGATCCTGGTCGAGCACCGCGTCGAGGATGCCCTGAGCATCCGGCCGGACCGGGTGCTCTACATGCAGGATGGTCAGATCGGCTACCTCGGCCCGCCGGAGGGCCTGATGGAGGTGGTGGACTACCGGGAGGTCAAGCTGCCCGCTCCGGTCGTCATCCGGCGGGCAGCGGGCGCCCCGCCGCCCACCTTCGAGCCGGCCATCCGGCCTGACGGCCGCGAGCCGCTGGTCACTTTTGACAACGTGTCCTTTGCCTACACCGCCGATGGCCCGGAGGTCATCCACGGCGTCAATCTGACGATCCGGCGGGGCGATGTCATCGCCCTCCTGGGGCCCAACGGGGCGGGCAAGACCACGCTGGTCAAGCATGCCATCGGCCTGCTGAAACCGCGCCACGGCACTGTGACGATCGAAGGGCGCGACACCCGGACCCTGAGCGTGGCCCAGATTGCCCACACCCTGGGCTATGTCTTCCAGAGCCCCAGCCACATGCTCTTTGCGCCGAGTGTGAGGGAGGAACTGGCCTTTGGCCCGAAAAACCTGGGCTTTGACCAGGAGGCCGTCGCCGCCGGGGTGGCCCGGGCGGTAGAGATAGTCAACCTGAAAGGGATCGAGGAGTATCCGCCGCTGGCCCTGTCCTTCGGCCAGCAGAAGCGGGTCAGCATTGCCGCCATCCTGGCCATGCGCTCCAAAATCCTGGTGATGGACGAGCCGACGGCGGGCCAGGATTACGCCAACTATATGGCCTTCATGGACTCTATCCTGCAAATGCCCGGCTTCCAGGCGATCCTGTTCATCACCCACGACCTGGACCTGGCCATTTGCTACGCCAATCGGGTGATCCTGATGCACGACGGCCAGGTTGCCGGGGATGGCCGGCCGGAGGAGGTGCTGGCTGACGCCGACCTGCTCCGCCGCTGCCGCCTGGTGCCGACCTCGTTGTGGGCGGCCAATGTGGCCTGTCTGCCCCGGACCGGGCGCTTTATGTCCGCCGAGGCGTTGGCTCATCTCTGAGCCGTGTGGGAGAGAGGGGGTGGTGCTTGCTCAACTATTGCAGCCGTTGCTTCTCGCCGGGCAAAATGAATCTACAAGGAGGGAATTGAGATGGACCGCAGATTGATTTCCGTAGTCGCTGCCCTCGTCGCCGTCCTGGTTTTCTTTTTGCTGATCGTGTGGATCGGCGGCGCGGTCAATGACAGCCTGAAACTGGATGAAACGGCCCTGTTGCGCTTCGTCTTTGTGATCATCGGCCTGCTGATCGTGTTTGCCGTCTACTGGTTCACGCGCAGCAGCGGGGTATGGGAGGTCGGCACGCGCCAGGTGGTCTACATGGCCATCGGTGCGGCGCTGTACGCCGTGTTCTCTTATCTGTTCAACGGCACCGTCTTTGCCGTGCCTTCGGTCAGCCAGGTGGCCCTGCGGCCGGCCATCGCCATCCCGATGTTCTTCGGCTACGCCTTCGGGCCGGCCGTCGGCTTTTTCACCGGCGCGGTGGGCAATATGTTTGGCGACGCCCTGACCGGCTTTGGCCTCTCGCCGCAGTGGAGCGTGGGCAACGGCCTGGTGGGCATGATCGCCGGCATGGCCCTGCTCTTCCCCGACAAAAAGAAGGGGATCAACACCGTGCTCATCATCAGCGCCGTGCTGGCTGCCCTCGGCGCCCTCTTTTACGCCCTGAACAGCAGCCAGGCCAACATGATGTTCTTTGACCCGGAGGCGGGCATCTTTGGCGACGCCCGGATTACCTGGTTTGCCGGCCTGTCGGTGGTGATCGGCTTTATCCTGGTGCTGGGGGTGCGCTTTATCTTTGGTCAGAACCTCGAGGTGGCCGCAGCGGTGACCTGGAGCATGTTGGGCAACCTGCTGGGCATCGGCTTTGCCGCCATCTCCGACATCTGGATCAACGGCTTTTCCCTGCCCGTGGCCATCGTCGGCGAGTTCCTGCCGGCAGCCGGTCCCAACCTGATCTTTGCCGCTATCCTGGTGCCCATTCTGGTGGCCGCCTACCTCGCCGTGCAGCGGCAGACCGGGCGGTAGGCAAGGGGTCGAGCGATGCTGGTCACCTGGCGCTATCGCCCGCGCCGGTCCCTGATCCAGAGCTTCGACCCGCGCGCCTGGCTCATCTTTTTTGCGTGTTTCATGGCCTCTTCGCTGATGTTCTGGGACCTGCGCTTCCTGCTGCCGCTGCTGCTGATCGCCCTGGTGACCCTCTTGACTTCGGGCATCACCTGGCAGGAGAGCCGCCGCGCCTGGCTGTTTATCGGCGGGTTTGTCCTCTTTTTCTCGCTGCTGACCTTCCTCACCGGGCGCGGCGGCCTGGAACACTATGCCCAGGAGCATGTCATCACCACCCTGCGCGCCCCGTTCACCCTCTTGGGCTGGCAGCCCCAGATCAGCATCACCGTGGAGCGGACCATGTTCGCCCTCAGCCAGCTCGTGCGGGTGTTCAGCGTGGCCAGCATGACCATCCTCATCCCCTATTCGCTGAACCCGACGCTGTACGGCGTCACCTTCCGCGGCCTGGGCCTGCCGGACAAGATCGCCTACGCCATGGACCTGACGATGCGCTTTATCCCTACCTATGCCCGCGATTTCCAGTTGACGCTGGATGCGCAGCGCGCCCGCGGCTACGAGCTGGAAAAGCTGCAGGGGGGCCTGTTTGCCCAGGTGCGCCGGCTGGCGCCGTTGATCGTGCCGGTCACCATCCACGCCATCGCCGCCAGCGAGGATATCATTGACGCCATGGACCTGCGCGCGTTTGGCGTTGGCCCGCGTACCTGGTTGCAGCAACTGCACTATCGGCGGCGCGATCGGGTGTTGATCGGGGCGGGGGTGATGCTCGTCGTCGCCTCGGCGGCCCTGTCGCTCGTCGGCTACAGCCGGCTGTGGGTGCCCTCCTGGGCGTTGTCCTGGGCCGGGGGTTAGTGCCCGTCCCCCTGACCCCGCCCCCGGCCCCCACATGCGTCAACTTGAAGTCTATCCGAAAGGGTAGGGCAGGCTTTCAGCCTGCCCGGACAGCCGGGAAAGGCCGTCCCACGGGCTCAAGTTGACGCATATGCCCCTGGCCCCTTTCTCTGGCAGGGAAGGGGGCCGGGGGAGGAAAACCTCTCACCCCCCTGTGGAGGCCGCCAGCCAGGCCAGTCCCCCCACCACGCCGCTGATGAGCAAGCCGGGCAGCAAGATCTTGTTCAACACCGCTCCCTCCTGCCCGGCCAGCCCGGCGGTACTGCAGCCCACGATCAGCTTGGCCGGCGCCAGGGCCGAGCCGACCCCGCCCCCTGTCGTCTGGGCGGCCAGGATGACCGGCACGGCCATCCTCAGGAGATGGGCAGCCTGTTGCTGCAAAGGGGTAAAGACCACGTTAGAGTTGGTGTTGCTGCCGGTCATGAAGGCGCCCAACAGCCCGATAAAGGGCGATACGAAGGGGTATAGCGGCCCGGCCGTCCGCCCCAGCCCCTGGGCCAGGACATAAACCATGCCGCTGTTGTCCATCGCCAGGGCCATGCCCACCATGCTCAGAATGCCGATGGACGACGGCAGGGCGCTTTTGAGCGTCTTGCGCACGATGCGCCCCCCCACCCCAGGCGTATAGTGGCCGGTCCAACGGTAGACCAGGTAAAAGGCCCCGGCGACATAGGCCAGCAGCGCCCCGGCATGGCCAAAGAGGCTGATGGTCCGGCCCGGCCCGGCGGCGGTCGTCCAGCCGTAGCTTGTGCGCACCTCCGGGAAGTGCACCTGAAGCTGGACCCGGTTCAGCACCCCATTCAGCCAGGGCCATAGCTCAGCGGCGGCCACCACGGCGATGAGAATCAGGTAGGGGGCCAGCGCCATTTTCAGCGATAGAGAGGAAGGGGCGGCCGTCGGCTCTGGGGAGAGGATGCCCCGGTAACGCGGCAGCCGGGCCACCAGCGCGCCCACCCCCAGCCCGGCCAGCCCGGCACCAAAGCCGGCCAGGGTCCACAGGCCGGCTACCGCCAGCGCCGCCTGGATGCCGGCCATGGCCAGGCCGATGAGCAGCAGCGCCGGCCAGCCCTGTCGCACCGCCCGCCATCCCTGAAAGATCCAGGCTGTGGCCAGGCCACAGCCCAGGCAGGCGATCCCCAGAAAAGCCGCCGACCAGGGGGCCAGCTCTTCACCGGGCAGGCCGGAAGCCGCCATCAGGGCCTGAAAGGAAGCGGCCACACTGCCAAAAGTCACCGACCAGGAATGACCGATGGAAACCGCGGCGACCGAGATCACCGGCGGGAACCCCAGCCCGATCAAGAGCGGTGCGACGATGGCAATGGGCACCCCATAGCCCGACACCCCCTGCAAGAAAGCACCGAAAACCCACGAAAGAAGCAGGAGCTGCATCGTCGGCTCGGCGGTCAGCCGGGTAAGGCCCTGCCCGATGGCAGCAATCGCCCCTGCCTCGTCCACGATCCGGTAGAGAAGCAGCGCCATCCAGATGATGTACAGCACGTACAGGGAAAGCAGCAGGCCGCGCAGTTGCGAATAGAGCAGCACCTCCGGCCCGGCCCCAAAGCGCAGCCAGGCCAGGAGCAACGCCACGGCCCAGCCGATGGGGCCGGCCCTGTCGCCGCCCCACCGCCGGCCGACCATCAGCCCCAACACCGTGGCAATGGGCAACAGGGCCAGAAGCCAGGTGGACCCGGTTACAGGGGGGAGGGGCATGATGCTGCCTGGAGCGCCGCCAGCCCCTGGGCCAGGTCGGCGATGATCTCCCCGGCCTCCTCGATGCCGACACTGAGGCGCACCAGCCCGTCGCCGATGCCCAACGCAGCCCGCACCTGGGGCGCGAGGTAGCGGTGCGACGAATGGGCCGGGTAGAGGGTCAGGCTATAGACATCGCCCAAGGTGGTGGCCGGCAGCACCAACTCCAGCGCCTCCATGAAGCGGAACACCTCCGCCTGGCCGGCTCCCCCCAGGTCAAAGCTCAACATCCCGCCAAAGCCACGCCCGGCAAAGAGCCGCAGCGCCAGCTCGTGCTGCGGATGAGAGGGCAGGCCGGGGTAATGGACGCGGGTCACCGCCGGCTGCCCGGCCAGCCATTCGGCCACGGTTTGGGCGTTGGCGCAATGCTGGCGCATCCGCAGCGGCAAGGTTTTCAGCCCTCGTAGGGCCAGCCACGCCTCCTGCGGCCCCAGGTTGGCCCCCAGCAGCTTCTGTCGCTCGTGCAGGTCGAGGGCACGGTCCGCCGCGCAGGCCACCACGCCGGCCATCACGTCCCCATGCCCCCCCAGGTACTTGGTCGCCGAATGGACGACATAATCGGCGCCGTGGGCCAGGGGGCGGAAAAGGTAGGGGGTGGCGAACGTATTGTCCACGACCAAGACCGCGCCGGCAGCGTGGGCCAGGTCGGCCAGGGCGGGCACGTCGGCCACTTTGATCAGCGGGTTGGAGAGGGTCTCACACAGGAGGGCGACCGGCCGCTCCTCGGCCACAGCCTGCTCCACCTCCGCCCGATCGGTGATCTCGACAAAGCGGATGCGCACATCAAGGGAGGGGAACAGCCTGTCCAGCAAGGCATAGGTCGCGCCATAGAGATCGGCAGCAGCGACCACCGCCGTCCCGGCGCGGACACCCGCCCCCAGCAGCGCCGCATGGACCGCCGCCATGCCGGAAGCAAAGGCGACGGCCTCCTCGGCATCCTCCAGCACCGCGACCGCTCGCTCAAAGGCGCTCACCGTCGGGCTGCCGTAGCGGGGATAGACATAGCCGGGCCGGGTGCCTGCAAAGATGGCATCCAGGTCATCCAGGTCGTCGTACAGATAGCCGACGGAGGGATAGATGGGGCTGCTGACCGGGGTAAAGTCCGGCCGCGGCCCCCGCTCGCCGGCGTGGACCGCCTGGGTAAAGATACTTTTGTCTTTCAACATGGCCTTGTCCTCCTCTGCAAAGCAAGGCAGGCTTTCCGGCCTGCTCTGGACGGGCCGGGAAGGCTGTCCTACGCCTGTTTTTCGGGCAGGCTTTTACCCAAACCGGCCGGTGATATACTCCTCGGTACGACGTTGGCGGGGGCGGGTAAAGATCAGTTCGCCCGGCCCGGCTTCGATCAGTTCGCCGTCCAGCAAAAAGACGGCCAGGTCTGCCATCCGGGCCGCCTGCTGGACGCTGTGCGGCACCAGGACGATGGTATAGTCGGCCTTGAGTTCCCGCAGCGAGTTTTCCACCTTGGCCGTGGAGAGCGGGTCCAGCCCGGAGGTGGGGTTATCGAGCAGGATGACCTCCGGCTCCAGGGCCAGGGTGCGGGCCAGGCACAGCCGCTGTTGCTGCCCGCCCGACAGTTGCATGGCCGGCTCGTCGAGCCGGTCTTTGACCTCCTCCCACAGGGCGGCCTGGCGCAGGCTGCGTTCCAGCAGTTCCTCGAGGCGGGCCTGGCGCCGTTCGCCGCGCATCCGGGGGCCATAGGTCACGTTCTGGCGAATGGTCAACGGCAGGGGGATGGGCAGGGCAAAGACCATCCCCACCCGGCGGCGCAGTTCGGTCACGTCCACGCCGGGCGCATAGAGGTCCTGCCCATCCAGCAGAATCTGCCCGCTGAGTTCCGTCGCCTCGTTCTCGATCAGGTCGTTGAGGCGGTTCAGGCAGCGCAGCAGGGTGCTCTTGCCGGCGTGGGACGGCCCAAAGAGGACCGTGATCTGGTGGGCCGGGATGTCCAACGACACATCCCGTAGCGCCACATCGCCATCGTACCGAAAACTCAGATTCCGGATCGAAAATTTGGTTACCATTGTCGTTTGCGGCGGGAACGGCTGCGAAAGAGGGTGGCCACCACGTTGAGGCCCAGCACCAGCACCAGCAGGACCAGGGCCGTGCCGTACTGGACCCGGAGCGGCATTCCCGGTACCTGGGTCGAGATGACGTAGAGGTGGTAGGGCAGGGCCATCGTCTGGTCCAGGGGGCTGCGGGGCAGTTGGGGCAGGTAGAAGGCGGCTACGGTAAAGAGGATGGGGGCCGTCTCGCCGGCGGCCCGCTCCAGGCCCAGGATCACCCCGGTCAGGATGCCGGGCAGGGCGTTGGGCAACACGATCTGGCGGACCGTCTGCCAGCGGGTGGCCCCCAGGCTGCGGCTCACCACCCGGAAGCGTTGCGGCACGGCCAGCAACGCCTCCTCGGCGGTGGAGATGACCACCGGCAGGGTCATCAGCCCCAGGGTCAGGCTGCCGGCGAGGATGCTCGTGCCGAACCCCAAAAAGAGCACAAACAGCCCCAGCCCGAACAGCCCATAGACCACCGACGGGATACCGGCCAGGTTGACGATGGCCAGGCGGATGGCCCGCGTCAGCCAGTTGTCGCGGGCATACTCGGCCAGATAGATGGCGGCGCCGATGGCGATGGGAATGCTGACGATGGCGGTGCCGAAGGTGAGCACCACCGTGCCGATGACGGCCGGCAGGATGCCGCCCTCCTTCATGCCGTTGCGCGGAAAGGTCGTCAGGAACTCCCAGTTCACCGCGCCGATGCCCTGGACGACGATGGAGGCCACCACCAGCAGGATGGGCACCACGACGACCATCGCCAGGGCGGTCAGGATGGCAAAAGCGATTCTTTGACTTGTCTGACGGCTCATCTTTCTATCCCATCAACCGCCCACCGCGCCGGGGGCCGCCTCTGATAATCACCAGGGAAGCCACGGCATTGACGATAAAGGTCACCAGAAAGAGCAGGATGCCGACGGCAAAGAGCACGTGATAGTGGGTGCTGCCCTGGGCCACCTCCCCCATCTCGGCGGCGATGGTGGCGGTCATGGTCCGCACCGGCCGGAACAGGGCATCCCACTCATGCGGCACCCGCGCGGCGTTGCCGGTGACCATCATCACCGCCATCGTCTCGCCGATGGCCCGGCCGATGCCCAGCATCACGGCGATGATCACCCCCGACCGGGCGGCCGGCAGCACCACCCGCCAGATGGTTTGCCAGTGGGTGGCCCCCAGGGCCAGCGCCCCGTCACGATAGCTCTTGGGCACCGCGTCAATTGCGTCTTCGGCCACGCTGATAATCGTCGGCAGGGCCATATAGGCCAGCATCAGCGAGCCGGTAAAGGCGGTCAGGCCGGTGGGCACCTTCAGCGTCTCACGGACCAGCGGCGCTACGGCCACCATCCCCAAAAAGCCCAGCACCACCGAGGGGATGCCGGCCAGGACCTCGATGAGCGGTTTGAGGAGTTCGCGCAGCCAGGTGGGGGCCAGTTCGCGGATGAACACCGCCGTGGCCAGCCCCAACGGCAGGGCCATGACCACCGCCCCCGCCGTCACCAGCAGCGACCCCAGAATCAGCGGCAGTGTGCCGAAATGCGCCTCGTTGGGGTACCACCGCCGGCTGAACAGGTTGGCCGGCGACGTTTCCCAAAAGGCCGGCGCTCCCTCTTTGAGCAGAAAGAGGAAAATGAGCACCACGAACAGGATGGCCGAAAACCCTGCCATCCGGATCAGTGCCTCGATGACAAACTCTTGCCGTTTCCCTCTCATCCTGCCTCCTGCTCACCTCAGCGGTACAAACCCCAACTCCTTCACAATCGCCTGCCCCTCCGGCCCCAGGATCCAGTCCAGATACTCACGCACCGCCCCTTGTGGTTCGCCATTGGTGTACATGTACAGCCCGCGGGCGATGGGATAGCTGCCATCGCGCACCGTCTCTATCGTGGGCAGGACATACGGCTCCCCCTCGGCGCGGGCTACGGCGATCACCTTCTGGTCGGGCGTGACATAGCCCAGGCCGTCGTAGCCGATAGCATTGGGGTTCTGGCGCACCTCGGCCGAGATGCCCTCCGACGAGGGCATGAGCAGGGTGTCAGGGGAAAAGAGGGTCTTGTCCTCCTTGTTACCCTGGCGCACCACCTCTTCCAGGAAAAAGACGTGGGTGCCGCTGTTGGACTCGCGGGAGAGGAGGACGATGGGCCGGTCTTCGCCGCCCACCTCGCGCCAGTTGGTGATCTGGCCTGAAAAGATGGCCGCCAGTTGGGGGATGGTCAGGCGGTCCACCGGGTTGTCGGGGTGGACGACAATGGCGATGGCGTCGCCAGCGATGGTATGTTCCACCGGCTCGACGCCGTTGGCCTCGGCCTGCGCTAACTCCTCTTCTTTGATGCGGCGCGAAGCATTGGCGATATCCACCGTGCCGTTGATCAGGGCGGCGATGCCGGTGCCCGATCCGCCGCCGGTGACGGCGATCTGCACTTCGGGGTAAAGCCGGCCGTAGGCTTCGGCCCAGGCCAGCGCCAGGTTGACCATCGTGTCGGAGCCTTTGTTCTGGATGGTGACGACCGCCCTCGGCAGGGGGGTAGCCGGCCCGCCGGTCGGCCGGCCGCAAGCCCCCAGGCTCCACAGGATGGCCAGCGCCAGCCCGATCCCGCGGCCGACATGGCGGAGGTGCGGCCGATCGGAAAAGGCTGCCGATGAGGGCCTGTCCAGAGCCCCGGATTGTGCCCGGCTGAGAGTATGCACGTTGTCACCCCGCGTTGGTTACGTTGGCTATGCCGGAGCGATTATATCATCACCTGCCTTCCAGGTCAAAACAGCCCGGCATGCTGCGCTCCCAGGGGCCGTGGCTGCCCGGCCGTGATTTTGGCCGATCTACCCGGTTTGTGTTACAATAACCCCGTGGGGCGGTGGTGTTCGCCCGTAAAAGACGGAACCTGTGCCATCGGCCTTGGGGTTTCCGTACCATCGTGCCATTTTCACCGCCGAGGTCGCAGAGAACGCCAGGAAAATCGAAAAGTCTCGTACCTGCTCAGGTGCAACTCTTCCTCTCCCCTCTCCCGCAAGCGGGAGGGGAAAGGGCAGGGGGAGGGGTGAGGGCGATAAGCGGAGATTTTCTCGGCAAATTGAACCATCCCGTCGGGAGTTTGAGCTTGTGGACAGAGGGAAAGAGCAATCGGAACCCCAGCACCGCATCCTGGTCGTTGAAGACGACCGGACCCTGCTGGAAACGCTGGAATACAACCTTATCACCAACGGCTATGAGGTCATCACTGCCGCCGATGGCCTGGCCGCTCTGGAGGTGGCCCGTCAAGGGCGGCCGGACCTGATCATCCTGGACCTGATGTTGCCCCGGCTGGATGGCTTTGAGGTCTGCCGCATCCTGCGCCGTGAGACAAACGTGCCGATCCTCATGCTCACCGCCCGCGCCGATGAGGTGGACCGGGTGGTGGGCCTGGAGGTAGGTGCTGATGACTATTTGACCAAGCCCTTCTCCATGCGCGAACTGCTGGCACGGGTCCGGGCTTTGCTGCGCCGGGTATGCCTCATCCGGGAGGAGATGGCCGGGGAAAAGGGCGCGGCCGGTTCGGAGCAGATGACCTTTGATGACCTGGTCATCGATCTGGACCGCCGGGAGGTGCTGGTCCGGGGTGAGGCGGTGCGCCTGAAGCCCAAAGAGTTCGAGTTGCTGGTCTTCCTGGCCCGCCATCGGGGCATCGCTCTATCGCGGGACCTGCTGCTGGAGCGGGTCTGGGGCTGGGATTACGGCGGGGGCAGCCGCACGGTGGATGTGCACGTGCGCTGGCTGCGGGAAAAGATCGAGGCCGATCCGGCCAACCCTGAACGCCTTGTCACCGTGCGCGGCGTCGGCTACTGTTTCGAGGGGTAGTCGCATGTTTCATCGCTTGCGTTGGCGCATCGCCCTGCCCTACGTAGCCCTGATCCTGGTCGCCTCCCTGGGCCTGACCCTCTATGTCGCGAACCAGGTACGCCGGACGCGCCTGGCCGACCTGGAGGTTCAACTGTTGGCCGATGCCCGGCTGCTGGCCAGCAGCGTTGCCCCTCTGCTCCAGGAAGGCGCCGATCCGGAAACCCTGGACGGCCTGGCCCGGCACTGGTCTGCTTCCCTGGGGGCGAGGGTGACGATCATCGGCGCCGATGGGAGCGTGCTGGGCGAATCCCACGAGGACCGGGCTCAGATGGGCAACCACCTGCACCGTCCCGAGGTCCAACAGGCGTTGAAGGCCGGGTGGGGCAGCAGCATGCGCTACAGTGCCACCCTGGGCTACAGGATGATGTATGCCGCCACCCCGATCCAGGCCGCCGAGGGGCAGGTGCTGGGCGTGATGCGCGTGGCCCTGCCATTGGACGAGATCGAGGCAAACGTCGGCCGCCTGCGCCAGAACATCCTGCTCGCCGGAGCGGGCGTGGCATTGGCGGCGGCGTTGCTGGCTATAGTCGTCGCCGGACGCACAACCCGGCCGATACGGGAGTTGACGGCTGTTGCGGAGCGCATGGCCGCTGGCGACCTCGGCGCCCGGCTGGTCCCCTCCGGCCACGACGAGGTGGGCCAGCTCACCCGATCCTTTGGCCATATGGCCGACCGGATCCGGGCGCAGATGATGAGCCTGGCCGAAGAGAGGGGCCGCCTGGCCGCGGTGCTGGACCACATGGCGGATGGCGTGCTCATCACCGACGAGAACGGTCGGGTCCGGCTGATCAACGCCGCTGCCACCCGCTTACTGGACACCAGCGAGGAACGGGCTATGGGGCGTTCCTTCACCCAGGTCGCGCCCTACCATCCCCTCATTGAGCTGTGGAAAGCGTGCCGGGAGCTGGGCCAGGAGCAGGTCGAGATGGTGGAGGTCAGCAGCCATGGCCTCTTTTTACAGGCCATCGTCACCCCCTTTGAAGGGGCAGGGGCAGAGGGATACCTGGTCATCTTGCAGGACCTGACCCGCATCCGCCGCCTGGAGACGGTGCGCCGCGATTTCATCAGCAACATCTCCCACGAACTGCGCACCCCCCTGGCCGGGCTCAAGGCCCTGGTGGACACCCTGCGCGGCGGCGCCATTGACGATCCCCCTGCCGCCAAACGCTTTCTGAAACGCATGGACGACGAAGTGGATGCCTTGGCCCAGATGGTCGAAGAACTGCTGGAGCTGTCGCGCATCGAATCGGGGCAGGTACCCCTGCACCTCATGCCGACACCGGTCGCCGAGGTGGTGATCCCGGCGGTGGAGCGGCTACGCCCTCAGGCCGAGCGGGCCGGATTGACGGTTCGCCTCCTGCTGCCCCCCGATCTGCCGCCGGCCCTGGCCGACGCCGACCGGGCACGGCTGGTGCTCACCAACCTGGTGCACAATGCGGTCAAGTTCACGCTGCCCGGTGGCCAGATCACGGTGACCGCTGAATCGGTCGGCGAGGAGGTGGTCGTCGCCGTCAAGGACACCGGCGTGGGCATCCCTGCCGAGGATTTGCCGCGCATCTTTGAGCGCTTTTACAAGGCCGACCGGGCGCGGAGCGGCGGTGGCACCGGCCTGGGGCTGGCCATCGCCAAACATATCGTCCAGGGCCACGGCGGGCGCATCTGGGCCGAGAGCGTCGAAGGGCAGGGCAGCACGTTCTACTTTACGCTGCCGGTGGCCGTTGAGCGCCAGGTGCCGGCACCGCCCCGGCGCTGACGACCGGGACAGGCACCCCCTCCGGTATCGGTTCCATGCCTGTAAGACTGGGCTGAAAACCACCAGGGACACGAAGGACACCATGGACGAGCCGGCCTCGGCCCTGGATCCCATCGCCACCCTCAAGATCGAGGACCTGATGCGCCGGCTGGCTCAGGACTATACTATCATCGTGGTTACCCACAACATGCAGCAGGCCGCCCGCGTCTCGGATTACACCGCCTTTTTCATGATGGATGAGGACCGGGCCGGATATCTGGTCGAGTATGGCCCGACCGAAGAGCTGTTCACCAGGCCCAGGGACCGGCGGACGGAGGATTATATTACCGGGCGGTTCGGGTAGTCGGCAGATGGGGAACCCGCCCAATGGGGAGGTAGAGGATGAGGCGACGCGTGTTGTTTTTGTGTACAGGGAACTCGTGCCGTAGCCAGATGGCCGAGGGGTTGGTCAACCACTTTCTCGGCGACGAGTGGCAGGCCTATTCGGCGGGGACCAACCCGGCGGGCTATGTGCATCCGCTGGCGGTGCGGGTGATGGCCGAGTTGGGCGTTGACATTTCCGCTCAGCAGTCCAGGTCGGCCGACGAGTTCCGCGGTACCGATTTCGACCTGGTGGTCACCGTCTGCGATGACGCGGCCGAGAACTGCCCCGTCTGGCTGGGAAAAGGCCGCAAGGTGCATATCGGCTTCCAGGACCCGGCGCGGGCCACCGGCAGCGACGAGGAACGCCTGGCCCTCTTTCGCCGCGTGCGCGACGAGATTCACCGGAAGATATTCGCCCTCCTGACGACCAGGTAGGAGGCAGGCATGACCCGTCGAATCTTGGACCAGGAATTGGACCGCCTTCAGGACGAGGTGCTGGCCCTCGGCAGCCTGGTCGAGGAGGCTCTCGTCCAGTCGGTCGAAACATTGCGGAGGCGGGATTTCGCCGGCTCGCGGCAGCTCATCGCCGGCGACCGGACCATCAACGAGCGGCGCTACGCCATCGAAGAGGATACGATCGCGCTTATCGCCACCCAGCAGCCCATGGCCGGCGACATGCGCTTGCTGGCCGCCATCCTCGAAATCGTCGGCGAGCTGGAACGCATGGGCGACTATGCCAAAGGGATCGCCCGCGTCAACCTGATGATCGGCGAGCAACCGCTGATCAAGCCCCTCATCGACCTGCCGGTCATGGCCCATAAGGCACGGAAGATGCTCCACGCGGCGCTGATGGCCTTTATCGAACGCGATGTGCAGGCTGCCCGGGCCATCCCCGCCGACGACGATGAGGTGGATGCCCTGTACAACCAGGTCTACCGCGAACTGATCTGCCACATCCTGGCGGATCCACAGGCGATCAAGCAGGCCAACTACCTGATGTGGGCTGCCCACAACCTGGAGCGCACCGCCGACCGGGTGATCAACCTCTGCGAACGGGTGGTCTATGCCGTCACCGGCGAATTGACCGAGTTGGGCACCGACGACAGCGGCATAGAGAGCCTGGGATAGACCCTCTGCTCGGAACCCCCTTGCTGAAGGTGCCAGGCCCTTTTGGAGTACCTGGCATCTGCTGCTTGGCCGGCTGCGCCAGCCGTGGTATAATGGCCCCCGTCGAAAAACACAGGGAGGCATCCATCATGATCGATCCGACCTTTCCGTTGCTGGACCTGCACCGCCACCTGGATGGCAACGTGCGGCTGGAAACGATCCTCAACCTGGGGCGGCAGCATGGCCTGCCCCTGCCCGCCTGGGACCTGGAGGGGCTGCGGCCCCACGTCCAGGTGACGGCTTCCAATCCCGGCGACAGGGCCTTGCCCGGCGTCATGGCCTTTATTGCCAAATTCCGGTGGATGATCGGCGTGCTGGCCGATTATGAGGCCTGCCGCCGGGTGGCCTACGAAAACGTCCAGGATGCGCAGCGCGAGGGGCTGGACTATGTGGAGCTGCGCTTCAGCCCCTGGTTCATGGCCGAGCCGCACCACCTGGACCCCGCCGGCGTGGTGGAAGCGGTGGCCGATGGCGTCGAGGCCGGAGCCCGCGACTTGGGCCTGACGGTGAAACTGATCGGCATCCTCAGCCGCACCTACGGGCCGGAGGTCTGCTGGCGGGAACTGAACGCCTTGCTGACGCAGCGCGACCGGATCGTCGCCCTCGACCTGGCGGGTGACGAGGCCCACTGGCCGGGCGAACTGTTCGTGGACCACTTTCGCCGGGCGCGGGACGCCGGCTGGCAGATCACCATCCACGCCGGCGAGGCAGCCGGGCCGGAGAGCATCTGGCAGGCGGTCCGCGAGTTGGGGGCCACCCGCATCGGCCACGCCGTCGCGGCGGCAGACGACCCGGCCCTGCTGGACCATCTGGCCGACCGGCGCATCGGCATCGAATCGTCGCTGACCAGCAACGTGCAGACCAGCACGGTGCCCGGTTATGCCGATCACCCCATCCGGCGGTTCGTAGAGCATGGCCTGCTGGTGACCCTCAACACCGACGACCCCGGCATCAGCGCCATCACCCTGCGCCACGAGTACCAGGTCGCGGCCCCGGCTGCCGGCCTGACCCCGGCCCAGATCCGGCAGGTGCAGCGCAATGCCCTGGCCATCGCCTTTCTATCCGACCAGGAGCGGGCGGCCCTGCTGGCTGCCCGGTCGGGTAAGGGGGCCGGACAGGCGGAAATGGGAACCGGCAGAAGCCAAAACAGTTGACAACAGCCACAGCAGGGTTGATCGCAGACCGACTCTGTGTTATACTATCCCTGTCCGTAAAGCCTGGACCGACGGCTGTACCGGTACGGCAAGGAACAAAAATCAGTGCGATGAAAGGAGAAAACGATGAAAGGGAACGAACAGGTTATTGAAAAGCTGAACCATCTCCTCGCCGATGAGCTGACGGCCATCAGCCAGTACATGGTCCACTCGGAGATGTGCGCCAACTGGGGCTATGAGAGGCTCCACGAAGCTGTCGAGAAACGGGCTATAGACGAGATGAAACATGCCGAAATGCTCATTGCCCGCATCCTCTTCCTGGAAGGCAAGCCGATCGTCAGCAAGCTGAACCCCATGCACATCGGCGCCGAGGTCGAGGCCCAGCTCAAAAACGACCTGCAGGCCGAGCTGGACGCCGTGGCCGCCTACAACGACGGCATCCGCCTGATGCACGAATTGGGCGACAACGGCAGCCGCGAACTCCTGGTCTCCATCCTGAAAGATGAAGAGGTCCACGTGGACTGGCTCGAGGCCCAGCTCGATCAGATCGGCCAGATGGGGCTGCCGAACTACCTGGCCCAGCAACTGGGATAATTGGCCCCTTTTGGCCGACAGCACAAACAGGGGGGACCGCACGCTCCCCCCTGTTTGTTTGGCGGGGGTAGGGCGGGAGGGCTACCCGTCCTCCCGGTCTTGTTGCGCCCGCCGCGCCTGATAGATTTCCAGCATCCGCGCCATCCGCTCCGGCTGCAACCGGCCGCGCGGCGTCGGTGTCTCGTAAAAGCGGCGGGGGATCTCCTCCAGGCGGGCCTGGAAGCCCAGCCGCTCCCGCAGCCGCGCCCGCTCCCGGTACACCCGCTCGCCCATCGCCTGCAGTTCGGCGGCGCTGCGGTGGATGCCCACGCTGGCCAACGCCTGGCTGATGGTGGGCAGGTCATAGACGCCCCGGGCAAAGAGGCAGATGGCCAGGCTGGTCTGGACGATCCGCTCCGCCTCGTCGGCGAGGATCCGGTCTATGATCGCCTCGTCGGTGTAGGGTTCCAGCTTCTGGTCAATGGCATAGCCGGCATTGTCCAGGTGCGAGTGGCGAGCGCCCAGCAGGTGGCCCAGGACGTGGGCATAGCCGGTCCAGTAGCCGGCGATCCCCTGCCCGCCGACGGCGGCCACATAGTCCTGCCCGCCGAAATGCCGTGCGGCCGCCACCTCCCCCTGGGCCAGCCAGCGGCCCACCTCGGTGTCGCCCCGGACGATGGCGGCCACCGCCTGGGCGTACCGTTCGGCATCGCCCCAGCGCAGGTCGAGGCCACCGAACTGGGCCGGATCGAGCAGGCCGCGCTCCAGCGCCTCGGTGGCCCAGGCCAGGGCCGTGCCGCATGAGATCGCGTCCATCCCGGCCCTGTCGCTCTCTTCAATGAGGTGCAGGATGTCGGGCCGATCGCCCACGCCCAGAAGCGAGCCGACGGCGTAGATCAGCTCGTGGTCGTAGGCCACCAGGGTAGACTCGTACTCCCAGCCGGGGGAAAAGGGCCGCCGGTAGAGGGCCACGTGGATACAGCCGATCTGGCAGCCGGCGCACGCCCGCTTCATGATCAACTCCCTCTCGGCAAAGGCCTCGCCGCCGATCTCGTCTGCTTCGCCAAAGTAGCCCTGGCGAAGGTTGTAGGTGGGCAGCGCGCCCAACTCGTTGAGCGGCAGGACGTTGGCCGGCGTGCCCAGCTCATGGTACTTTTTCATGACGTCGGTGTGCAGCACCCGGTCGTAGAGGTCGGCGTAGGCTTTTTTGTAGGCACGGCTGTCGGCCGGCAGGTCCAGATGTTTCTGGCCGATCACGGCAATGGCTTTCAACTTTTTGCTGCCCAGCACCGCCCCCAGCCCCAGCCGTCCAAAGTGGCGAAAGGTATCCACGTTGACATTGGCATAGCGCACCCCTCGCTCACCGGCCGGACCGATGCGGAGGATGCTGCGGTGGCCGGCCCCTCCCACCAGATCGCGGATGACGCGCCCTGTTTCGATGACATCCATGCCGACCATCGCATCGGCGGGGCGGACCTCAACCCGTTCGCCGTCAATGACCAGGTAGACGGGCCGCCGGGCCGCTCCGGTGAGGACCAACCCGTCGTAGCCGGCGTAGCGCAGTGCCGCGGCGAACCGCCCCCCAGCGTGGCTCTCGCCATATTCGCCCGTCAGAGGGGAGCGGAAGGTCGCCACCGCCTTGGTCACCACCGGAAAGATGGTCGTCAGCGGCCCGATGGCAAAGATAACCGGCTGGCTCTCGTCCAGGGGGTCCCGGTCGGCATGGACCCTCTCGTCCAGCAGCCGGACCGCCACCCCTGTCCCGCCCAGATAGTCGTGGAACAGGTCGCTCCGGTCCTCGATGTGGCTCTCCCCCGTGGCCAGGTCCACATGGAGAATCCGAACCAGCTCTGCATTCAACATCCTCTCCCCCCCTCTGCCTGCGGATTGCTGCCTGCTGCCCCCTGGCTGCCGATCTCCACCATTTCCAGGCAATCGTGGGGGCAAAAGCGGGCGCACTGCCCGCAAAAGATGCACAGGACCGGCCGGTCCTCGGCCGGGTCCCAGCCGATGACCTGGACCGGACAGGCCTCCACGCATTTGTAGCAACCGATGCACTCTGCCTTGCGGTAGGTCATCCCCCGGCCGCCGGCACGGGGGGTCAGGGCCTCGGTGGGGCAGGCTTCGACGCAGGGGGCCGGGTCGGTGCAGGCGGTGCAGAGGTTGGCCGACATGCGGCCCATTACCCCGCCCCGGCTGCGGATCTGGATGGCGCTTTTGTGAGGCGAAAAGCTGTTGTAGATCATCCGCGCGCAGGCCAACATGCACGAGCCACAGCCGATGCAGCGGGCCATGCGCGGGGCGCTCAAAATCTTGGGCATAGGTCGCTCCTCTCGCTCTGAGGTTCTGCAAACCGGTGCAAAATGGCCTTTCCGGGCTGTCGGGGGCAGGCCCTACCGGCTCATCTTGCCACGTTGGGGTCGGCCCCGTACCACCACCAGTTGTTGGCGATCCCCTGCGTGGAGCCGGCGGCCTTGGGCAGGTGCCGGAACCACCATTTGTGGTGGGCGCGCATGTCGCCGTTGCCCCACTCGGAGCAGTCCACCAGCCGGGTTATGCCCTGAAAGTTGGGAAAGTTCAGCCAGTCGTCGCAATTGCTGGGCACCGGCGTCCGGTTGCCCCAGTCATAGTCGGTCTGGCTGTTGGGCGCATAGTGCATCCAGCCGCAGTTGGCCCGGCCCGGCGCCTGTTTGTCGTAGCGGATGAACCGCTTCCACAGGTTGTCTTCCCCCCAGGCGCGGCGCCAGACATGCTCCAGGATGGACTCGACGCGGTGGCCGAAACTCTCCAGCATGGGGCCGACATCGCGTTCATAGTTGAAACCCATGATCACAAAGCGGCGGGAAATGTCGTTGCGGGGCAGGGGCGGCGCGTTGCACCAGAAGGCCCCCGGCCCGACCATGATCGATTCATAAAAGCCGGCGTAGGGGAAGGCGAACAGCCAGACCTCGTCTATCTGCCCGGAGTTGATGCGGGCCGGCAGGTCAAAATCGGCCAGGATGGCCCGGTAATCGGCCGTATCGGGCTGATGCCAGCCGCTGCTGCTACGCCAGTTTCGCAAAAAGCTTGCCTCGTCGTAACGAAAGCCATCGGCTTTGACCGGCCAGACGTCCACCTCGATGCGCTGCACGATCTGATAGTCGAGAAAACCGCCGCTGCATTCGCGCAGGTCGGCGATGTAGCCGCTGCACAGAGCCTCTACGTCGTTCCACCCCAGGACGTCGGCCAGCCGGCGCCCCCCTTCGCTGCGGATGATGGGGTGGTAGGTGATGAGCAGAACCCGAGGGCGCAGGGCCTGGGGGGGCGGTTCACCGGGGGGCGGCGGACCCGGCTTGAAAAGCCCGGAAAACCACTCGATCAGTTCGTCCCATTTGTTCACCGTTTCCCCTCCTGCTCCGATATTCCCCGCCTGGCCTCTCGGTGGTGCGCTCCAGACGCGGCGAAGAGTGAGGCCCCGGTGCGATCTACCTGCCCCCTGCTTTTGGCTCCAGGCCACAACCTGCTTGCCGGGGTGCGTCGCACCTGGATTTCCCTTCCGCCGATTATACCATCGCTTGCAGGCAGATGCAACCCGCCCCGCCTGGTGGTAAAGTTGGACCTCCCCTGGGCACTGGTCATTGTTCCCGGTTTGTGCTATACTGAAAGTTGCGTCGGGCAGGCGTGGGCCAGCCGTGGGCCGGGCACGGGCCGGGAATCACGCACCGGGTGGCCCGCCGATGTACAATGGAGAGGCGCGCAGCGCGCGACAGGAAACAGGGAGGATCGAATGCTCGCCCATCTGCGCCACAGCCGCCTGGGGGTGGCCGTGGCCGTTTGCGCCGGTTTGATCATTGCCGCCGGGCTGGGGGTCTACGGCTGGCTGCTGGCCGACCTGCCGTCGCCGGATGACCTCTACCGCTATGCCGCCGCCCCCAGCAGCAAGGTGTACGACCGGTACGGCCGGTTGCTTTTCGAGATGCCGCCGCCCTACAGCGGCTTCCATACCCCTGTTCCCCTCCAGGAGGTGCCCGAAGCGTTGCGGCAGGCGATCATTGCCACGGAGGATGCCAGGTTCTACCACAACCCCGGCGTGGATTTTAAAGCCATCCTCCGTTCGGCCTGGTGGAACCTGCGCAGCGGCCACATCGTTTCGGGGGCCAGCACCATCACCCAGCAGTTGGCCCGTAACCTGTTGATGGGCCCCGACGAACGCTACGAGCAGAGCTACACCCGCAAGCTGCGGGAGGCGGTGCTGGCCTGGCGGATCACGAACCGGTACTCCAAGGATGAGATCCTGGAACTGTACCTCAACGAGACCTATTTCGGCAACCTGGCCTACGGCGTCGAGGCGGCGGCCCAGACCTACTTTGGCAAGCATGTCCGCGATCTGGACCTGGCCGAGTGCGCCCTGCTGGCCGGGCTGCCCCAATCGCCGCCGCTGTACAACCCTTTCGAGCACCCGGAGGCAGCCCGGCAGCGGCAGGCCGTGGTCCTGGGCCTGATGGTCGAGCAGGGCCATATCACCCAGGAGCAGGCCCGCCAGGCAAAGGAGGAAAAGCTCTATTTTGCGCCGGCGCCGTTTGAAATCAGGGCACCGCACCTGGTCATGTACGTGCGCAACCTGCTGGAGCAGGAGCTGGGCCTGGAGCGGCTGGAGCAGGGGGGGCTGAACATCTACACCACCCTCGACCTGGACCTGAACGAGGCGGCCCGCGACATCGTCCGCTACCGGCTGGCCCGCCTGGCCGAGTGCAACGGCCAACGGGCCAACTGTCCACCCGGCGGCCACAACGTGCGCAACGCGGCCCTGGTGGCCCTCGACCCGCAGACGGGCGAGATCCTGGCCATGCTCGGCAGCCCCGACTATTTTTCGGCTCGCATTGACGGCGCGGTGAATGGCACCACCGCCCTGCGCCAGCCCGGCTCGTCCATCAAGCCGATCACCTACGCCGCCGCCTTTGAGAGCGGCAGGTTGACCCCGGCGACGATGATGCTCGACCTGCGCACCTCGTTCGTGACCCGGGAGGGGACCTCCTACGTGCCGCTCAACTATGACCTGCAGTGGCGCGGCCCGGTGCTCCTGCGCGAGGCGCTGGCTTCCTCCTACAACCTGATCGCCGTCAAAGTGCTGGATACGGTCGGCGTGGAGGCCATGACCGGCCTGGCCCGGCGGCTGGGCATCACCACCTTCGACGACCCGGACCGCATCGGCCTGGCGGTGACACTGGGCGGCGGCGAGGTGCGCCTGCTGGAAGAGACGGCCGCCTATGCCGCCTTTGCCAACGGCGGCCATCTCGTCCGACCGGTGGCCGTGCTCCGGGTCGAGGATGCCGCCGGCCACATCCTCTGGCGGCAACAGCCCGGCCTGGGCGACCGCGTCCTCGACGAACGGGTCGCCTATCTCATCTCCAACATCCTGTCCGACAATGTGGCCCGCATCCCCAGCTTCGGCGAGGAAAGCCCGTTGAAGCTGAGCCGGCCGGCAGCAGTCAAAACCGGCACCACCACCGATTTCCGCGATAACTGGACGGTGGGCTACACCCCCGATCTGGTGGTGGGGGTGTGGGTCGGAAACGCCGACAGCGAGCCGATGCGCGAGATTTCGGGGATCAGCGGCGCAGCGCCCATCTGGCACGATTTCATGGAGACGGCCCTCAAGGGCACCCCCGTCCGCGACTTTCGGCGGCCCGACGGCCTGGTCGAGGTGGAGGTCTGCGCCCTGTCGGGCCAACGGCCGGGACCGGATTGCCCCCATCGGGTGAAGGAGCTGTTCCTCGAAGGCACCGAGCCGACCGAGACCTGCACCCTGCACCAACGCATCGCCCTGGACCGGGCCACCGGCCTCCGGGCGACCCCCGATACGCCGCCGGAGCGCATCGTGTATCGGGTGTACACCCTCCTGCCGCCCGAAGCGCAGGAATGGGCCAGAGAGCAGGGGATCGCCGAACCGCCCCCGCCTGTGGAGCAGCCGGCAGCAGGCGGCCAGCAGGTGGCGATCGCATCCCCATGGGACGGCCCTGCCCTGCGGATGAGAAGCCCCGATGCCGGCGCGGTCTATCGCCTGGACGGGGGGATTCCACAGGCTGCGCAGCGGATCAGGGTCGTGGCCTATGCGCAGGCGGGCATCTCGCTGCGGGAGGTGACGCTCCAGGTGGACGGCCGGCCGCTGGCGCGCTTCAGTGCGCCGCCCTACCAGGCGCTGTGGCAACTGGAAGCGGGGCGGCACCTCTTCTCGGCGGTGGGGGTGACGGCCGATGGCCGGCAGGTGGTGAGCGATGAGGTGTGGGTCGAGGTGCAGGAGCAGGCCCGGCCATGATCCCCAGGCGCCGATGGGCGGCTCATGACAGGTCGGTCACCAGGAGGTGAAATTGAAAGGTCGAACCTGCAACCGTTGGGTATCGCCGGCCCTGCTGCTCCTCCTGTGGCTGAGCGGCTGTGGGGTGCCGGCCTCCAGAGCAACCCCACCGGCAAAACCGGCCCCCACGGCAACGATGGTGCCGACCGGCCAGGCGCCGGCCGCCGCCGAGGATGGCTGGAAGGTGCATACCAGCACCCGCTGGGCCATCTCCTTTGCCGTTCCCGCTGCCTGGCAGCAAACAGGAGAGGACCGGTTCGAGGGCCAGGATGGCTTCGCCCGGCTGGAACCGTTCACCGGGCCGGGGGTTTCCGTGGACCAGGCCTGCGAATGGGAGGCCAACTATCACCGCGAGCGGTACGGCCCCGCGCCCGCTGTGAGCCCTCTGTCGCGGGACAACCGGATCGATCCTCGCCACCAGCCCTGCCTGATCCACAGCGCCGACGCCCAATCGGCCATTGTCCTGCCCGATCCCAACCCGGTGCGGGATGAACCCTCTTTTCTCCTCCTGTCTGTGGACCGCGATCATTTCCAGGGGGTAGTCCGGTCGTTGGACTACCGGCTGGAGGCAGAGCCGACGCCGACCCTGTCGGGCAGCCTGTTCGGCCGGACGCTCCCGCCGGACCAGAGACCCCACAGCCTGCCGTTGGAGACCCACACCTTTGGCGACCTGACCCTGGAGGAGTACACCATCATTGACGCCAGGGTGGATGGGCCGGGCTATTTCGAATTCTCGCAGCGCATCCCGCCCGCCGTGATGGAAAAGCGCCGCGCCTGGCGGACGCCGCCCACCAGGGGCAGCCTCGATCCGGTCCAGAGCGACGGCCAGACCATCTCGGTGGAGTATGCCGACTCTGGCGGCGTCTCGCTGGCCGGCGGCATGCTCTTTTCCATCCCCATCTCGGTCCGCCGGGATGGCCAGGAGATCTATCGCTACCACCTGTCGTCGGGCCACGCCGGCACCTTTCCCCTCTTTTATCTCGGCAACTGGGGGGGCCGATGGGTCCTGGAAGTCAACGGCATGTTGATCGTGGACGGTCAGATCGTCAACCAGGAATGGGGCTACGACGAGATTTTCGGCTGCCAGGAGTTGAACGGCCGGCCCTTTTACTTTTTCGTCCAGGACGGTCAGACCTGCCTGTCCTACGGCGGCGAGACCCTGCCGGTGAGCTATGACTATGTCTACCACGGCATGTGCTGTGAACCGGCTGCCTTTAACGTCGGCGGGAACGACCGGATGGTCTGGTTTTACGCTCTGCGAGATGGCCTGTGGCATTATGTTGAACTGGGTGCCTTTGATTTTTCAACAAGGAGATGAATATGGCTCTGAGAAAGAAAGTCAACCTGATCTGTGCGTTTTTCCTTCTTTTAAGCGTGGGGCTGGGTGCCTGTGGGCAGGCCACGCCCCAGCCGACGCCCACGCCCGCCGAGGGAGAGGGGGCGTTGCTGCCGGCCGAGACACCGCGGCCCACGGTCACCCCCATGCCCCTGCCGGCGCCCCGCCTGGCCTACCGCAGCCCGGCCCCCGCCCAGGAGCAGCCCCTCGAAGCGCCGGTCGTCCTGACCTTCGACCAGCCGATGGACCGGGCCAGCGTCGAGGCCGCGTTCACCATCTCGCCGACGGTTGCCGGCATCTTCACCTGGGAGAGCGAGCGCACGGTGCGCTTTGCGGCCACCGGCGGGCTGAAGCGGGGTGAGCGTTACCGGGTGACCATCGCGGCGACCGCCCGGAATGTCGAGGGCACGCCGCTGGCCGAAGCGGTCACCTTCGATTTCAGCACCGTGGGCCACCTGGAGGTCGGGCAGGTGATGCCCGCCCCCGGCAGCGACGAGCTGGACCCCGATATGACCGTGACCGTTGTCTTTAACCGGCCGGTGGTGCCGTTGACGGCCATCAGCCAGCAGGCGGGGCTGCCCGATCCGCTGACCTTTGTCCCCCCGGTAAAGGGAACAGGGGAGTGGCTCAACACCTCCATCTACCTCTTCCGCCCCACCGAGGGCTTTCTGCCCGCCACCCACTACAAAGCCCGCATCGCTGCCGGCCTGACCGACACCACCGGCGGCCTCCTGGCCGAGGACTATACCTGGGAGTTTACCACCGTCGCCCCGGCCATCCTGAGCGTCTCCCCCGACGATGCTTTTCGCTACGTCGGCCCGACCGACGTCATCAGTGTGACCTTTAACCAGCCGATGGACCATGCTTCGGTTCAGGCCGGTTTTTCCCTCAAGGCCAGCGATCGGCCGGTAGCCGGCACCTTCCGCTGGCGCGGCGGGGAAAAGCCCACCGCCCCGGAAACGATGATCTTTGTGCCCGCTGCGCCCCTGCCCCGCGATACGACCTTCGTAGCCACGGTCGCCGCCGGAGCCAGGGCCAGGGTGGGAGATATGACCCTCAACCAGGAGAGGTCCTGGCGCTTTTACACCGTCAAGAATCCAGGCATTGTCCACACCTCCCCTCAGGATGGCGCTACGGGGGTGAATCCCTTTGACAGTTTGACCCTCACCTTCGCCAGCCCCATGCAGCGCCAGGGCTTCCTGGACCACCTGACCATACGCCCGGAGGTGACGCCGGTCTACACCTACTGGTCCGAGTACGATACCGAGGTCCAGATCTACTTCAATCGCGCTCCGGCCTCGCCCTACAGCATCGCCCTGGACGCGGCCACCCCCGACAAATATGGCGCCACACTGGGCAAAGCGGCCCTGATCCGCTTCACCACCGGCGACCTGGACCCCATGGCCATGTTGAATACCGGCGGGCAACTGGGCACCTTTAGCACCTACACCGACACGGTCGTCTATGCCACCTACCGCAACGTCTCCCGCCTGGAGCTGGGCCTGTATCGCCTCAGCCCGACGACCTTTATCCGGCTCAACGACCAATGGGAAGCCTGGGACCGTTACGTGCCTGCCGAGAGCGACCTGATCCGCCACTGGAGCCAGAAGGTATCCGCCCCCCGCAACCAGGCCCGCCTGGCCCGCTTCGACCTGGTGGATGGCAAGGGCAAACCGCTGCCCCCTGGCCTTTACTACCTGGAACTGACCGCCCCTGAGGCCAAAGCCCAGACCCCCGACTACCGGCCATCGCGCTACATGTTCGTCAAATCCCGGCTCAACCTGACCCTGAAGCAGACCCGCACCGAGGCGCTGGTGTGGGCCACCGATCTGGCCAGCGGCCAGCCTGTGGCCGGCCTGCCGATCGGCCTCTATGCCAGGAGCCGCCCACTGAGCCAGACCGGAACCACCGACACCGACGGCTTGTTCCTGGCCCGTGGGCTGGACATCAACGACCTGTGGGAATCCTTTTTTGCCCTCAGCGGCGAGCCGGGCAGCGACGATTTCGGCATTGCCTACAACGGCTGGGATAACGGCATCAGCCCCTGGAACTTTGACGTGGATTCGGAGTTTTGGGGCAGTGACTATCAGGGCTACCTCTACACCGACCGGCCCATCTACCGCCCCGGCCAGACCGTCTACTTCAAAGGCATCCTCCGCGCCGACGACGATGCCCACTACAGCCTGCCGACCGACCTCCAGGCGCTCCAGGTGCGCATCCAGGACCCGCAGGGCAAGGAGCTCTACAACGAAAAGCTGTCGCTCAACGACATGGGTACCCTTCACGATCAGTTGGTGCTGGGCGAGGAAGCGCCGTTGGGCACCTACTATATCGAGAGCAACGATCCGCTCCGGGATTTGTACATCGGCACCAGCTTTCTGGTGGCCGAATACAAAAAGCCGGAATATCAGGTGGCGGTGACGACCGACCGCGACGCCTATCTGAGCGGCGAGGCGATCAACGTCTCTGCCGAAGCGACCTACTACTTTGGCGGACCGGTGGCCGATGCCGCCGTGCATTGGAGCGCCTTGAGCAGCGACTACTGGTTTAGCTACGAATGTCCCCAGGGCTCCAGTTGCCCCTGGTACAGTTGGTTCGACTATGAGTGGGGCAGCTACGAAGATGCCCGGCTCTACGGCAGCTACGGCCGCCTCCTCGCCGAGGGCGACACCCAGACCGACGGCCAGGGGCGGGTGACCTTTCAGGTGCCGGCCGACATTTCCCAGGAAAAGCAAAGCCAGATCCTGACCCTCGAGGCCAGCGTGACCGACATCAACGGCCAGCAGGTCAGCAGCCGCACCACGGCCGTCGTCCACAAGGGCCAGTTCTACATCGGCGTCGCACCGCGCGGCTACCTGACCCAGGTGGGCCGGGAGAAGCAGGTGGACCTGCTCACCGTGGACTGGGACAGCCGACCGATGGGCGGTGTGCCGTTGACGGTCGTCTGGACGGAGCATCGCTGGTACAGCGTCAGGCGCCAGGCCGAGGATGGCGGCTTTTACTGGGACTGGACGGTCCAGGACATCCCGGTCTATACCACCACCGTGACCACCGCCGACGATGGAACGGCTACGGCGGCCTTTACACCCAGGAAGGCGGGCAGCTACAAGGTCCTGGCTATCGGCCGCGACAGCCATGAAAACGAAATCCGCAGCGCCGCCTACTTCTGGGTGTGGGGCGGCGAAGAGTTTGTGAGCTGGCGCCAGGAGAGCAACAACCGCATCGAGTTGATCGCCGACAAGCAGGAGTACCAGGTGGGCGACACGGCCGAGATCCTCATCCCCTCGCCCTACACCGGCACGGTGCAGGCGCTGATCACCGTCGAACGCGGCCATGTGATGCACACCGAGGTCCGCGAGCTAACGAGCAACAGCGAAGTGCTGCGCCTGCCTGTCACCGAGGAGTATGTGCCCAACATCTTTGTCTCGGTGGTCCTCGTCCAGGGTTCGGCCCAGGCCGCCGATAGGCTGGCCTCCTTCAAAATGGGCCTGGTCAGGCTGCCGGTGTCGGTGGCTTCTAAAGAGCTCCAGATCACTCTGACCCCCGACAAGGACATGGCCCAAGGGGAACACTATGGCCCGCGCCAGACGGCGACCTACGACCTGCTGGTCACCGACCACGACGGCAACCCGGTGGAGGCCGAGTTTTCCCTGCGCCTGGCCGACCTGGCCGTGCTGGCCCTGGCCGACGAACCCGGCCCGACGCTGCTGGAGACCTTCTGGCGCAACCGGGGGCTGGGGGTCAAGACCAGCACAGGGCTGGTGGTGGCCATGGAGCGGTTCAACCGGGAGATCAAGCCGCGGGCCAAAGGCGGCGGCGGCGGAGAAGAGGGGCTGGTCCGCACCCGTTTTGCCGATACCGCTTTCTGGGACCCGGTGGTGCGCACCGGCAAGGATGGCAAGGCCCGGGTCACGGTCCAACTGCCCGATAACCTGACCACCTGGCGGATGCAGGCGCAGGGCGTCAGCGCCGATACGAAGGTGGGCCAGGCCAACGTGGATATCCTCAGCACCCTCGACCTGCTGGTCCGGCCTGTCCTGCCCCGCTTTTTCGTGGTGGGCGACCAGGCCGAGATCGCCACCGTGGTCCACAACAACACCGGCAACCCGCTACAGGTCCAGGTCAACCTCAGCACCGAAGGGCTGGCCCTGGAAGGCAGCACCACCCAGACGGTGAACGTCGCCGCTGGCGACAAGGTTCGGGTTGGCTGGCCGGTGAAGGTCCTGCCGGGCGAGCAGGTCAAGGTGCGCATGTGGGCCCGGGCCGGCGACCTCTACGACGGCCGCGAGGACCTGCTGCCGGTCTATCGCTACTCCACGCCCGAGGTGGTGGCCACCGCCGGGCAGTTGCCGGAGGCCGGGCTGAGCCAGGAGATCGTCCAACTGCCCCCCCTCTTTGACCCCACCCAGGGCGAGTTGGCCGTGCAGCTCGATGGCTCCCTCACGGCGGCCACCCAAGAGGCCCTGACCTACCTGGAGCACTATCCTTACGAGTGTGTGGAGCAGACGGTCAGCCGCTTCCTGCCCAATGTCGTCACCTGGCAGGCACTGGACGAGATGGGCCTGGAGCGGCCTGAGTTGCGACAGCAGTTGGCCCAGAGGGTCGGTGTCGCCCTGCAGCGGCTCTATGCCGGGCAGCATTACGACGGCGGCTGGGGCTGGTGGCTGTCGGATAACAGCAACCCCTACCTGACCGCCTATGTGCTGCACGGGCTGCTGGAGGCCCACCGCGCCGGGTTCACCGTGGATAAGGAGGTGATGGGCCGGGCGGCCGCCTTCCTGCGCGCTAACCTGCCGTCGGTGGGCACGGTGGACACCCACTGGGAGGCCAACCGCCTGGCCTATCAACTGTACACCTTGGCCGAATATGCCACCACCTTTGATCTCAAGAGCGGGGGCGAGTTGGGCTTTGCCGTGCGCCTCTTTGACAAACGCCACCTCCTCAGCCGTTATGGGCGGGCAACCCTGGCCATGGCCCTGAGCCTGCTGGAACCCAAAGAGCCACAGCGGGCCAGGACGCTCCTGAGCGACCTGGCTGGCGATGCCGTGGTCAGCGCCACCGGCACCCACTGGGAGGAGGAAAAGCCCGATTACCGGAACATGAACACCGACATCCGCACCACCGCCATCGTCATCTGGGTGCTGTCGCGGCTGGAGCCGGATTCGGAACTGTTGCCCAACGCCGTGCGCTGGCTGATGGCCGTGCGGAAGGAGGGCCACTGGGAGACCACCCAGGACACCGCCTGGTCGCTGCTGGGCCTGGTGGAGTATATGCGCGCCAGCGGCGAGCTGGAGGGCGATTTCAGCTACACCGTCTATCTCAACGGGGAAGAGTGGGCTGCCGGCGACGTGACCCGGGAGACCATTGACCAGAGTCGCCGGCTCCAGGTCGAGATCGCCCGGCTGCTGGTCGAGGAAGGCAACCGCCTGGTCATCGAGCGCCACGCCGCCCAGGCGGGGCAGACCGGCAAAGGCCGGCTCTACTACTCGGCCTACCTGCGCTACTACCTGCCCGCCGAACTGGTCAAGGCGCTGGACCGGGGCATCCTCGTCGCCCGGCAGTACAGCCCGGTGGAGGCGCCCGGGCAGTACGTAGACACGGCCAGGGTGGGCGACGTGATCAGGGTCAAATTGACCCTCATCGCCCCCACCGACCTGTACTATGTGGTGGTCGAGGACCCGCTGCCGGCCGGTTTTGAGGGGGTGGACCTCAGCCTCAAGACCACCAGCGTCGTCGGCGAGCGGCCGGAGCTGCGCCACCTTTCCGCCGGAGAGGAGGACCGCTGGGTTCGCCAGTACGGCTGGGGGTGGTGGTGGTTCTCCCGCTCGGAGATGCGCGACGAAAAGGTGGTGCTCTTTGCCGAATACCTGCCGCGCGGCACCTACGAGTACACCTACCTGATGCGCGCCGGCGTACCGGGTCAGTTCCTGGTGATGCCGGCGCCAGCCTACGAGATGTACTTCCCGGAGGTGTTTGGCCGCAGTGACGGCGGCAGGTTCACCGTCGAGCCGGGGGAGTAGAGGCGGAGGACAGGCGACCGCAGCAAGAAGGCGGGCCACAAGCCCGCCTTCTTGCTGCCCGGTGGGGTGTGGCCGGTGGGTTGAGATGCCGGGTCGAAGTGCCGGGCACTTACAAATTGCCCGCCACCTGGTTTGTCAGAAGGTTGATCTTGTGTTATACTAGGGTTGTGCGCCCCTGTAGCTCAGAAGGATAGAGCAGAGGTTTCCTAAACCTTGTGTCGCAGGTTCGACTCCTGCCAGGGGTACTGCCGTGCTTTGAATCCATCCTGGCCCCGGCGGGTCGGCGCCGAAGATCTGTCCCACGTCGGCAGGGGGGGCTTTCCGGCCTGCCTGAACAGCCGGCAGGCCGTTTTACCTGGAGAAAGGAGCAGATTCGATGAAACGGAACATCCTATCTATCCTGGGTTGCCTGGCGATTGTCCTGTCGGTGGCGGCCTGCACCTCTGCTGCGGAAAAGCGCAATGCCCAGGCCACCGAGATCGCGGCTGCCATCTTTGCCACTCAGACGGTTCAGGCCCCCACCATCACCCCGACCCCGACCTCCACCTTCACCCCCACCCCGACGCCGACCTTCACCCCCACCCCGACCCCCACCTTTACCCCATACTGCTGCCCAGCCCGACGCCGCTCGCCACCGCCCGACCCTCCCCGGTGGCCATCTCGCTGAAAGAAGGGTGGGTAGCGTACACTACCGCCGAATTTACCCTCGCCCTGCCAGAACGCTGGCAGGTGATCGATGTGGGCCGGGAGGGGATCGAGGCCATTCTGGACCTGGTCAAGAACCTTAACGCCGACTGGGCGCAAAGTGTAACCCAGATGCTTTCCGCAGAAGCCATGCAGGAAGCGCTCCGGCTGTGGGCCATGGACACACAGCCGGCCGGGGTGGGGTATGCCACGGCCAACATCTCCTACCAGCAGCAGCCCTTCGCCATGAGGGTCGAGCCCCTCCTGATCCAGTTGGAGAACGCCTACAAACAGTTCGGACTCCAGGTGCTCTCCACCCAGGCCGGCCTGGAGATCAACGGCCTGGAAGCCGGCCGGCTCGCCGTCCGCGTGACGGTGGGGCCTTTCGCCATCAAACAGTACCAGTACCTGTACGCGCAGGGCAAGGACCTGTGGATCCTGACCCTGGCCGTAGATGAAACCGCCTGGGAGAGCTACGAACCTGTTTTCACCGAGATCGCCGGGTCGTTCCGACTGGAATAATGGCCTGGCGTTGGCCATCCACAATGGGCAGGCCTGTACAACTCCCCCTGATCCCGTTGGAACAGAAGCGCCAGGACCTGGCGTTGTTGGGTGAGCCGCGTTCCCTGAATGGAGGGAGGGCTCATGCACATAGAGGGACCGTGGTTCAAGGATGAACAGGGGCGGACGCTGCTCCTGCGCGGCGTCAACCTGGGCGGCAGCAGCAAGGTGCCCTATCCCGATGGCGCAACCCATGTGCGCCAGGGGTTCTACGACCATCGTCCTGTCTCCTTTGTCGGGCGCCCCTTCCCCCTGGCAGAGGCAGACGAGCACCTGGCCCGCCTGCGGGCCTGGGGGTTCACCTTCCTGCGCCTGGTGATCACCTGGGAGGCGATCGAGCACGCCGGACCGGGCCTCTATGACCAGGACTACCTGGACTATCTCTATGAGGTCGTGCGCCGGGCCGGAGAGCATGGCCTGGAGCTGTTTATAGACCCCCACCAGGATGCCTGGAGCCGGATGTCGGGCGGTGATGGCGCTCCGGGCTGGACCTTTGAGGCGGTTGGCCTGGACGTGACCCGCTTTTCAGACACAGGGGCAGCCATCGTCCACGCCATACACGGCGATC
>DAOTXL010000097.1:0-14959 GCA_034435455.1 Anaerolineae bacterium
CTTTGTGTCCCTGGTGGTAGCAACCGATAGATTTTTCGAATCTGTAGCTTGACATCCCGTTCCTTTTCGGGTATAATATCGTTACCCGATAACGGGAATTGATATTATGATGCGAGAGTTTTTTCTGGGGTTCATCAAGGTCCATATCCTGTACCATGCTGCCCAGGCACCGGTCTATGGCACCGAGTTGGCCGGGGAGCTGGCTCGCCACGGCTATGACCTGAGCCCTGGCACCCTGTACCCCACCCTGCACCATCTCTACAAAGAGGGGTACCTGGCACGCGAGGATCGGGTCGTCGGCGGGCGCAGGCGCCGGTATTATACGATCACCGACCGGGGCCGGGCTGCCCTGGACGAGGCCCGGCTCAAGATCGCCGAACTGGTCGGCGAGGTCCTGTAGGGCCAGCCCTGGCGGCTGCCCAGGGGTACCGTCCGCCGTTCATTCTCAGGAGGAGGTGTTGAAATGAACCAAACAGCCGTTTCCGAACAGAAGGCCGGCTGGCGGAGGTTGCCGCGCAATGTGTGGGCGGTGAGCCTGACCAGCTTTTTTATGGACATCTCCAGCGAGATGCTTCTCAACCTCCTGCCTCTGTTTCTGAGCGATATATTGGGCATGGGCAAGAATATCATCGGTGTGATTGAAGGGGTGGCCGAGGCGACGGCCAGCCTGCTCAAAGTGTTTTCCGGCTGGCTGTCAGACAAGATCGGGGGGCGCAAGTGGCCGGCAGTGGTCGGTTACGGCCTGTCGGCGCTGACCAGGCCCTTTTTCGGCGTGGCCAACGTCTGGATTGTGGCCGGTGCCCGATGGGCCGACCGGGTGGGCAAGGGCATCCGCACCGCGCCCCGCGATGCGCTGGTGGCCGACAGCGTAGATGAGGGGCAACGCGGGCTGGCCTTTGGCTTTCACCGTGCCGCCGACACCGGCGGGGCAGTGGTGGGCCTGTTGATCGCTCTGGCGGTGGTCTGGGCGTTGCCCTCGTCCGCGGGTGGGCTGGGCCAGAGCACCTTCCAGACCATCGTGCTCATCAGCCTGATCCCGGCGGTGCTGGCCGTGCTCTCGCTGGCCCTGGGTGCCAGGGAGGTGCCACCTGCCGGGACAGGCGAACGGCCGGCCCTCACCTTCAAAGGGCTGGGCAAACCTTTCCTGGTCTTTCTGCTTATCGTGGGCCTGTTCGACCTGGGCAACTCGTCGGATGCTTTCCTGGTGCTGCGCGCCCGGGAGCGAGGGCTGAGCGTGCCGGGCATCCTGGGGATGCTCATCACCTTCAACCTGGTGTATACCCTGGTCTCCACGCCGGCCGGATCGCTCTCCGACCGGATCGGGCGGCGGCGGGTGATCATCGGGGGCTGGCTGGCCTACGCGGCCATCTATCTGGGCTTCGCCCTGGCCAGGACCGGCTGGCATGTGTGGGCCTTGTACGCCCTGTATGGCCTGTACTATGGCCTGGCCTACGGCACGACCCGGGCGATGGTCGCCGACCTGGTGCCGGCCGGGTTGCGCGGCACGGCCTACGGCACCTACAACGCTGTCCTGGGCATCCTCGACCTGCCGGCCTCGCTCATCGCCGGCGTGTTGTGGCAGGGAGCGTTGGGCTGGAAGGGGTTTGGGGCGGCAGCTCCCTTTTTTTTCGGAGCGGCCCTGGCCCTGACCGCCTCTCTCTTGATGATGCTGTGGCGACCATCCGGCCCGGCGACCGACTGAGATCGAGCCGCAGGGCACGCTGAGGACCACGGCGGTGAGGGCTGTAATAGCCGACCCGGCGATTTGACAAAAAATGGCGGCTGTGCTATCATGGCCGCCGCTACAATCGAGCTGGACGCTCATCCAGAGGGGTGGAGGGACCGGCCCAGTGAAACCCCGGCAACCAGTTGGCAAGTCCAACATGGTGCCAATTCCGGCAGGTACGCTCAGGCGGCCTGAAAGATGAGAGTTGGCAGAAAGAAAGGCTCTCATCGGGAGAGCTTTTTTGTTTACCAGGGTGCCAGGCACCGGACTCGCAAGGTGCCCACTGAACTTGGGACAGAAGAAGAGGATGAGAACGATCGAGTGGGATGCCAGAGGAGCCGTCCGGATGATTGACCAGCGGCGGCTTCCGCAGGAGCTGGCGTTTGTCGAGTTCGACGACTATCGCGATGTGGCCTGGGCCATCCGGGAGATGGTCATCCGCGGCGCGCCGGCCATCGGGGCAGCGGCAGGGTTCGGGCTGGCCCTGGTTGCCAGGCACAGCCGGGCCACCACGGCTGCGGAACTGCTGGCCGACCTGAAGGGGGCAGCCGACGAGCTCCGCGCCACCCGTCCCACGGCGGTCAACCTCTTCTGGGCGGTGGAACGGATGATCGGCCGGGCACAGGCCCTGGTGGATAGGCCGGTAGAGGACCTGGTGCAGGACCTCATCGCCGAGGCACAACGCATCGCCGATGAGGATGTGGCGATCAACCGGCGGATGGGGGCCCACGGGGCGGCGCTCATCGCCCACGGGTGCAACATCCTGACCCACTGCAACGCCGGCGCGTTGGCCACGGTGGACTATGGCACGGCCCTGGCCGTCATCCGCGCCGCCCACGAACAGGGCAAGCGGGTCCACGTCTGGGTGGACGAGACCCGTCCCCGGTTGCAGGGCGCTCGCCTGACCGCCTGGGAACTGCTGAACGAAGGCATCCCCATGACCCTCATCGCCGACAACGCCGCCGGCCACCTGATGCGCACCGGCCGGGTGGACCTGGTGCTGGTCGGCTCCGATCGGACCGCCGCCAACGGCGACGTGGCCAACAAGATCGGTACCTACAAGCTGGCGGTGCTGGCCCAGGAGAACGGCGTGCCGTTCTATGCCGTGGTGCCCACCTCGACGATTGACCTTTCGCTGCCCAACGGCGATGCCATCCCCATCGAGGAACGGGACCCGACCGAAGTGACCCATGTGGACGGCTGTCAGATCGCGCCGGAGGGGATCCGGGTGTTCAACCCCGCCTTTGACGTGACGCCCCATCGCTACGTAACCGGCATCATCACCGAGAACGGCATTGCCTATCCGCCGTTTGACCGGAGTTTGCGGCGGATGGTGTTGGGGGAGTGAGGCTCATGGACAGAACGGCCCTTTCCCTCCACTCACTGGCCGCCGGCAGCCTGCCCCACACCGACCCGGCGATTGCCTGCCGTCTGGCAGGGGAGCTCCTGGACATCCCCACCTGGCCTCAGTTGCCCAGGCGTTCTTTCCTGGAGAATATGTATGTCCAGTTCAGCGAACGTTTCCCCGGGGTGGTTGTGGCCAACGAGCGGATCTATGTGGACCGCGAGCAGGACCTGGACCCCGATCTGGAGCGGCTGTATGTCGCCTATCTGACCAACGACCTGGACTATGCAGCCATCACCGCCGACTATGCGGCCGGCCTGCACCGCTTTATGGAGCTGAACCCCCCTCCTTTGCCGATCGTCAAGGGCCAGGTGACCGGGCCGGTGAGCTGGGGGCTGATGGTCTCGGATCAGAACCGGCGGCCCGTGATCTATGATGAGGTGCTGGCCGAGGCGGTCGCCAAGCACCTGCGGCTCAAGGCTTCCTGGATGGAGCAAAAGCTGCGCCGGCTTTCCCCCCAGACCGTGCTTTTTATAGACGAGCCGTACATGAGCAGCTTTGGCTCGGCCTTTGTCGCGCTGGATCGGCAGCCGGTCCTCGAACTCCTGGAGGAGATCCTGGCCGGGATCGAGGGGCTGAAAGGGGTGCATTGCTGCGGCAACACCGACTGGTCGCTGCTGCTGTCCACAACGGTGGATATCCTCAGCCTGGATGCCTACAACTATGCCGAGACCCTGGCCCTCTATCCCGACGAGGTGGGCGCTTTCTTGCAGCGGGGTGGCCTGATCGCCTGGGGCATTGTCCCGGCCGGGGACCAGGCCCTGGCGGAAAGGGTGGACAGCCTGGTCGAACGGTTCCACCGGGCGTTGGACCTGCTGGTGGTCAAGGGGTTGCACCGCGATGACCTGCTGAGGGCGGCGCTGATTATGCCCTCCTGCGGCTGCGGGTCGTTGAAAGTAGAAACGGCAGAATGGGTGCTGCACCTGACCAACGGGGTGGCCAGGGCCTTGCGAGAACGGTATGGATAAGGAGGGGGGCAGACCCATGAGCATCCTCATCACCGGCTCGGTGGCCTATGACTATTTGATGTCGTTCCCCGGTCGCTTCCGGGACCACATCTTGCCGGAGCAGATTCAGCACATCAGCCTGAGTTTCCTGGTGGACTCGATGCACAAACAGCGCGGCGGTTGTGCTCCCAACATCGCCTACAGCCTGGCCCTGCTGGGCGAGCGGCCCACCGTTATGGCCACCGTCGGCCACGATTTCGGCGAGTACCGCGCCTGGCTGGAAGAGAACGGCGTGGACACGTCGGCCATCGTCGAAGTGCCGGACGAGTTCACCTCTTCCTTCTTTGTCAACACCGACCTGGAGAACAACCAGATCGCCAGCTTTTACATCGGGGCGATGGGCAAGGCAGACCGCCTCTCGTTTTATGACCTGGACTATCGGGCCATCGAGATCGCCATCATCGCGCCGAACGCCCCGACGGCCATGGTCAAATATGTCCGCGAGTGCCAGGAGCTGGGCATCCCTTATATCTATGATCCCAGCCAGCAGATCGTCCGCCTCAGCGGCGAGGAGCTGCTGGAGGGGATTCGCCGGGCCAGGCTGCTCATTGTCAACCGGTACGAGTTCGGCCTGATCCGCAACAAGACCGGGCTGTCGGCCGGGGACCTGCTGGCCCTGCCGGCCGCCACCATTATCACCCACGGCGAACAGGGTTCGACCATCTATGCCGATGGGCAGGAATGGCCCATCCCGGCTGTGCCGCCGGAGAGGCCGGTAGAACCGACCGGTGTGGGCGATGCGTACCGCGCCGGGATCATCAAAGGGATGCTGCATGGCTATTCCTGGCCGACGACGGGCCGCATCGCTGCCCTGGCTGCCACCTATGTCCTGGAACACCCCGGCACCCAGAACCACCGTTACTCTCTCCAGGAGTTTGTCGCCCGCTACCGGCGGGTGTTCGGCGATGCGCCGGAGCTGGGCGGCCTCTTGTCCAACATATCTAATGAGGAGTAGGAACGTGACCGAAAGCTATGATGTAAAGGACCTGGCCCTGGCCGACTCTGGCCAGCGCCGCATCGAGTGGGCCGAGCAGGAGATGCCGGTGTTGCGGCTGATCCGCCAGCGGTTCGAGCGGGAAAAGCCGCTGCAAGGCATTCGCATCTCGGCCTGCCTGCATGTGACTACCGAGACGGCCAACCTGGTGTGTACGCTGGCGGCCGGCGGGGCCGAGGTGCGGCTGTGCGCCAGCAACCCGCTGAGCACTCAGGATGATGTGGCCGCCGCTCTGGTGGTCCGGCATGGTGTGTCGGTGTTTGCCATCAAGGGGGAGGACGGGCCGACCTACTACCGCCACATCCATCAGGCGGTGGACCACAAGCCGCACCTGACTATGGACGACGGCGCCGATACGGTGGGCGTCTTGCACAAGGAGCGCACCGAGTTGCTGGACGGCATTATCGGCGGGACGGAGGAGACGACCACCGGCGTCATCCGCCTGCGGGCCATGGCCGCCGACGGGGTGTTGCGCTACCCCATCATCGCCGTCAACGATGCCACCACCAAACACCTTTTCGACAACCGGTATGGTACCGGGCAGAGCACCATTGACGGCATCCTGCGCGCCACCAACGTGCTCCTGGCGGGCAAGACCTTTGTCGTGGGCGGCTATGGCTGGTGTAGCCGGGGCATTGCCATGCGCGCCCGCGGCATGGGGGCCAACGTCATCGTCACCGAGGTGGACCCGTTGCGGGCGTTGGAGGCGGTGATGGACGGCTACCGGGTGATGCCCATGCTGGAGGCGGCCCGGGTGGGCGATATTTTTGTCACCTCTACCGGGGATAAAAATGTGATTGACCGCCACCACTTTGAGGTGATGAAGGATGGCGTGATCCTGGCCAACTCGGGCCATTTCAACGTCGAGATCAACATCCCAGCGCTGCAAGAGATGGCGGTCTCGGTGCAGGAGATGCGCCCCTTTGTCCAGCAGTTCACCCTGGCCAACGGCCGCCGCATTTCGCTCCTGGGCGAAGGACGGCTCATCAACCTGGCCGCCGCCGAGGGGCACCCTTCGGCCGTCATGGATATGAGCTTTGCGAACCAGGCCCTGTGCGCCGAGTACATGGTCCAACACGCCGCCGAACTGAAAAATGCGGTCTATCCGGTGCCGGAGGCGATTGACAAAGAGATCGCCCGCCTCAAGCTCAAAGCGATGGGCGCCGAGATTGATGCACTGACCCCCGAACAGGCCCGCTATCTGACTTCGTGGCAGGAGGGCACATAGGCCAGGAATCTGGGGATCAGGTATCAGGGGATCGGGTATCTGGGGATCAGGTATCAGGGAATCAGGAAGCCGGGAAGCCTGACACCCCACCCTCCCGCAGGTTTGTAACCTGCGGGAGGGTAGCGGGTAGGTAATTACATCCTAAATCAGAATGGAGGGAGCAAAGAAAATGTCAATGACTACTACATTCATGACCTCACCCAAGTTCTATTTCACGTCCGAGTCGGTGACGGAGGGCCACCCGGACAAGATTTGCGACCAGATCTCGGACGCCGTGCTGGATGCCATCATTGCCGAGGACCCAGACGCCCGCGTGGCCTGCGAATGCGCCGTGACCACCGGCATGGTGTTGGTGATGGGCGAGATCACCACCAGCACTTATGTGGACCTCAACGCCCTGGTGCGCGACGTAGTGCTGGACATCGGCTATACCCGCGCCAAGTTCGGTTTCGACGGCGAGACCTGCGGTGTGCTGGTGTCCATCAAGGAGCAGAGCGCCGACATCGCCCTGGGGGTGAACAAGGCGTTAGAGGCCAAACAGGGCGAGATGACCGAGGAGGAGATCGAGGCCATCGGCGCCGGCGACCAGGGCATGATGGTCGGTTTTGCCTGCACCGAGACGCCGGAGCTGATGCCGATGCCGATCATGTTGGCCCATAAGCTGTGCCGCCGCCTGGCCCATGTGCGCCGGGATGGTACGTTGCCCTACCTGCGACCTGACGGCAAGAGCCAGGTGACGGTCGAGTACGAGTACGGCAAGCCCAAGCGGGTAGACACCGTCGTCGTCTCGGCCCAACACTCGCCCGACGTGACCTACGAAAAGATCCGCGACGACGTCATCCGCCGGGTGATCAAGTATGTCATCCCCAACGGCATGTTGGACGAGAACACCAAAATCTATGTCAACCCCACCGGTCGCTTTGTAACCGGCGGGCCAGCGGGGGATGCCGGGGTGACGGGGCGGAAGATCATGGTGGATACCTACGGCGGTATGGCCAGCCACGGCGGCGGCTGCTTTTCGGGCAAGGACCCGACCAAGGTGGACCGCTCCGGGGCCTATTACGCCCGCTATGTGGCCAAGAATGTCGTCGCCGCCGGATTGGCGGACCGGCTTGAGCTTCAGGTGAGCTATGCCATCGGTGTGGCCCGCCCCCTGTCGCTGGCCATCGAGACCTTTGGCACCGCCAAAGTGCCCGATGAGACGATCCTGTCCCTGATCGACAAGCACTTTGACTTTCGGCCGGCGGCCATCATCCGCGAGTTGAACCTGCGCCGCCCCATCTATCGCGCCACGGCAGCCTATGGCCACTTTGGCCGCGATGACATTGATGCGCCCTGGGAGCGCACCGACAAAGCGGCCATCCTGCGCCAGGAGGCCGGGCTTTAGCCGACCGGTTGGCGGGCGGCCTGTTCCAGGCCGCCCGCCTTTTTCTGGGTCAGGGCATTCGGCTGGACTCGATTGGACAAAGCGCCGCGAAGGGTGTATAATTCGGGCGTGTTCGCTTCGACGGAGAGGCTATCGTGACGAACCGGGCAGAGGGCCATTGCTTTAGCGGCACAGGCCGTCACGAGTCTATAGGTAAGTTTTGCGAGCACCTCACGCCAGAACGAACAAAAGTCGAATATGCGGAGGTGCTTTTCCGTTCAGGGGGAGGGTAGATCGTGAGGGAGGTTCACACCGACCAGATTGTAGAAGCCGTCCGGCGGCTTTGTATCGAGAGCAACTACTACCTGGGCGAAGATGTGCTGGCTGCCCTGCGCCGTTACCGCGAGCAAGAGAGCTCGCCTGTGGGCCGTGAGGTGTTGGACCAGATCCTCGAAAATGCCCGGATCGCCCGCGAACAGCAGATGCCCCTCTGTCAGGACTGTGGCGTGGCGGTCGTCTTTGTCGAGCTGGGGCAGGAGGTCCACATCGTCGGCGGCGACCTGGACCAGGCCATTGCCGAAGGGGTGCGCCAGGGCTATCGGGATGGCTACCTGCGCAAATCGATGGTGGCCCGGCCCTTTTCGGCCCGGACCAACACCCAGGACAATACCCCGCCCGTCCTCCACACGACCCTCGTCCCCGGCGATCGGCTGCGGATCATCGTGGCTCCCAAAGGGGGCGGCAGCGAGAATATGAGCCAGTTGGGCATGCTCAAGCCGGCTGATGGCCGCGAGGGGGTCATTCGATTCGTGGTGGAGGCGGTGCGCAAAGCGGGGGCCAACCCCTGCCCGCCGATCATCGTCGGCGTGGGCGTGGGCGGGACGGCGGAAAAGGCCATGTGGCTGGCCAAATACGCTTTGCTGCGGGAAGTGGGCCGGCCCAGCCCCGACCCGGAGGTCGCCGGGCTGGAGGCCGAGATCCTGGAGCGGGTGAACCGGCTGGGCATCGGCCCCCAGGGGTTCGGCGGCCTGACCACGGCCCTGGCGGTCCATGTGGAGACCTTCCCGGCGCACATCGCCTCCCTGCCGGTGGCGGTCAACCTCCAGTGCCACTCGGCGCGGCACCAGGAGGCGGTGTTGTGAGCGCCGGGGACCGCTGGTACGCCGAAGCCATGCGATGGTTCTGGCAGGCAGAGCGGGACCTTCAGGCTGCCGGGAACCTGGGCGATAGTGGAGACTATCATTGGGCGTGCTTTGTCGCCCAACAGGCGGCGGAAAAAGCAGTCCAGGCCGTCCATGCCGCCAGGGGAGAAGATGTGGGGCGGGTCCACAGTGTCATGGTTCTGATCCAGGGTGACCGGCAAGCCGGAGTCCAGGAGATCACAGAGCTGAAACACCTGGGGGAGATTGCTCGTGGGTTGGACCGGATGTATATCCCCACCCGTTATCCCAACGGGGTACCGTTTGGCATTCCGGCTGACTTTTTTGGGCGGAAGGATGCGGAGGATTGCTGGCGACGGGCACAGGAGATCCTGGAGGCTGTCCGCCGGCTATTGCTGAATATGTAGAGTCGTTGGAGCGGAGGCTAAAGCCCCAGGCGGTGATCTTGTTCGGTTCGCAGGCGCGCGGGGATGCCGGGTGCTTGAGCGACTATGATCTCCTGGTAGTGGCGGATGAGTTGCCGACCGACTTTTGGGAACGGCTCAATCTACTGTGGGAAGACAAGCCGCCCCTGGTGGATGTGCTGGGATTCACAGAAGAAGAGCTGATGGCCTGCCTGCACCGCGGTCTGATCCTGGATGCCTTGCTGGAAGGTCACCCCCTGGTTGGGGACCTGGAACTTTGGCGACGGCGGGCCCGGCAGTATTTGCAAGAGCACGGTCTGGTCAAAAAGTGGTTCGGCTATGTGCGCCGCTTACCCGCGGCGGCTTGAGACAAGGAGCAGGAGATGCGATTGACGACCCCTTTGACCGATGAGGTTATCGAGCAACTCCACGCCGGCGACAAGGTGACCCTCACCGGCACCCTCTATGTGGGGCGCGACGCGGCTCACAAGCGGCTGGTGGCGGCGCTCGATGCCGGCGAGCCGCTGCCCTTTGACCCGCAGGGGCAGATCATCTACTACATGGGGCCGTCGCCGGCCAAGCCAGGCCAGCCTATCGGTTCTGCCGGCCCGACGACCAGCGGCCGGATGGACCCCTATGCCCCCCGGCTGATGGAGGTCGGGCTGAAAGGGATGATCGGCAAGGGCAACCGCTCCGCGGCGGTGCGTCAGGCGATGCAGAAACACAAGGCGGTCTACCTGGGGGCCATCGGCGGGGCCGGGGCGCTCATTGCCCGGAGCATCAAAAAGGCGGAGGTGGTTGCCTACGAGGACCTGGGGGCAGAGGCGCTGCGCCGGCTGGAGGTCGAAGATTTTCCGGCCATCGTCATCAACGACATCTACGGCGGCGATGCCTACGAGGATGGGATGAAAGCCTACAATCGGGAGTAGTGGTTGGTAGCGGAGATGGGGCAAAGATGAGAGTTCGACTATCGGCAGAATCGGTGCATAACGACCTGGTGCGCCGCATTGAGGAGTACAGCGGCCAGGACCTGCTGGCCTGCTATCAGTGTGGCAAGTGCGCCGCCGGTTGCCCGGTGGCCTTTGCGATGGATATGCTGCCCAGCCAGGTGATCCGCTACGCTCAACTCGGCCTGGTGGACCGCCTGACCGGGAGCAAGACGATCTGGCTGTGCGCCGCCTGTCAGACCTGCTACAGCCGCTGCCCCAAGGGGGTGGACCTGAGCCGCATTATGGAGGCGCTGCGGGAGATCGTGATGTTCGAGGAGGGCAGCCACCTCAACTATGACGCCATCCCCCCCGAAGAGCTACAGGAGTGGCCGCAGCAGGCGTTTATCGGCGGCTTTCGCAAATATACCGTCTGACAACAGGTGGAGATAACGGCCATGAGGGTATCCTACTTTCCGGGCTGCACGCTGAACACGACCGGCAAAGGCTTTGACAACGCGGTGCGGGCCTCGATGGCGGCGGTGGGGCTGGAGCTGGTCGAACTGCCGAACTGGAACTGCTGCGGCGCAACCTATCCGCTCATCGTGGACAATATGCTGGAGCTGGCGGCCCCGGCCCATGTGCTGGTGGCAGCGCGGGATGCGGGGCTGAACGGCGTGGTCACGACGGCCTGCACCACCTGCTACAACGTCCTCAAGCGCACCAACGGCTTTATCCGGCAGCACCCGGAAGAGCGGGAACGGCTCGAAGCGTTCATCGAGGCCGAGTACGCCGGTGAGGCGGAGGTCAGGGATATCCTGCACCTGCTCCGCGACGAGGTGGGGTTCGAGGCCGTGCGGGAAAAGGTGCAGAGGCCGCTGGCCGGCTTGAAGGTGGCCTGCTACTATGGCTGTATGGTCCTCCGCCCCCCGGCAGAAGTGGCCTATGACAACCCGGAAAACCCGCGCAGCCTGGACGATCTGCTGGCCGCCCTGGGCGCGACGCCGGTGGAATACCCCCACAAGAATGAGTGCTGCGGGGCCTACCTGGCGGTCAAGGCGCCGGACGTGACGCGGGAGATGGTGTACACGGTGCTGAGTTCGGCGCAAAAGGCCGGGGCCGAGGCGATGGTGACCAACTGTCCCCTGTGCCAGTTCAACCTGGACAAACAACAGGCCGAGATGCAAAAGTTGCACGCCAGCTATCGGCCCATCCCGGTGTTTTACTTTAGCCAGTTGATGGGTCTGGCCCTGGGACTCGATGGGGAGGGCTATGGCTGGGAGCGGCACTACATTAGCCCCGATCCGGTGCTCAACCTGGTGCAGGCTTGACGGTTTCGGCCGGCTTGCGGCGGGAGGGTAGGGGGAGTAATAGCGGAATGGCTATGGGTGAACAAGGCTACAGCAAACGAGCCCTCATCATCGGCGCCGGCATTGCCGGGATGCAGGCGGCGCTGGATATCGCCGGTTCCGGCTATGAGGTGGTGTTGGTGGACCGCTGGCCGTCGGTGGGCGGGCACATGCACCAGCTTTCCGAGACCTTTCCCACCCTGGACTGTGCCCAGTGCATCCTGACCCCCCGCACCGTCGAGGTGGGACACCATGACCAGATCAGGCTCCACGTCTATTCCGAGATCGAAGCGATCTCGGGCACGATGGGCGATTTTCGCGTCCGCATCCGGCGCAAACCGGCCTACGTGGATTGGGACCTGTGCACCGGCTGCGGCGCGTGCAGCGAAAAATGCCCCACCTCCATCCCGGTGGCCTTTGACCGGTATCTGCAACTGGCCGAGGTGACGCGCGGCGGCAAGTTCCGCTATAAAGGCACCGGCAAGGCCATCTACACCCTTTCGCCCCAGGCGGTACCCAAAAAGCCGGTGATTGACCCCGACTATTGCACCTGGTTTCAAAAGGGCAAGTGCCGCCTGTGCGAACAGGTATGCCCGGTCGGTGCCATTGACTATGAGCAGCAACCGACCTGGTTCGAGGAACGGGTGGGAGCCATCATCCTGGCCACCGGTTTTGAACTCTATCCGCTGGAGAAACTGGGCGAATATGGCGGCGGACAGGTGCCGGACGTGATTGATGCCCTGGCGATGGAGCGGCTGCTGTCGGCCTCTGGACCGACGGCCGGTGTGGTGCGCCGCCCTTCAGACGGCCGGATCCCGCGGGAGGTGGTCTGGATCCACTGCGCCGGTTCGCGCGACCCGGAGCTGCACATGCCCTACTGTTCCAAAATCTGCTGCATGTACAGCACCAAACAGGCCATGATTTACAAACACAAGGTCCACGACGGCCACGCGACCCTCTTTTACATAGATATCCGCTCAGCCGGCAAGCAATATGAAGAGTTTGTCCAGCGGGCGATGGAGGAGGACCGGGTGCTCTACATCCGGGGTAAGGTGAGCAAGCTCTTCCGCGAGGGCGACAAGGTGATGGTTTGGGGCGTGGACACCCTGACCGGCCTGCCGGTGGAGGTGGCGGCCGACCTGGTGGTGATCTCGCCGGCCATGATACCCTCGGAGGGCACGCGGCAGGTGGCCGAGATGCTGGGGTTGGAGGTGGACAGGTTCGGCTGGCTGGTCGAGCGGGACGGCAACCTGGAACCGATAGACACCCTCTGCCCCGGCGTCTTTCTGGCCGGCGCGGGGGCGGGGCCCAAGGACATCCCCGAGACGGTGGCCCAGGCCAGCGGTGCTGCCGGGCGGGTGCTGTCGCTTTTTGCCCGCTGGGGCGGGGTAGAAGCACCGGATTAGGCATGGGGGTGGACAGCGACCGGGATTTCGGTTATTGAGGGGATCGAGTTGGCCGTTGGGGCAGGAGGCTGCGTAAGGCCGCCTCTGGGGCCTATCAGGCGCAAGGCAAAGCCATGAAGCGAATCGGGATTTTCGTCTGTCACTGTGGCACCAATATCGCCGGCACAGTAGACGTGGAGCGGGTGGTCCAGGAGATCCGCAAGTTCCCCGAAGTGGTCTATGCCATAGACTACAAATACATGTGCTCCGATCCGGGCCAGCAACTGATCCGCCAGCACATCCAGGAGGATCGGTTGGACGCGGTGATCGTGGCCGCCTGCTCGCCGGCCATGCACGAGACCACCTTCCGCAAGGCGGGCGAATCGGCCGGCCTGAACCCTTATCAGGTCGAAATTGCCAACATCCGCGAGCAGAACTCGTGGGTCCACCAGGCCTATCGGCAGGCCGCTACAGACAAGGCCATCGAGGTGATCCGCTCCATCGTGGCCAAGGTGCAGTACAACGAGTCGTTGCTGCCCATCCACCTGCCGCTGGTCAAGCGCGCGCTGGTAATCGGGGGGGGGATCGCCGGGATGCAGGCGGCGCTGGACATCGCCGATGCCAACTACCCGGTGGTCCTGGTCGAACGGTCGGATCACCTGGGCGGCCGCATGGCCGAACTGTCGGGCCTCTATCTGAACCTGGAGAACGGGGCGGACCGCCTGGCCGCCCGGATCAACGCCGTGCAGCGGCATCCCCACATCCAGGTGCTGCTCAACGCCCAGGTGACCGAGGTGGGCGGGTACGTGGGCAATTTTATCGTCAAGGCAGAGCAGGGGGACGGGGAAGCGGTCCCCTACACCTTCGATATCGGGGCCATTGTGGTGGCAACGGGGTACGATCTGTACAGCCAGGAGCGCCTGGGGGAATATGGCGGGGGGCGCTACCCGGACGTGATTGATGGGTTGCAACTGGAAGCCATGCTCCGCCCCGATGGCCCAACCGGCGGCCGGATCGTCCGCCCCTCCGACGGGCGGGTGCCGAAAGAGGTGGTTTGGGTGCAGTGCGCCGGCTCCCGCGACCCGGAGCTGCACATGCCCTACTGCTCCAAGGTGTGCTGCATGTATGTGGCCAAGCAGGCGACCCTCTACAAGCAGCAGGTACCCGACGGTCAGGCGACCGTGTTCTATATTGACATCCGCAGCCAGGGCAAGGGCTATGAGGAGTTTGTCCAACGGGCGATGGAGGACTATCAGGTGCTCTACGTCCGGGGCAAGGTGAGCAAGCTCTTTGCCGAAGATGGCCGGATCACGGTGTGGGGCGTGGATACTCTGGCCGGGGTGCCGCTGGAGGTGCAGGCCGACCTGGTGGTGCTCGCCACGGCCACCGTCGCCCGCGCCGATGCCCGCGAGTTGGGACAACGGCTGCGCATCAGCACCGACGCCAACGGCTTTTTCAACGAGGCCCACCCCAAGCTCCGCCCGGTGGAAACCAACACCGCCGGCGTGTTCCTGGCCGGAGCGGCCCAGTTCCCCAAGGACATTCCCGAGACGGTGGCCCAGGCCAGCGCGGCAGCGGCCAAGGTGTTGCGCCTCTTTTCCCAGGGGCAGTTGGTGGCCGAACCGACCATCGCCACGGTGGATGTGGACCTCTGTTCCGGGTGTGGCCTGTGTGTGCCGGCCTGCCCCTATGGGGCACGGGAGATGCACAAGTGGCAGGCCTATTCCCTGGTGCGGGAGGCGCTGTGCCAGGGCTGCGGCGCATGCATGATGGTCTGCCCCAACAAGGCCACCCGGGTCCGAAATCTGTCCACCGGTCAGGTTCTCCAGATGATGGAATCTTATCTGGCGGCACTGTAGGAGGGCCCATGGCCATACAACCGGATTTGACCTTTGTCGAGCGGGTCAGCGCCCTGAGCCGGCAGAATGTGCGGCGCTGCTACTACTGCCTGCGGTGCAGCGCCGGCTGTCCGGCGGCTCCCTTTATGGACTACACTCCGGCCCAGCTTC
>DAOTXL010000098.1:0-37811 GCA_034435455.1 Anaerolineae bacterium
CCCCCCCCCCCCACGGCCGTCTGCCGCAGATCGAACTCCTGGGCGTTGAGCAAAGCCGGGGCGCCTTCATCGTCGGCGATAACGGCGTCGTGCACCACCCAGGCCCTGGGCAGCGGATCGGTGATGCGGTAAACCTTGACCCCTCCCTCCTCATAGACCCGTTCCAGGCCAGGGCCATCCAGGTCCCGCTCGCTCAGCACCAGGTGCACGTTCAGGAGTTGCCACAGCCGCCAGCTCCCTATCCGCTCCTCGAACTGCTGGAAAGCGGCCAGGCGCAGGGGGGTATTGCCGGTGATATCCTCCAGGCCGTACACAACCCCGGCACTGCTCCCCCCCGGCAACAACCCGGAACTGGAGATGCGAAAGGTGCCCGGCTGTTCCTGCAAGAACGCCACCAGCCCGGTCCGCGGGAACGGCCCCCCGGCCACCGGCTCGGCCTGATTATAGCGCCAGTTGACGGTGAACAGGTTCAGCCAGATGAGGCCCAGCGCCAGGGCCATCAGCCCGCCGCGCCGCGCCGGGCCCCGCAGCCGCAGGGCAAAGAGCGCCACCACCCCACCCCAGAGGAACAGCAGCAGCGCCTGGTGGCGCAGCACCCCCTCAAACAGGTTGATCGCCACCCCCTCCTGCTGGCCCTGGAGGTAACCCAGGTACCACAAGGCCGTCAGCGCCAGAAAAGCCAGGGCCACCCACCCCAGAGCAGGCCCAAAGCGGCGAAACCCTGCGCGCACCGGGCGAGACAACGGCTGCACCAGCGTCAACGCCCCGTAGCCGGCCAGGACGCTCACGGCAAAGCTGAACAGGTAGATGATCCGCTCCTGGTTCCGCACTACCGCAAAGCCCGGCACCAGGAGGTAGGCCACGTTGTAGAGAAACGTATTGCCGCCCCAGGCCAGCAGAAACGCCACCAGCCCCACCCCGACCCAAAAGGCTGCTTCGCGGCGCACGCGCTTCAGGAACAACGCCGCCACGGCCAGGACCGGCGGCAGGAGGCCGACATACTGGGGCGATCCGCCAAAGTAGCCGGGGTAGAGCAGGTGCGTGATCTCGGCCAGGGGAAAGCCCCAGGCCACCGCCTCATAGTCCAGGCCGGCGCGGGTCGAGCGAGCCATGAAGGCCAGCGAAGGTGCCAGTTGCACGGCAGACAGGGCCACTCCCAGCATGGGGATTAGCAGAATCGGGATGAGGCGCGGAAGGTGAAATGGAAAACGTAAAACGTGGAACAGGCCGTAGGCCAGGACGATATAGAGGAGGTACAGGGCCGTCTGGGGATGCCCGGCCAGGAGAGCACAGGCCAGGGCCATGCCCGCCGGGATAATCTGAGGCAGGGGGTTCGAGCTGTGGATGGACCGGTCGAGGAAAAGCAGCACCAGGGGCAGCCAGACCGCCGTCTCCAGGATGGTGATCTGCTGGACTGGGAAGGAGGTCAGGTAGCCGGCATAGGTAAAACTGAGGGCGGCGACGGCCCCGGCAAAGCGGGCGGCAGGGGGTCGCGCCCCGGCCCGGCGGACCAGGTGCCGGACCAGGAGGTAGGTGAACAGGCTGGCCAGGGAAAAGTGGAGTACCACCTGGGCTGTCAGCAGGCCGAGGGTGTACGGCCGGTCCAACAGCGCCAACAGCAGGTTGGGCAACAGGTTGAGGGGGTAAAACGCTCCGGTCTGGATGTCGGCCAGGCCGGGCTGCCCGCCGTTGAGGTAGGGGTCCCAGGCCGGCAGGCGGCCGGCGGCCAGCTCCCGGGCGGCAAAAAGCTGGAGGGGATAATACTGGCCGGTGAAATCGCCCTCCGGGATGGCGGCCCGGTCGGCGGGGTCCAGTGCCCACAGCCGCCACCAGAAGAGCAGCGGCAGGAGCAGCAGCCCGGCAACGGTGGCGGCCTCGGCGAGCCAGGGGTGGCGGCGCAGGCGACGGTTCACAGACCCTTACCCTACCGCGACCGAAGAGGGTCGAATACGCTTTTCAAGGGTCTGCCCCTTACCCATGTTCCCGCCTTCAACAACAGTCCAAGCGTACCTTCCATCCTGGGATATTGTACCATAGATAGCCCGGCATCGCAATTGGCAGGGCAGGCTTTCCGGCCTGCCCCGGCGGCGGGGGCCTATGGCGGGGGCCTACCTCCCCCGGCTTTCCGGCCGCGTGCCCGGCCCTGGCGCTCCGCCCGGCGTTGGGCGGTGCCCCGGTAGCTGGGGGCCAGAATGGCAAAAACGGTACACCGCCCCACGTCGAGCATCCGGGTGCGGAGGCGGGGGTCTACTTCGTCAATCGGCTGGGCCAGGGTGATGACCGTCGGCAGGCGGGCGTTGTAGCGATAGTTGAACAGTTGGTAGAGCTTTTCCTGCGCCCACGGGCTGGCGCTCTGGGTGCCCAGATCGTCGAGCACCAACAGCGGCGCGGTCTTGACCTCCTCGAAGCGCTTGTCAAAGCGCACCTGGCTGGTGGGGCTGAAGGTGGCCCGCAGGTGGTCCAGCAGGTCGGGGACGACGACAAACAGGGCCGATTGCCCCCTGGCCATCCGCTCATTGGCGATGGCCGCCGCCAGGTGGGTCTTGCCGCAGCCATACTCGCCGGTCAGCACCAGCCAACCTTCAGGGTTCTCGGCATAGGTGCGACAGAGTTCAAAGGCACGTCTCAGGTTGTCCCGTTCCTCGGCAGGGAGTTCATCCCGGCGCAGGTCAAAGCGGCTGAAGGTCATGTCCTGCAACAGCGCCAGGCTGGACAGGTCCGATTGATCCTGGGCCACACCGCTGCGCCGGAAATCGGGGGCCAGGATGGTGACGATGGTCGCCAGGTCGGGGTCGAACAACCGCGAGCGGAGGCGCAGGTCGATCTCTTCCGGGGTCTGGTTGGAGGTGATGACCGTCGGCAGGCGGGCGTTGTAGCGGTAATTGAGGATCTGGAACAGCTTTTCCTGGGCCCACGGGGTGCTGCTCTGGGTCCCCAGATCGTCGAGGATCAGGAGCGGGGCGGTGCGCACCTCCTCGAACCGCTCATCGTAGCGCACCGGGCTATTGGGGCCAAAGGCAGCCCGCAGGTGGTCCAGCAAGTCAGGGACGACGACAAACAGCACCGGCAGGCCGCGCTCCAGGACATGGTTGGCGATGGCCGCCGCCAGGTGGGTCTTGCCGCAGCCATAGCCGCCGAACAGAACCAGCCAGCCCTGCGGCTCGTCGGCATATTGGCGGGCCTGGTCAAACGCCAGGCGCAGGTTGGCCCCCCTTTCGGGCGGCAGACCATAGCCCTCCGGCAGGAAGGTGTCAAAGGTCATGCGGGCCAGGTGCTCCAGGTTGCTCAGGGTCCGCAGCCGCTCCAGCCGTTGCCGCTCGATCTCGGCCAGCCTGCAACGGCAGGGGAACAGCCGGCCAAAGTGGGGATGGCCGACCGGCACATTTTCCCGCACGTAACCCAGGCCCCCGCACAGGGGGCATACGTCGCCCTCCTGGCCGTCAGTGCTCGATATAGTCGGCATATTCGCCCTCGATAAAGCGCCGCCGATCCCGTTCACCATCTCGCCGAGCCGTTTCATCCTCTTTTCCCTCGGCCGCCCAACGTTCCAGGATGCGCTGCACATAGCGCCAGCTCCGCCTGTTCAGCGCCACCGCCTCGCGGAAGGCATCCTCGATCCACGCCGCCGGGTAGGTGTCCTCCGCCTCCATCAGCTCCTCAGCCAGCAGCGGCGTCAGCGGGCCGATATTCTGCTCATAGAGCACAAAGATGTTGGGCCGCGCCGCCTGAAGGTGCACCGGTCGCTCTGCCCTGGCCGGCGACCATCTGCCGGCCAGCAGATCCTCCATCGCCTGGCGGCCCTTTTCGCTGTTGACCAGGTACCAGTCGCGCCGCCCCGGCCCCTGGCCCGTGGTCACGCACAGCAGCGTGCCCCGGCTCACCGCCCGCTCCAGGGCATCGCGGAGCACCTCCTGGGGCGACAGGCCCGGCGCGGCCAACCCGCCCAGCAACCGCTGGTCGGCGGCCAGTTCCTCCCCGCTGACGCAGGGCCGCTCCCCCTTTTTCCGGGCCAGCAGCCAGAAGAGATAGAGCGTCACCTTCAGCTCGCCCAGATGGTCAATATCCGGCAGCAGCTCACTGAAAAAGAGATCGGGCACAGGCGTATAGGGCTGTTTTCCGGCCGGAAACCCGGCAAAACCTTTCATCTCTCCTCACCCTGCCGATGCTACGGCCCTCGCGCCTGCAGGACCCGCACCATGCCCGGCAGCCCCGGCACCGGCTCTTCGACGTAGCGGGCGTGCCAGGCAGCGCCGTCGGCCCAGGCATAGACCGGCCGCTGCCCCAGCCAGGCCGCGATGTCGCCGGGGGGCACCCAGCGCAACGAGTACCACCCCTTCTCCACCCAGGCCACATAGAGGATCGCCTCCAGGTCGTCGTAGTACAACTCTGAATCCACCAGGATAGCGTCCGGTTCGACATGATTGACCAGGTTCCACGCCACATCCCGATAGTAGGTGTTGTCGCTCTCGTCCACCTCGGCCCAGTTCTGCCACAGCGGGTAGAGCGGCATGGCCAGGATGACCGCCGCCAGCCCGCCCAACAGCGGCCAGGTCAGCCTTCGGGGCCGGCCCTGCAGCAAGTTCGCCAGCCAGCGGCGCAGGGCGCTCAGGCCACAGCCCAGGAAGACGGCAAAGATCAGGTAGGACGGGATGAGATAGATGCGAAAGGTGATCCCGCCATAGTTCATGCCAAAGAGATAGATGCCCAGCGCCGCCAGCGCCAGAAAGACCAGGCCCTTCAGATCCGCCTTCAGCCGCTCCCAGGCGCCGATCCACCCCAGGATGTAGCCCCAGCGGAAAAACTGCTTCTCCAACAACTCCAGGTAGATGCGCAGCCGGTCGGCCTGGTCGCGCAGGCCAAAGCCGAAGAACTGGCCCGGAAAGCGGCTGCGGGTCATCCAGTGGAGCCAGCCCCGCCACGAGAACGGCCCCAGTTCGTTGAGCAGCGGCTGCTGGTGGGCACGGAGGATGACATACAGGTACTGCAAAGCCCCCAGCAGCACCAGCCCGGCCAGCGCCGCCACCTTTTTCGGGTTGAGCAGGACCCGGTAATCGGTGACCAGCACCAGGTAGAGCACCGCCGGCACCAGGGTCACCACCGTCATGTGGTTGCCAAAGCTCAGCGCATACAGGCCGATCCCCAGGTAGAGGAGCGCCGGCCGACGGGTCTGGTGCCAGGCCAACAACACCAGCACCACCGCCCCGATGAGAAAGGCGTTGAGCGCATAGACCTCGGCCACCACCGCCTGGCCCCACAGCGCCCGCGAAAAGGCAAACGATAGCCCCGCCGAGGCCCCGGCCACCCAATCATCGGCCAGGCGCAGGACGAGGAGGCAGACCGTGGCCGCGGCCAGGGCGGCAAAAACCGCCGACATCAGATTGATGCGATAGGCCACATCGCCCACCGGCAGGTAGCCGAACAGGCGGCTGAGGGCGATGTACAACGGATAGCCGAACCGGTGGGGGATGCCCCACACCTGGGCCACATACTGAAAGCGGGCGATATCGCCCCAGCCGACGCCGGGCAGCAGGGTTTGCAGGTAGACGACCAGCGCCAACAGCGCCACACCCGGCGGTGTCAGCGCCGTTGCCAGCCGATGGGCACGTCTCACAGGATGTCGATCTCCGTGCGGCGCAGCTCCGCCTCGCGGAACTGGGCCAGTTCCTTCTTGAAATAGAGCGATACCGTGCCGGTCGGGCCGTTGCGGTGCTTGGCGACGATAATGTCGGCGATGTTCTTCCGCTCGGTGTTTTCGTTGTACAGCTCGTCGCGGTAGATAAAGATCACCACATCGGCGTCCTGCTCCAGAGCGCCGCTTTCCCTCAGATCCGACAGGATCGGGCGCTTGTCGGTGCGCGATTCGACGCTGCGGGAGAGCTGCGACAACGCCAGCAGCGGCACGTTCAACTCGCGGGCCAGGGCCTTGAGCGACCGGGAGATGGCCGAGATCTCTTGCACCCGGTTTTCGACGCGGACATCGCCGCGCATCAACTGGAGGTAATCCACGATGAGCAGGTCAATGCCGATCTCGGCGTGGAGGCGGCGGGCCTTGGTGCGCAGTTCCAGGGCCGAGATGTTGGGGGTGTCATCCACAAAAAAGAGCGTCTCGGCCAGGTCGCTGCTGGCCTTCATAAAGCGGCCCCACTCTTCGTCGGCGATCTCTCCCCGCCGCAGGCGCTGGGAGTCAATGCCGGTCTCGGCCGAGATGAGCCGCTGGACCACCTGCTCGGCCGACATTTCCAGGCTAAAGAGAGCCACCCGCTGTCGGAACTTTTTGGCTGCATTGTGGGCGATGCTCAACGCCAGGCTGGTCTTGCCCACGCTGGGCCGGGCGGCCAGGATGATCATGTCCGACCGTTGGAAGCCTCCCAGCAGCTTGTCAATGTCGGCAAAGCCGGTGGGGATGCCGATCATCTCCCCCCGGTGTTGAGTCAGGTACTCAATGCGATCGTAGTAATCGCTCAAGATCTGCCGGATGGGCACCAGATCGCGGGCGATGCGCCGCTGCGACACGCCGAACAGGACCTCTTCGGCGCGGTCCACCACCTCGTCCACATCCTCCGCTTCCTGGTAGGCCAGGGCTGCGATCTGGCCGGCGGCCTCGATCAGCCGCCGGCGGGTGGCCGTCCGCTCCACAATCCGGGCATAGTGTTCGACGTGGACCGAGGTAGGCACCGCGTTGATCAGCGACGTGATGAACGCCGGCCCTCCCACCTCTTCCAGTTGCCCCCGCCGCTCCAGCTCGTCACAGATGGTCAGGAAATCCAGAGGTTCCCGCCGTTCGTGGAGCGACAGGGCGGCCTCATAGATCCACCCGTTCTTTTCCCGATAAAAGTCGCCGGGGCGCAAGAAGGTGGTCACCCGGAAGATGGCATCCGGGTCGATCAACAAAGCGCCCAGGACGGCCTCTTCGGCCTCGATGTTCTGAGGCGGCAATCGCTCGATCCTGCTGCTCTCGGCCACGCTCTCTGCCTTACCCTCCCGACACAAAGCAGGCTCCCGCCGGCCATGCGATACCGAACAGGAGCCTTGCCTGCCCTCGCCTCCAGTTCCCGCCGACTATGAGCCACGGCGCGACCCGGCCCATCGCCCACCTGCCCGGCCCCGCCACCCGGCGCGCCGCGGGAGGCTACTCATCCAGGTCGTCCAGGTCCAGCCCCTCGATAAAGTCCTTATACGGCGCCAACTTTTCCTCTTCCTCCGGGGTCAGGGCGTCCAGGTCGATCTCCTCGTCGGGTGTCACCCCGGCCCGCTCCATCACCGATTCGCTGACAAAAATGGGGACGTTGGCCCGCACCGCCAGGGCGATGGCATCACTGGGACGCGAATCCAACTCCACCGGTTTGCCGTCCCTGTCCATGATGATGCGCGCATAAAAGGTATCGTCGTGCAGATCGTTGACCAGCACGTGCGACACCGTGGCGCCTAGCTTGAGGATGCTTTGGTACACCAGATCATGGGTCAAGGGGCGGGCGACCTCCACCCCTTGCAGCTTGATCGTGATGGCATCGGCCTCATACGGCCCGATCCAGATGGCAAGATATCGCTCCACCCCCTCTTCCTTGAGGATCACCACCCGGTGTTGGGACAACAGGCTGGCCCGAATACTGTCTATGGTGACCTTGATCATGGTTTGCTCCTCTCCAGGAACCCTTGGCGTTCCCGAAGGGATTATACCACAAGTCCGGCCAAATGCAAGTTACTCGACCGTGACACTCTTGGCCAGGTTGCGGGGCTGATCCACGTCGGCGCCCCGCCGCACGGCCATGTGGTAGGCGAAAAGTTGCAGCGGGATGACCGTCAGCACCGGCGTCAGCAGGTGCAGAGTCGCGGGCACATAGATGACGTGGTCGGCCCGGCTGCGCACAAACTCATCGCCCTGGGTGGCTATGGCGATCACCGTCCCATCGCGGGCCTTGACCTGTTCGATCTGGCTGAGCATCTTTTCGTACACCCCATCCTGCACGGCGATGGCCACCACCGGCATCTTTTCATCAATGAGGGCGATGGGCCCATGCTTCATCTCGCCGGCCGGATAGCCCTCGGCATGGATGTAGCTGATCTCTTTGAGTTTCAGGGCCCCCTCCAGGGCAATGGGATAGTTGATGCCCCGCCCCAGGTAGAGAAAGTGTTCCCGCTTGAAAAAGAGGGCAGCCAACCCTTCGTACAGGTGGTCGTTATCCAGCACCTGACCGACCAGGTTGGGCAGGGCCAGCAGCGGGTCCATCGGCTCTGGCCGCCGAGTACCCCGCGCCTGGCCCAGGTAGAGGGCCAGCAGATAGAGGTCCACCAGCGAGGCCGTGAACGCCTTGGTGCTGGCCACCCCGATCTCCGGGCCGGCGTGCATATAGATCACCCCCTCGGCCAGGCGAGCGGCCTGGCTGCCGATGACGTTGACGATGGCCCACAACCTGGCCCCCCTGGCCTGAGCCTCTTCCATCGCCGCCAGCGTGTCCACCGTCTCGCCGCTCTGGGTGATGGCCAGCACCGCCGTCCGGCCGTTGATCAACGGGTCGCGGTAGCGGAACTCGGAGCTATAGTCCACCTCGACCGGGATATGGGCCAGTTTCTCGATCAGGTATTTGCCCACCTGGCCGGCATAGGCCGACGTGCCGCAGGCGACGATGACGATCCGGTCAATCTCCCGGGCCTGCGCGGGGGTCAGGTTCAGCTCGTCCAGGCAGACCTGGCCCCGTTCCATGTCCACCCGGCCACTGAGGGTGTGGGCGATGGCCTGGGCCTGCTCATAGATCTCTTTTTGCATAAAGTGGCGGAACTCGCCCCTGGCCGCGGCCACCGGGTCCCAGGGGACGAGGTGGACCTCTTTGTCCAGGGGCCGGCCGTCGAGGCTCAGAAAGCGCGCGCCATCCGCCGTGATCACGGCCAACTCCCGGCTGTCCAGGTGGATCACCCGCCGGGTGTGTTCCACGATGGCCGGCACATCCGAGGCGACGAACATCTCCCCCTGGCCCAGGCCAACCGTCACGCCGCCCGCGTTGCCCAGCCGGGCTGCCACCAACCGGTCGGGCTCGCGGCTGCTCATCACCACAATGGCGTGCGCCCCTTCGATCTGGCTCAGCGTCAGGCGGACCGCCGTTTCCAGGTCGGCCCCCTGGCCAAGATAGCGCTCCACCAGGTGGACGATCACCTCCGTGTCGGTCTCTGAGGCAAAGCGATGGCCCTCCCCTTTGAGCTCCTGGCGCAGGGAGCGATAGTTCTCGACGATGCCATTCTGGATGACGACCACCTGCCCGGTGCAGTCTATGTGGGGGTGGGCGTTGTCCGGCGAAGGTTTGCCGTGGGTGGCCCAGCGGGTATGGCCGATGCCGATGGAGCCGACCATCGGCCTGGCTTCCAGCAACTGTTCCAGATTGGTCAGCCGGCCAGCCTGGCGGCGGATGGCGATCTGCCCATCCTGGATCACGGCGATGCCGGCTGAATCGTAGCCCCGATATTCGAGGCGCTTCAGCCCTTCAAAAACAATCGGGGTCGCCTGGCGGGACCCCACATAGCCGACGATACCACACATGTTATCCCTCCTGCAAGTGAAAATGGCAAGCACCAGATGTCTTGCGGCTGATGGCTCTGCGCTTCCCCTTTGTCCCACCGGTTGCCCGGCGGATTTGTCCGGTGCGCTTGCTCGCAGGAGGGAAAGAGACGGGCCGCAGCCCTGGCCCGGGAGGCTTCCGCTGACCCCTCGATTTTCCCACGGTCGGTTGGGCGAGAGAACCTCTCCCCTGACCGGGGTTAACCCCACCTCGCGGCAGGGAACCTCCTCCTCGTCAACCCTGCTGCCCCCCCAGGGGCCACACAGGGTCCATGCGCTGTCTTTCCCATCGGATCACAATCGGCTCAATTTCCTCGTATAGCGTCCACCTCCTCTCGCGGGCAAGGGGATTGTACGCCGAAACGGGGAAAAATGCAAATCGGTTTCAGGGCAGATCCCTGCGCATCCCGGCCTGTCAGTTGACGGCAGGCGCAATTGGAGTATAATGACCCTGGCCCTGCGACGTCGAGGGGTCGAGTACCCAGGCCGTCCGGGCAGGCCGGAAAGCCTGCCCCACAGGTTTTCGGATAGGCACTAACCCTATGGCAGAAAGGAGGTGAAGCAGATGGCAATGAAGATCACAGAGGACTGCATTAGCTGCGGCTCGTGCGAGTCGGTGTGTCCCGTGCAGGCCATTTCCGAGGGTGATACGCAGTATGTCATCGACCCGGAGGTGTGCGTCGAGTGCCAGGGCTACTATGACACGTCCCAGTGTGTAGAAGTATGCCCGGTGGATTGTATTATCAAGGCGTAGATTGAACCGGCCCCCGGCGCAGGGTTCCGGGGGCCTTTTTCTTGGGAGCTTATCCCTCCCCCGCCAGCGGCGCCCCCCCGGCTACCTGCCGGCCACGGAGAAACGCCTGGCGGTTCAGTTCGACGGAGCGGGGCGGCACCCGGGCCTCGATGACCTGCAACCAGGTCTCCACCGGCACCTCCAGAAAGGCCGACAGCGCGCCCAACAGCACCACGTTGGCCGAACGGGCATTGCCCAGTTCTCTGGCGATAGCGTTGCCCGGCACCACACACAGCCGGTCGGTTAACATGCCATAGACCGCCTTGAGCTCCTCGACCGTCGGATAGTGCGCCCCACCCGAGGTGACGGTGATCGGCTGGATGGCGTACTCATCCACAATGGCCGTCCCCCCTGGCCGCAGAAACTCGGCGTAGCGCAACGCCTCGGCCCGCTCCAGGACCAGCAGCAGGTCGGCCTCGCCCAGGCCGATGAGGGGGGAATAGACCCGCCTGGCGTCCCAGCGGATGTGGGTATTCACACTGCCCCCGCGCTGGGCCATGCCATGCACCTCCGATTTTTTTACGTCAAAGCCGGCGGCCAGCCCCACCTCGGCCAGGACGTTGCTCGCCAGGATAGTCCCCTGTCCGCCGACGCCGGCGATCAAGAAATTGTACCCTCTGCTCATCTTTCCTCTCCTCATTCGCCCCTTACTTGATCGCGGAACAGGATGGCATGCCGGGGGCATACCTGAGCGCATACCTCGCAGCCGGTACACTGCAGGGGATCGATCCGCGCCTTGGGCCGCTGTGTCTTTTCGTCCAGTTCCTCGCTCTTCAAGATCGCCGGGCAGCCGATGCGGAAGCACATGGTGCAGCCGTTGCACCGGTCGGCAACCACCTTCAGCGGCACCCACCGCTTCCGGGCGGCGGGCAGCAGGGCACACTCGGCGCGGGCGATAAGCACGCTGGGGCCTTCGGCCTGGAGGAACTCTTTGACCGTCTCGTCCAGAGCCTTGACGTCAAAAGCGGACACCGTCTTGACCCGTTCGATGCCCAGCGCCCGGACCAACGGTTCGAGTTCAATCGGCGGCGTTTCCTGCATCTGCAGGGTATAGCCGGTGCCCGGATTTTGCTGGTGGCCGGTCATGCCGGTGGTGCGGTTGTCGAGGATGACCGTGATCACATTGCTGCGGTTATAGGCCACGTTGAGCAACGCCGGCATGCCGGTGTGGAAAAAGGTCGAGTCGCCGATAACGGCCACCATCCGCTCGCCGATGCCGGCCTGCGCTGCGCCGTGGGCCTGGCCGATGCCGGCCCCCATGCAGCCGCAGGTATGGACAGCCGCCAGAGGGGGCAGCAGGCCCAGCGTGTAGCAACCGATGTCGCCGGCCACCGGCACCTTGCGCTTGTTAAGCACGTGGAACAGCGCCCGGTGGGGGCAGCCAGGGCAGAGGACCGGCGGGCGGGCCGGGATCTCGGGCTTTTCCAGCCTGGCCACCGGCACCCGCGCCGATTCCGGCAGCAGCCCGGCCCGGATGGCGCTCTCGCGCACCACCCGTGGGTCAAACTCGCCGCACATGGGAAAGATACCTTTGCCCTCGCAAGGGATCCCCAGCAGTTTGATCTCCTCCTCCAGGAAGGGGTCCAGTTCCTCGAGGACGATCAGGCGCTTCACGCCGGCGGCAAAAGTGCGGACCAGCCCCGGCGGCACGGGATAGGTCATACCCAGGCGCAGGATCGAGGCGGCAGGAAAGACCTCCCGGGCATACTGGTAGCCCACGCCACAGGTGACGATGCCCAGGCCCTCCTCGCCCCACTCGATGCGGTTGAAGGGAAAGGTCTCGGCAAAGGTGGCCAGCTTCTGGATGCGCTCCTCGATGACGGGATGCTTGCGGCGAGCGTTGCCCGGCACCATGACATACTTGACCGGATCGCGGGGAAATTCGGTGCGGGTGGGGGCCACCAGCTTTCGTTCCCCCAACTCGACCGGCATGCTGGAGTGGCAGATGCGGGTCGTCAGCCGCAAAAAGACCGGCGTATCGAACTGCTCGCTGATCTCCAGGGCCGCACCGACCAGGTCCTTAGCCTCCTGGCTGTCAGACGGTTCCAGGCAGGGGATGCGGGCAAACCTGGCATAGCGGCGGTTGTCCTGCTCGTTCTGCGAAGAATGCATTTCCGGATCGTCGGCGGTGACGATGACCAGGCCCGCCTCCAGGCCGGTCATCGAGGCATAGAACACAGAATCGGCGGCCACATTGACCCCCACATGCTTCATGGCGGCCAGGGACCGCCGTCCGGCGTACGCCGCCCCCACCGCCACATCCACGGCCACCTTCTCGTTCGGCGCCCACTCGGCATAGACATTGGGGAACCGGGCAAACTCTTCGAGGATCTCGGTGCTGGGGGTGCCCGGATAGGCCGAGGCGACCTGGACCCCCGCCTCCCATGCCCCCCGGGCCACCGCTTCATTTCCCGATAGCAATCGCTTCATCGCCTTCACCTCCATTGGTGCCCCCATTATACCACGAACGGGGGCCGGCTCAAAATTGGCCGCGCACAGGACACGAACCCCCTGCCTCCATAATCCATGCATTCGTGTATTCGTGTCTCATTCGTGGTCGGCATTCGTGTATTCGTGCATTCGTGTCCCATTCGTGGTCGGCATTCGTGCCCTCCTGACCCCCCCCTCCGTTTGACTTTTGGGGCCGGATGGGCTATAATTTTATTCGCATTTAGAGCCTGTCCGAAAAACAGGCGTAGGACGGCCTTTCCAGGCTGTCCGGGCAGGCCAGAAAGCCTGCCTTGCCGATTTTTCGGATGGGCATTTAGCAAGACAACAGAGGGAGTGAGACGACCTTGGCCAACACAAAATCAGCCATCAAGCGGATGCGCAGTGCGGAACGGCGGCGCAAGATCAACCAGGTGCACCGGTCGCGGGCGCGAACGTTCATGAAAAAGACACGGCGGCTCATCGCCGAGGGCCGGATTGAAGAAGCGGAAGCCATGAGCAGAGAAGCGGTCAGCGCCCTGGACAGGGCAGCCCAAAAGGGCGTCATCCACAAGAACAATGCGGCGCGCCGCAAATCGCGCTTGATGAGGTACCTGAACCAGGCCAAAGAGCAAACGGCCTGATCGCCCCGGGGGTCCACCCCAGGGAAAATCAACCCGGTCAGAAACCCGTTTTCGGCAACCTCTGGTTGCAGGCGAAACCGGGTTTCTTTGCGTGTCAGGGGGACGGATTGGCCTACCCACTGTATGTCGCTCTGGTCTGGCACATGCACCAGCCCTATTACAAAGATGGCCAGACAGGGGAGTATATCCTGCCCTGGGCCCGCCTGCACGCCGTCAAAGACTACCTGCACATGGCCGAGGTGCTGGCCGACCATCCCGGCGTGCACCTCACCTTCAACCTGGTCCCCTCTCTCCTCGATCAACTGGTCGAGTACGCCTCCGGCCAGACCGTGGACCGGCTGCTGGCCCTCAGCCAGCAGGATAGCTGGTCGGCCGACGAAAGGGCCTACCTCCTGGCCAACTGTTTCAGCATCCACTGGGACAACGTCATCCGCCGTTACCCTCGCTACTGGCAGTTGCTCCAACTGCGGCAACAGGCTCCCCATCAAGCCCTTCTCTTTGACGACCACTATTATCGCGATCTGGTGACCTGGTTCAACCTGGCCTGGATCGATCCCAACCGTCTGGAACGGGATCCGCTGCTGCGGGCCCTGGTCGAAAAAGGGAGCGGGTTCACCCGGGAGGACGTGCAGGCCCTTCTCGACCGGCAGCGCCAGATCATCGGCCAGATCCTGCCCCTGTACCGTGACCTGGTGGCGCGCGGCCAACTGGAACTATCGGTTTCACCCTACTACCACCCCATCCTGCCGCTGGTGATGGACAACCGCTATGCCCGGCGGGCCAGCCCCGGACTTCCCCTGCCGGATGCCCCCTTTGCCCACCCCGAAGATGCCAGCGAGCAGATCCGCCGCGCCCTGGACACCTATCGCCGCCTTTTTGGGAGCAACCCCCGCGGCCTGTGGCCCCCGGAGGGGGCCGTCTGCCCAGAGATCGTCTTCCGGCTGGCCCAGGAAGGGTTTCACTGGTTCGCCTCCGACGAGGCGGTGCTGGCCCTGAGCCTGGGCGAGTGGGTGCAGCGCGATGGCTACGGCCATGTCACCAACCCCCGGCTGCTCTATCAGCCCTACCGCACCCACGTAGGCGACCGGCCGCCGGCCATCCTCTTCCGCGACCGATTGCTATCGGACCGCATCGGCTTCGAGTACAAGCAGTGGAACAGCTATGCCGCCGCCGCCGACCTGATCCACCGCCTGCACCGCATCCGCGAAAACCTGGTCGATCCCCAACAGCCCTACCTGGTGAGCATCATCCTCGACGGGGAAAACTGCTGGGAATATTACGAGCACAACGGCGACCCTTTCCTGCACCACCTCTATCACCTGCTGGAGACCGACCCGGACCTGCAGGCCGTCACCGTCAGCGAATACCTGGCCGAGCACCCTCCCCGCGCCGAGATCGCCAGCCTGCACACCGGTTCCTGGATCAACCACAACCTGGAGACCTGGATCGGGGAAGTGGAGCAGAACCGCGCCTGGGAGTACCTGAGCCGCACCCGCGACCGGCTCATCGCCTGGCAGCGAGAGTACCCCCTGGTGGATTTCGACGTGCTGGAACGGGCCTGGGAGGCGATCTATATCGCCGAAGGGAGCGATTGGTTCTGGTGGTACTATAGCCGCAACGCCTCGGACCAGGAGCTGCTGTTCGATGCGACCTTCCGCGGGCACCTGGCCTCGGTCTATGCCGCCCTGGGCCTGCCCGTGCCCGACTGGCTGGAGACCCCCATTACCGGCCTGACCGCGCCGTCATACCACCGCCCACCCGGCTCCTACATCACACCCCACCTGTCGGCTGCGGCGGTGGCCTCGCTGGAATGGACCGGGGCCGGCTATCTGGAGCCGCAGCCATCAACCGGGGCCATGCAGAGGGGGCACACGGTCTTTAAGCGGCTCTATTATGGGTATAACCCCGCCGACCTGTTTCTACGGCTGGAGTTGAACGAGCCGCTGGCCCCTTATCAGGTGGCCCTGTATCTGGCCGTCCCTGGCCAGCGGACGGCCAACCGGCGGGTACGCCTGGCCGACACCCATCGGGCGCCAGCGTTGAACGGCGTGGGCCTGGGCTGGGAGATCCGGCTGCCGCCCGGCAGCCACGAAGCCATCCTCTACCGGGCCGATGGGCAGGAGGTATGGCGGCCGGTGGCCACATTGACCGCCGTCGCTGCCGGCGAGCAGAACGTCGAGATGGCCGTGTCGCTGGCGGGGCTCGACCTGCACCTGGGCGACCCGGTCGAACTGGTGGCGACGCTCGCCCAGGACGACGTGCTGGTTGAGGTCCTGCCCGCCTCCGACATGTTGAGTTTCAGCCTGAAGCCGATGGATTGAGATTGACAAACCCCGGCTTCGATGTTAGAATGCTGATCATGAACCGAGACACCCTGCCGCTGCTGATCATGACCGGCAGCAGCGAGGAGAGCGAGCCGGAGCGGATGGTCAGCCTGGCCCGCCAGGCTGTCACCCTGGACCTGGTGGACCGGGCACTGACGGTGCCCGCCCTGGGGCCGGTGGTGGTCTCGACCAACTCGCCGACCCTGGCCGGGCGCCTGGCCGGGCTGCCGGTCCAGGTCGAACTCGATCCGCCGGATAGACCTTTCCACTTTGGGCAACGGCTGGGTGAACTGGTCGCCCACTATGCCATGGAGCGCTGTTTCTACCTGGGGGGCGGAGCGGGCGCGCTGCTGCCGGCCCGGGAGATGCAAGCCATTGCCGAGGCGATGCTGGCTGCCGACCGGCTGCTCATCACCAACAACTTTTATTCCTCCGATTTCGCTGCCTTTGGGCCGACCTCGGTGTTGCAGGACTATCCGCCGCCGGCCAACGACAACGAGCTGGCCTGGCTGTTGGGCGAGAAGGCCGGCCTGCCGATCCGCGAATTGCCCCGCAGCGGGGCCACCCAATTCGACATAGACACGCCGCTGGACCTGCTCACCCTGGCCCTCCACCCCGGAGCCGGGCCGCATACCCAAAACTGCCTGCAGGACCTGGCCCTGGACACCTCGGCCCTGGAAGCGACGCTGCCCCTTTTCCTCGACCGGGAGGCCGAAATCGTGGTGGCCGGGCGGGTCGGTTCGGCCACCTGGAGCTATCTGGAGCGCGAAACCGCCTGCCGCACCCGCGTCCTGTCGGAGGAGCGGGGCATGCGGGCCAGCGGGCGGCAGGCCCGGGGCCAGGTGCGCAGCCTGCTGGGCTACCATCTGGAAGCGGTGGGGATGAGGCGTTTTTTCGAGGCCCTGGCCACCCTGGGGCAGGCCGTGTTTCTGGACAACCGGGTGATCATGGCCCACCGCGGGCTGTGGCCCTCGGCCGCCGACCGGTTCTATTCCGACCTGCGCCGGCCGGAGCGGATCGGCGATCCCTTCCTGCGGGAACTGACCGAAGGGGCCATGGCCGCGCCGGTGCCGGTGATCATGGGCGGCCACTCCCTGGTATCGGGTGGGATGGTCGCCCTGGTAGAGGCAGCCTGGGCGCGGGGGCACGACGTGCCCCGGCATGTCGTGCCAGAAGTCGCCCAGGCCTGAAAAAATGAGGCGAGCTATGGGAGAAAAAGGGTGCACGATCCTGATAGCCGACGACGAACCGGAAGTAGTAGACCTGGTGCGCATTGTGCTGGAGACGGAAGGTTACACCGTCATCGCCGCCGCCGACGGGGAACAGGCCCTGGCCCAGGCCCGCGCTCATAAACCGGGCCTGATCCTGCTGGATATCCGCATGCCCAAGATGAGCGGCCTGACCGTGCTGAACTACTTCCGCAGGGACCCGGCCCTGACCGCCATCCCGGTCATTATGCTCAGCGTGGTGACGACCTACCCCGAGATCCGCTCGGCCCTGGAACAGGGGGCCATCGCTTACATTTCCAAACCGTTCGAGCTGCGGGAGATGGTACGGCTGATAGACCGCGTCCTGGCCATGAATGCCGCCGGGCGGGAGAACCTGCGGCAACATGCCCTGAGCGACATCGGCAAGCGATAGCCCTTTTCCACCCTTCCCCAGACCTGGAACGGTCAAACCACACAAAGGAGTGATTTCTATGTCTATGTCGGGTGAAGAGTATTGGGATAAATTTCTGGGAGCCGATCTCGGCCGGGTGGACCCCGACACCGAGCTGATCATCGGTTTCGAGGAGGAGCGCCAGGCCAGGAAGCTGATCATGATCCCCTCCGAATCCATGGCCCCCCGGGCGGTGCGCCAGGCGCTGGGCAGCGTATTCAACAACGTCTATGCCGAGGGCTATCCCCCACTGCGCATGACCCGCGACGAAGAGGCGATGCTGTTGGACATCCCCCACCAACTGGCCTATTACCGCCGCTACGCCGACCGCCGCTTTTACAAGGGGGTGGATTACGTCCATTTCATCGAGACGCTGGCCCAACGGCGCTGCGCCGCCTGCTTTGCCACCGACCGGGTGGCAGCCAAAGACATTTACGTCAACGTCCAGCCCCTATCGGGCGCGGCGGCCAACCTGGCCGTCTATGACGCCGTGATCGAGGTGGGCGATGTGGTCATGGGCATGAACCTCTATCAGGGGGGCCACCTGACCCACGGCAGCGAGTTCAACTTTTCCGGCAAACGCTATCGCGCCATCGGCTATGGCGTCAGCAAGCGCACCGGCCGGCTCGACTATGACGAGATCCGCGACCTGGCCCGTCAGTACCGGCCCAAGATGATCATCGCCGGCTACACCTCTTACCCCTGGGCTCCGGACTGGGCCGCGTTCCGCAGCATCGCCGATGAAGTGGGAGCGGTGCTCCTGGCCGACATCAGCCATCCGGCCGGCCTGATTATCGCCGGGGCCTTCCCCAGCCCGGTGGGGCTGGCCCACGTCATCACCTTCACCACCCACAAGACGGTGTGTGGGCCGCGGGGCGCGGTCATCATGACCACCGATGAGGCGCTGGCGCAAAAGATCGACATGGCCGTCTTCCCCGGCGAGCAGGGCGGCCCCCACCCCCAAAAGTTCGCGGCCATGGCCGTGGCCTTCAAGATCGCCCAGACCCCTGCCTTTAAACGGTTGCAGTGGAAAATCAAAGAGAACGCTGCCGCCCTGGCCGAGAGCCTGCAAAAGCGCGGCCTGAAGCTGGCCTACGGCGGCACCGACAGCCACTTCTGCATGCTCGACCTGAACGGGGTGAAAAGCGATACCGGCTTTCCGCTGCGCGGGGAACCGGCGGTGCGCATCCTGGACATGGCCGGCATCGTCGCCAACAAGAACACCATCCCCGGCGACGAAGTAACCGCCCTGGCCATGGGCATCCGCCTGGGCACGCCCTGGCTCACCCAGCGCGGCTTTAGCCCGGCCGAGATGGACGAGGTGGCGCGCCTCATCCACAAAACGGTGACCCACATCCGCCCCTTCAGCTACATCGGCCTGGGGGGCGAACTGCCGCGGGGCAAGATCGACCTGGATATCCTGGAGGAGATCAAGCACGAGGTGGCGGCGCTGGCGGCCCGGGGCGCTGCCGAAACGCAGGACAGGGGCAGCCGCTATCCCCACTACTACCGGTTGCTCAACGTCGCCCCCTGCACCTATCCCGGCCTCCAGCGGGCTGCCGGCCCCGGCCCGGAAGCGGAGCTGGCGGCCGCCCGCAGCGGCGCAGCCCTCTTTGACCTGAGCGATTCCGGGCTGTTGCTGGTCAGCGGCGACCGGGCCGAACCGGCCCTGCAACAGGTCCTCACCAGCGATGTGGCAGCCCTGAAGCCCGGTCAGGCGCAACTGGCCTTCCTGTTGAACGAAGACGCCCAGGTCATTGATGACGTGTCGGTCCTGCGCCTGGAACCGGATGCCGCCGGCCGCGACCGCTACCTGATCAGGACCAACGCAGAGAACCACGAACGGGTCAAGGCCTGGTTGCGGGCCATGGCCGACGGCTATACCCTGTTTGACCGGGAGGACCTGTTCCGCAAGGTCGAAGGCCCCCTCATCGTCGAGGACCTGCGCATGGTGGAGCAGGCTCACTGTATGGTGGCGCTGGCCCTGCATGGCCCTATGGCCGCCCCCTGTCTGGCGGCCGTGCAGGGGTTGCCGGAGGCGCATATCTTTTCCTATGCCGACAACCATATCGAACTGGCCATCCCTGCCGACCAGGTGCAGGTGGCCTACGACCGACTGATCGCCGCCGGCGCCACCCCCGGCAGCGCCGAAACGCGCCAGGCCCTCCGCGCCCAGGCCGGCCTGCCCGATTACAGCCGGCACCCCGGCTATAACCCTGACTCAGGACGGCCTACCGGCCAGGAACTATACGACGCCGGCCACCAGGCCCGCTTTGAGCTCCGCAAACCCTATTTCATCGGCCAGCACCATATCCACTGCCCGCCGGCCAATCCCCCTCTGCCCGCTTTCCACTGGACCGAACCGGAAAACCCTTCCCTGCAACGCACACCCCTCTTCGACTGGCACAAAGCCCATACCCGCAAGATCATCCCCTTTGCCGGATGGGAGATGCCGGTGTGGTACAGTGGAGTGCTCGATGAGCACAACGCCGTGCGCAAGGCGGCCGGCCTGTTCGACGTGGCCCACATGGGGGTGTTCGAGGTCGCCGGCCCCCACGCCACCGAGTTCCTGGACCTGGTGCTGACCAACTATGTCCGCTGGTTCGAGCCGGGCGAGAGCTTTTACAGCTACCTGCTCGACCAGGATGGCCGGGTCCTGGATGACCTGTTCGTCTACCGCCGGCGCCAAGACCTGTACCTGATGGTGGTCAACGCCGCCAACGCCGACAAGGACTGGGCCTGGCTCAACGCCGTCAACGACGGCGCGGTGCTCCTGGACCGGGAACGGCCCCATCTGCGCGTGCTGCGCCCGGCCACCATCCGCAACCTGAAGGATCGCTCCAGCGGCGCGGACATGCGGGTGGACCTGGCCCTGCAGGGGCCGGCGTCGCTGGCGATCCTGCAAAGCCTGGCCGACGATCCGCGGCTCAAGGACCGGCTGGCGCGGGTGCGCAAAACCGGGCTGATCGAGTGTGAACTGGCCGGATTCGATCTGATCATCGCCCGCACCGGCTACACGGGGGAAGATGTCGGCTACGAGATATTCGTGCACCCCGATCGGGCGGTGGCCCTGTGGGAGACATTGCTCCGGGCCGGGGAGCCGTTCGGCCTGCAGCCGACCGGGCTGGCCGCCCGCGACAGCACCCGCACCGAAGCCGGCCTGCCCCTCTACGGACACGAACTGGCCGGGCCGTTCGACATCTCCCCGGTGGGGGCCGGCTTTGGCTCTTATGTCAAGCTGCACAAGCCCTACTTTATCGGCCGCACGGCCCACATCGAACGGGAAAAAACGCGCACCATGGAAGTGGTCCGCTTCCGCATGAACGACAAGGGGGTGCGCATGCCCAAGACCGGCGACCCGGTGGTCAACAAGCGGGGCCGGGCGGTGGGGTGGGTGACCAGCGCCGCCGTGGATGTGGATGGGTTCATCCTGGGCCTGGCCTACATCGAAAGCCGCTACCACCGCGCCGGCGATGAGATCGGCATCTTTAGCCTGCCGGCCAGGCCGGTGGTGGAAAAAGAGGACAAATCCCGCCTGGAGCCGGGCGATCAGGTGCAACTGCCCGACCTGGCCACCCTCCTGCCTCGTTTCCCCGACGCTGCCGAGCGCGCCCATTGGCGGGGCGAGGCGGGAAAACCGTCGCCTGCCTTGCCGGCAGGGGCGGAGTAAAGGCGTGAGCCTCGCTGCCGGGGGGCCCTGGCGAAAGACCCAAGGTGCCCGGCCCTGGCCGAATTTGCCCCAACCCGCCATCCAGACCAGACCGGTTGGGGGCCAGGGGGCCGGGCACCTGAGCGTCCGCCGCCAGGGTTAGAGCTAGTCTGAAAACCACTAAGGACACGAAGGACACAAGGAATTTCTGTCAATTTCCTCTCATTTCTTTGCCCTGTGCGCCTTCGTGGTAGACTTTTCAGACAAGCTCTTAGATCAGGAACCTGCCATCCCGGGCAAACAGGATCCCATCCACCCACACCTCGCCGCCCTGCCGCAGATCGCAGATCATATCCCAGTGGATGGCCGAGCGGTTCTGGCTGCCGGTCTCCGGGTAGCCGGCGCCCAGGGCCATGTGCACCGTGCCGCCGATCTTTTCGTCAAAGAGGATGTTTTTGGTAAAGCGTTGCACCCCCTGGTTGGTGCCAAAAGCAAACTCGCCCAGGTAGCGCGCCCCCTCGTCGGTATCCAGCATGGTCAGCAGGAACGGTTCATTCCTGGCCGCGCTGGCTTTCACCACCTTGCCATCCTCGAACCACAGGCGGACATCCTCCACCTCACGGCCATTCGTGCAGGCCGGGTAGGTAAAGCGGACATGGCCGTTGGCGCTCCCCTCTACCGGCCCGGTAAAGATCTCGCCATCGGGAAAGTTTTCGTGGCCGTCGCAGTTCACCCACGCCCGCCCCTTGACCGACAGCGTCAGGTCGGTATCCGGCCCCACCAGGCGCACCTGTTCCTTATCCGATAGCCAATCCACCAGCCGCTGTTGCGCCCCGGAAACCTCCTGCCAGGCGGCGATGGGGTCCGGCTCATGGACCAGCGCCGCGCCATACACAAAATCCTCGAACTCGCGCAGCGACATCTCGGCATCCTGGGCGAAAGCGTTGGTGGGATAGGCCGTGCCGGTCCACCTGAGTTCTTTCCGGGCCGCCCGCTCCAGAAACCGCTCGAAAAGGGGACGGCGGGCCGCCGAAGCCCGGGCCTGCCTGGCCGGGTCCACGTTGGTCAATGCCTTGGTATTGGTCTCGGTCCAGACGCTGATACGGGCATCCATCTCCTCGATGAGCTGGCGGTCCACAGAAGCTACAAAGTCCAGTTGCTCATCGGCGGCATATTTGAAGAAAATTTCGGTCACCTCCTCCAGGCCAAGGCGCAGCCAGGGGTGCCCCCCCCGTTCCAGCACCTGCCGGTACAGCGCCAGAATGAGGGGAGCCCCCTCCGGCGTGCCTTGAATGACGACGAACTGCCCCGGCCGGACGCCGACCGAATAGTCCACCAGGATGCGCGCGACCGTTTCCACACGCGGGTCTGTCATCTCTTCCTCCCTTGCTCAGGATACCAGGAGTATAACACCTCCGGCAGCCTGCGTCAAACCCGACCCCCCACCTGTCAGGTCTGCCTGCTTTGACTTTCCTCCCCTCTTTTGCTACAATGTGGCCCGCTGTGAAAGGCAAACCCAAGGGGGAAGATCGTTGAAACAAGGAGGAAGTCAGGACAAGGGGGTAACGCTGAGGGGATTCATCCTGGTGACCTGGTTGACCGTGGGGGCTTTGGCCGGCTGTGGCCGCCTCCTGGAGCCGCCGACGCCCACCGCAGTCGCGGTCTCTTCCCCCACGGCCACCGACACAGCCAGGCCCACCGCCACCCGGCGGGCCACCTTTACACCGGTGCCGGCCACCCCCTCCAACACCCCTACGCCCACGGTGACCCCAACGCCGGTGATTTATGTGATCAAAAAAGGGGACACGTTGCTGGCCATCGCCCGCCAGTTCGGCGTGAGCGTCCAGGACCTGCAGGAGGTCAACGGCATCACCGACCCCCGGCGGCTCAAGATCGGCCAGGAGATCATCATCCCCCTGGAACCGGGCGAGGGCGAACCGACCGCCGTGCCTATCCCGACGCCGGTGATGCTCCATATCCAGGGCCTGGCCTTCTACCGTACCCCCGCCGACAGCCTGTGGTGCCTGGGGGAAGTGGTCAACCGCTCCGGCCGGCCGGCGGAGGAGGTCCAGGTCCAGGTTTCGCTCCACGACGGAAAGGGGCGGTTGTTGGCCTCGGGCGCAGCCTTTACCCAACTGGATATCGTGGCAGCGGGCGGGCGGGCGCCCTTTGCCATCCTGTTTTCTGCGCCGCCGGCCAGCTTTGCCCAGTATCAGACCCGGGTGCTCAGCGGGGTGCCCAGCACCCACCTGGGGCCTCGCTACCCCCACCTGGAGGTGACCGAGGAATGGGGCGGCTGGCTGGACCCAGGCACCTACCAGGTGCGGGGGCAGGTGCGCAACAGCGGGACCGCCGACGCCGAGCGGGTGGCGCTGGTGGTAACCCTGTACGACCAGGAAGGCCATGTGGTGGGGGCACGGACGGTGGGCATCGCCGCCGACCTGTTCCTGGCCGGGGCGCTGGCTCCCTTTGACGTGACCCTGACGCCGCTGGGGGAGGTAGCCCGCCACGACGTCCAGGTCCAGGGCTGGTGGGTCGGCTATGAGCTGCCGGTCGAAACGGAAACCCCGCCTCCAACGGCCACGCCGTGAAACCGAGAGATCCGCCCCGACCTCTCTTCCACCTCCTGGCCCCCTTCCCTGTCTCTGCTGCGGAAAGGGGATCAGGGAACGGGGGATGAGGTCCGGCAAACCGATACGACGGCGTCTTTGCCGACAGAGAGATTGTCAAGGTTTGGAAAGATGAATGCAGACGAAAGCAAAGCCATAGTCTATTCGACCGAGATCAGGGGCTGGTACCGCCTAACCCGGGGCATTATCCGCTTCTTGCTGCGCCACCTCTCCCACCTGGAGGTCGAGGGCCTGGAGAATATCCCGGCACAAGGTCCCTACATCGTGGTCACCAACCATCTGCACTGGCTCGACCCACCGGTCTTGCTGGCCGTCTTGCCCCACCGGGCGTACGTCTTTGCCGCCGAAAAGTGGGAGAGAAACCTGGTCCTGGGGCCGCTCTTCCGGTCTATGGGGGCCATCTTTGTGCAGCGTGGTCAGGTGGATCGCAAGGCGCTGCACCAGGCGATGGCCGTGCTCCGGGGCGGAGGGGTGCTGGGCATGGCCCCTGAAGGCACCCGCAGCAAGACCGGTGCCCTGCAGCAAGGGCGCAGCGGGGCAGCCTACATGGCATACCAGACCGGGGTCAAACTGGTGCCGGCAGTGGCTACGGGGCAGAAGCAGGTATTCCCCTCTTTGCGGCGATTTCGCCGGGCCAGGGTGCGGGTCGTGATCGGCCCCCCCTTTGAACCGCCGCCGGTGGAGGACAAGGTCAGCACCGCCCAGGTCCGTGCCTTCACGGCCGAGATCATGTACCGTCTGGCGGCCATGCTCCCCCCGGAATATCGCGGGGTGTACGCCGACGTAGCCGAAAAACGACCTGACCTGATCGAGTTTTACACGGCCCTGAACCGATCATCTTTCGCAACAAGGAGCTAAGTCATGGAGCGACGAGGTTGTGGCCTGGGGTGCGTCATCGCCTGTCTGGGACTGGCGGTGAGTTGTTGCCTCCTTCCCTATCTGACCAGCAGCATCTATTCCATCGTCAATGCCATCTTCCAGGTGCCGACGGCCCCCAAGTGGCTGTGGGGCGACTGGATCAATACCCTGGTCAAGGGCAATCACGCCCTGTACATGCTTCTGTCCGAAGGCCCGATCTGCTGCGTAGGGGCCCTTGCTCTGCTGATCGTCGTCCTGGGGGTGGCGGTGATGATCGGCAGTGTTGGACCAGGGGAGGAGGAATATGCCGGGGAGATGGAAGAGCCTTATCAGGAATGGTGAGCCTGTCCCCTTTGATTATCCCCCGCCCCAACTGTGCTGTATAACCAAACCATAGAAGCGGCAAGTTTACATAGGGTCTGGTGCAGCAGGCAGAATGAAATAAAATATGCTGCCGTGACCGGGTATGCCATCGCTCTCAACGCCGACCCGGCCGCCCAGTTTTTCGACGATGCGGCGCACGATCGAAAGCCCCAGCCCATGTCCTTGGGCGCGCGCCTGGTCAAGCCGCGTGAACGGCACAAATAGGCGAGTCTGCTCGTCTGGCGAAATGCCGTCGCCGCTGTCGCGCACCCAGAAACGAACGAACGAATCTGTAACATCCTCGTTCGCTTGTTGACTCGCCGATCTGCCGACTTGCCTATCCCACCCCAATTCCAGGCGTGGCGGTTTGCCTCCATATTCACACCCGTTGCTGAGGTAATTGACCCAAACCTCTTCCACCCACGGCGCATGGCCCAGCGCCGTCGGCCATTGCGACGGCAAGACGATCTCGGCCCGGTGCTCTTGGATAACGTAGGCCAGGCGCCTGCACGCCCCGTGCACGATGCTGCCCATATCCAGCGGCTCTGGTATCACATCCGTCTTGTGGACGCTTGCCAGCAGGAGCAGTTCGTCCACGATATTGACCAGATCCCTTGCCCCGTGCACCAGTGTCTGTATAGACTTCCGGCGCACGTTTTCGGGCACGGCCTGGTAATCCTTCTCCAACAACTCAGCATACCCGACGATTATGGAGAGCGGACCCTTGATGTCGTGTGCGACGGTGTGGGCAAAGGCGTCCAGTTCCTCGTTGCGCTGGATCAGTTCGGCGTTCTGCCGCTCCAACTGCTGCGTGCGCGCGGCCACCTGCGCCTCCAGCCCTGTGATCAATTCGCGCAACCGCGCCACCGTGTTGTTGAATACCTGCGTCAGAAAGCCGATCTCGTCGTGGTACTGGACCGGCATCACAGTTTCCAGGTCGCCTGCCTCGACCCGCCTGACCCCGGCCAGCAAAGCGTTGAGCGGCCGGATGAGGTTGAGGTAGAATGCCAGCGGAAAGCCCAACACGACGGCCAGGCTGCTCACCAGGATCAGGTACGCCAGCGGAAAGAGGAATTGGTGCAGATAGCGGCGGAATGCCAGATAGTGATCCTGCACCATCCCCTGCGGCCCGCCCCGGAGCGGTGCTTGGGCGAAGTTGACCGGCTGCGGTGGTTGGCCCGGCGTCTCCGGCGACACGCCCATGACCCAGACAGTGGAAAATGGGCTGGCGTCGGGCTGGTATGGCAGATCGGGCAGGCCGTTGGTGGTGATCTCGAATACGCCATCTCCGTGCAGCACCAACTGAAAGGTGAACAATGCCTGCGGGTTATAGACCGCCGGCAGCCGGTACCAGGTGATCGTCAGGCGATCCCCCTCATTCTTGGCAAACAGGCCACCGCCGGCGTGCGAGTTCAAAGCGACGAACAGCGGGAAAATCGCCGGCGTCGTCGCATAGTGGTATTCCATGCTGGGGTAGCGCACCGGCGCGTCCACGCCCACCGCGCCGCTTCTCATCACCCAAATCGTCCGGGCGGTCTTGCCGTAGAAGGGGAACGTGAAGGCGATGTCCGCTACCTCCTCCCACGGGGCGCCATCGAGCGTCAACTTCCTCAAGTCCAGCGGACTTCCCATGTCGGCGTCGAAGTGAAACTCGGCTTGCGCCACGTCGTGGCCGCCGGCGGCGTTGGGCGTAAAGCGCAGCGTCTGATGGCCGGCCAGCGCCGGCCGGTACGCCGCCGCGTACGGGGGCGTCATCACCCAGCCGGCTGCGCCGAATACTGCCAGCACCGTCACCAACGCGATCCCCACCAGGCGCACCTGGAAGGTCGTCATTTCGGGGGTATAATTGAGATACACCAGAGCAAACAGGAATTGGGTGAGCAGAATCCCCACCGACATGCCCGACTGGAACACCGCCGGCGAGAGGCCAAAAGTGGCACGCCTAATGTTAAGCAGGCTCAGGACCACCGGTATCAGGAACAACAGCGCGAACGCCCGCACCGCCCGCGCCGCCTGGCCCTGGGGACGCCACAAATCACGCAGGCTTCGCAGACCTGGCAGGTTTTCCAAAACTGCCAGGTCTCTCTCGGCCCGCGAAACGGCGATGGTCTGGCGCAGAAACGCCAGCGGCGCCCATGCCAAACACACGACCAAAACGTAATCGGGCTGTATGGGCCGGTACAAGACTTGATTGTCTTGAAGCAGCAGCCTGCCGCGGTACACGGCAAACCCGGCTTCCCCGAGCGTGTACAGGAGATTCAACGCCAGCACGATGCGCGCCTCCCACCGGCGCTGCGGATAGAGGCGCGGGAAACGGTAAGCAAACTGCGTCAGCAGGGTCACGAACACACCGATGGCCGTGTTTTCCAGGTACACGGCGTAGAGCCGTGAGGAGGGCGGCAACGCCGTGTCCAAAAAGAACAGCAGCACGATGGCAACGACAGAGGCAAAAAAGCCCGCCAGGAGAAGTGTGCACGCGCTTCCCTCGCCGCGTCGCCGCAAAGTAAGCACGCGGTACGAAAAGTAGCCCATGATCATCAGCGCCAGAACGAACTGGGTCAGATAACCGATAGATGCTGGGGTCAGGTACACAGCAAGCAGGACCTCCCTTTCCAATATCCGCTGCGCCGAACCGTCAAGACGGTGAACAGATAGTCTTTCAACCAGGTTTATTATAACCCACAAAATGCTCAGAGTCAACTAATCGGTGAGGGCAGAGCGCATAGAGAAAACCTCTGTATACGCTCCCTACGGCCTCAGTGTGCTCTGCGGTGAGACGTGGGTGATCACCACTTTTGTCTTCGATTGCCCTCTGCCCCGATTGTGTGGTATAATCAAGCCCATGATGGGCGCGCAACTGATCCTCACCCATGAGAATACCGATTTCGACGGCCTGGCCTCGCAACTGGCGGCCTGGAAGCTCTATCCCCAGGCCAGGCCGGTGCTGCCCCGCCACCTCAACCGCAACCTCCGCGATTTCCTGACGCTCTACTGGGACGAGCTGCCCTTCACCCGCTACGAAGACCTGCCCCGCCGCATCGAAGTCGGGCACATCATCCTGGTGGATACCCAGACCCTGGTCACCCCCAGAGGCATGAGCGACCGGACCACCGTCCAGATCATAGACCACCACCCCCTCAGCCGCGACCTGCCGCCCAACTGGAGCTATACGGGCGAAGAGGTGGGCGCGACCACCACGCTGCTGGTGGAACGGCTGATCGCCGCCGGGCTGCCCCTCAGCCCGGTGGAAGCCACCTTGCTGGCCCTGGGCATCTATGAGGATACCGGCTCGCTGGTCTATCCCACCACCACCCTCCGCGACCTGCGCTGCGTCACCTGGCTGGTGGAGCACGGCGCCAACCTGACGGTCATCGGCGACCACCTGCACCATCCCCTCACCGAGCAGCAACTGGCCCTGTACAACGCTCTGTTGGACAGCGTCGAGGTGTTCGATTTCGCCGGGCACACCCTCGTGATCGCCACCGCCACCGCCAAGGGGTATGTCGAGGAAATCGCCACCTTGGCCCACAAAATCCGCGATCTGTACGATCCGGCGGGGCTGTTTCTGGTGGTGGACCTGGGGGAGTACCGGCAACTGGTGGCCCGCGCCACGACCGACGGGGTGGATGTGGGCCACATTGCCCGGCACCTGGGGGGCGGGGGGCACAACCGGGCGGCCGCCGCCCTCATCCGCGACACCGACCTGCCCACCATCCGCCAGAAGCTGATCCACCTCCTGGAACAGCATATCCTCCCGGCTCAGACGGTAGCCCATCTGATGTCCTACGGTGCCCACACCCTGTCGCCCAACACGACGGTGGACGAAGCGGCCCGCGCAATGCTCAGGTACGGCTTCGAGGGGTTCCCGGTAGTGGACGAGGCCGGCCACATTGTCGGCCTCCTCTCCCGCCGCGAAATAGACCGGGCCATGCGCCTGCATCTGGATAACCAGCCGGTCAGCCTCTACATGACCAAGGGCGACATCCACGTCACCCCATCCGACTCGGTGGAGCGGCTGCAGCAGGTGATGACCCAGTTCGGCGTGGGACAGGTGCCGGTGGTGAGCGGCGGGGAGATCGTCGGGGTGGTGACCCGCACCGACCTGATCAAACAGTGGGCCGCCCCGGCCCACTCTCCCCCCCGCCAGCAGGAGATGATCCAGAAGCTCGAAGCCGCCCTGCCCGGCCCCCTGCTGGACCTGGTGAAGCAGGCCAGCGCCCTGGCCCAGGAGCTCGGTTACCCGCTGTACGTGGTCGGCGGCTTTGTCCGGGACCTGCTGCTCGGCGAGCCGACGCTGGACATGGACCTGGTGGTCGAGGGCGACGCCATCCGGCTGGCCCGACGGCTGGCCCAGCGCATCGGCGCCCGCACCCGCAGCCACCGCCGCTTCGGCACGGCCAAGGTCATCCTGGAAGGCCGCGAAGCCGAGTTCGGCGTGTCGGCCCTGGACTTTGCCACCGCCCGGCTGGAGTTCTACCCCTCCTCCGCCGCGCTGCCGGAGGTGGAAAGCAGTTCCATCAAGGCCGACCTGCACCGCCGGGACTTTACCATCAACACCCTGGCCATCCGCCTCGATTCAGGGCATTACGGCCGGCTGCTCGACTTTTACGGCGGCGAGCGGGACCTGAAAGAGAGGCTGATCCGCGTGTTGCACAGCCTGAGCTTTATCGAAGACCCGACGCGGATCATGCGGGCGGCCCGCTTTGAACAGCGCCTGGGGTTCGTCATCGAACCGCGCACCGCCGAACTGATTGACAACGCCCTGCCCATGCTCTCCCGCGTCACCGGCGAGCGGATCCGCCACGAACTCTACCTCATCCTGCGGGAGCGGGAGCCAGAGCGGGTCCTGTGCCGGCTGGACGCGCTGGGTGTGCTGGCCCACATCCACCCCCGCCTGGCCTGCACCGAGAATATCTGGGAACTGTTCGACCGGCTGCGCCGGACGCTGGCCGCCGGCGAGTGGGAGGTGGCGACCGAGGAGGGCAGCCGCCCGCTGCCCGGCTACTACCTGGCCCTCCTCACCTACCCCTTCTCCCAGCCCGAACTGGAGACGCTGGCCGACCGCCTGCGGATCTATCGGAACGATCTGCTCCTGCTCCGCCAGGTGTCCGACCTGCGGGCCCACGAGGCCAACCTGGACAAACCGGACCTGGCCAACCATGAACTCTATCAACTGCTGCGCCACACCGGCTCCCCGGCCGTGATGATCGGCTGGCTGGCCAGCCCATCGGCCAGGGTGCGGGAGCGGCTGTGGCGCTATGAGCATGAACTGCGCCGCGTGCAGCCGATAGTGGACGGCGAGTACCTCAAGGGGCTGGGCCTGAAGCCATCGCCACTCTTTAGCCGGCTGCTCAACGCCGTGCGCGACGCCCGGCTGGATGGCGAAATCCACACCGAAGAAGAAGAAAAGACGCTCATTTTCAGACTGTTGGACGAAGCAAACGTAAAACTTGAAGTGTAAGGACATGCGCCGCATCGCTGTGGTCGGCACCAGTGGATCGGGCAAGACGACGATGGCGAGAAACCTCGCCCGGCGGTTGGGCCTCCCTCACGTGGAGCTGGATGCCCTCCACTGGGGGCCTGAGTGGACTCCGGCCCCACCGGACCTTTTCCGGGAACGGGTGGCCCAGGCGCTGAGCGGCGAGGCCTGGGTGGTGGATGGCAACTACAGCCGGGTGCGCGACATCATCTGGACCCGGGCCGACACCCTGGTCTGGCTGGATTATTCCTGGCCGGTGGTGATGGGCCGGGTGATATGGCGCACGATCCGGCGCTCGCTGACGGGCGAAGAGCTGTGGCACGGCAACCGCGAACGGCTGTGGACCGCCTTCTTCAGCCGCGATTCGATCATCCTCTGGTCCTTGCAGACCTACCACCGCCGGCGGCGAGACTATCCGCTGCTGTTCAGCAGGCCGGAATACGCCCACCTGCACGTTGTACGCCTGCGGTCGCCGCGCCAGGCCCACAAGTGGCTAAATGAGCAAAATCCAAACCCATGCCATTCGCGCCCTGGATGAACTGGGCATCCCCTACCGGGTGGTGATGCACGCCCACAAGGCCAGGAATGTGGAGGAAGCTGCCGCCGAGCGGGGCGTGCCGACCCGCTGCGTGGTCAAGACGCTCCTGGTGCGCCGACCCGACCGGAAATATCTCCTTGCTCTGGTGCGGGGCGACCGGCGCCTCAGCCTGAAAAAGCTGGCCCGCCTGGTGGGCGTCAAGATGGTGGAGATGGCCCCGGACGACGACGTGCCGCGCATCACCGGCTACCAGATCGGCGCAGTGGCCCCCCTGGGCCTGCGGCGGGCCGACGTACCCGTTTACGTGGACCTCCAGATCCTGGAGGAGCCCCTGGTCAGCATCAGCGCCGGGCGCCACGACGCCGGGCTGGAGCTGGCCCCGGAAGACTTGATCCGCGCCGTGGGCGGCCAGGTGGCCGACATCACCGAGTAAGGCAAGATGCTCCACGCTCCAGAAAGCCAGGCGATGGCCGCCCCACCGCCGAAAGACAGGCCCTTTGACCGCGCCCGCTACCTGCGCGTCGTGCGCTTTTTTGCCGGCGCATTCGCCCAGCTCCTCCTCTGGGAGATCGTCCTGCGCGCCCTGCTGGGAAAGAGGTTCGTGGGCCGTTCGGCGACCCGGCGCTGGCAGCGGCTTGCCCACCGCTTCCGGCTGTTGGCCGTCGAGCTGGGCGGGGTGCTCATCAAGCTGGGCCAATTCCTCAGCATCCGCTTGGATGTGCTGCCCCCCGTCGTCACCACCGAACTGGCCGGATTGCAAGACGAGGTGCCGGCCGAGAGCCTGGCCGACATCCAGGCCGTCATCGAGGCCGAGTATGGACAACCGGTCGAGCAGGTCTTGGCCTGGTTTGCCCCCGAACCGGAGGCCGCGGCCTCGCTGGCTCAGGTGCACCGCGCCCGGTTGCTCAACGGCGACGAGGTGGTGGTCAAGGTCCAACGCCCGCGCATCGAAGAGCTCGTCGAGACCGATCTGCGGGCCATCCAGAAGGCGATGCGCTGGCTGAAGCGCTACCGGCCCATCCGCCGCCGCGTGGACCTGGACCGCCTCTACGATGAGTTCAGCCGCACTACCCGCGCCGAACTCGATTTCGTCGCCGAAGCCGGCAACGCCGGGCGTTTTGCCCACAACTTTGCCGATGACCCCGGCGTCCGCATCCCACGTATCTATGCCCCCATTTCGACGCGCCGGGTGCTGATCATGGAGGATGTGACCAACCTCAAGATCGCCGATTTCGAGGCCATCGAAGCGGCGGGCATCCGCCGGGCAGAGGTAGCCCGCCGCCTGTTCGAGGTCTACCTGAAGCAGATTTTCGTCCACAACTTTGTCCACGCCGACCCCCATCCCGGCAACCTCTTTGTCCAGCCGCTGGACCCCGTGCCCGACCGGGCGCGGCCCTTTCGGCTCGTGTTCGTGGATTTCGGCATGGTCGCCACCGTGCCCGAACCGATGCGCCCCCATTTCCGCGACTATCTGGTCGGTTTTGTGACCAGAGATGTGGAGCGGATGGTGCGCGCCTACCAGGGCGCGGGGGTGCTCCTGCCCGGCGCCGACCTGGCCCGCCTCCAGCAGATGGAAGCCGACATGCTGGAGCGATACTCCGGCCTGACGCTGCGCCAGGTGCAGGAACGGGCCAGGAGCGAGTGGTACAACCTGGCCCGCGAGTACCGCGACATCCTCTACGAGATGCCCTTCCAACTGCCCACCGATCTGCTCTTCGTGGGGCGGGCCATGGCTATCCTGTTCGGCCTGGCCACCTCCCTGGACCCCGATTTCGACCCCTGGCAGGCCATCGAACCTTTCGCCGCCCAGATGGCCGCCGAGGAGATGCGGCGTGACCGGCGCGGCTGGCTCGCCGAGGTGGAAAAGCTGGCGCGGCTGATGATCTCGCTGCCCGGCCAGGCCGACCGCTTCTTCAGCCAGGCCAGCCAGGGCCGGCTGATGGTGCAGACCACCTGGTCAGCCCAGGACAGACAAACCCTCCGCCGCGTGGAAACGGCGGTCCACCGGCTCACCGGGGCGGTGATCTTTGCCGCGCTGTTGCTGGCAGCCGTGGCCATCTATGGAACACAGGAGGAAGGGGTGGTCAGCTATGCCCTTTTTGCCCTGGCGGCTGTGGCGCTGCTGGCAACCCTCATACACCGCTGATCCGCGATTGTCTGAAAACCACCAAAGACACGAGGGACACCAATGGTTTTCAACCAGTTCCTTCGTTTTCTTTGTGGCCTTTAAACTTTTCAGACTAACTCTCAAAGAAGCAGCATCGCATCCCCGAAGGAGAAAAAGCGGTACCGCTGCCGGATCGCCTCCTGATAGGCGCGAAGGATCAGCTCCCGCCCGGCAAAGGCCGAGACCAGCATCAGCAGCGTGCTGCGGGGCAGGTGAAAGTTGGTGATCAGGGCCTCCACCACGCGAAAGCGGTAGCCGGGGTAGATGAACAGGTCGGTGGGGCCGGCGTAGGCCGAGACCGTCCGCCAGGCGCAGGCCTGGCCCTCCGGCGCGCAGCCGCCCGCCGCCGATTCCAGCGCCCGAACGACCGTCGTGCCCACGGCGATGACGCGCCGCCCCTCCAACCTGGCGCGATTCACCTGTTCGGCCACCGGAGCCGCGACCTCGTACCACTCGGTGTGAATCTGGTGCTCCTCGATCCGCTCCTCTTTCACCGGGCGGAACGTGTCCAGGCCGATGTGCAGCGTCACGAAGGCCATCTCCACGCCCGCCTGCCGCAGGGCGACCAGCAACTCTGGCGTGAAATGGAGCCCCGCCGTCGAAGCTGCCGCCGAACCCTCGATGCGGCCATAGACGGTCTGGTAGCGCTCCGGGTCGGCCAGCGGCTTGTGGATGTAGGGCGGCAGGGGTATCACGCCCAGTTCATGCAGCAACGGCTCGATGGGGCGGTCGAAGCGGAGGAGGCGGCTGCCGGATTCCAGTTCCTGGACGATTTCCGCCCGGACCGGGATTGGGGATTGGAGATTGGATATGGGGTGCAGCTCGATTCGCGTGCCGGGCCGCAGCCCCTTGCCCCGGACCAACGCCTCCCAGGTGCGTTCGTCGCGGCGGTTGAGGAGGAGGAGTTCCACCTTGCCGCCGGTCCCGGCTTTGCGGCCAAAGAGGCGGGCCGGGAGGACACGGGTCTGGTTCAACACCAGCAGGTCACCGGGGCGCAGGTACTCGCCGATGTCGCGAAAGATGCGGTGCTCGATCTGGCCGCCGTCGCGGTGGACGACCATCAGCCGCGAGGCATCGCGCGGCTCGACCGGCGTCTGGGCGATCAGTTCGGGGGGCAGGCTGTAGTCGAAATCGTCGGTCCTCACCCGGCCACGCTCAACGGTTCAGCAGGCGCACGACGAGGTTCAGCAGGAGCGTCAACAGGATGCTCAAGAGGAGCATCGTAGCGATGGGCACGTAACAGGACAGGCCCTCCCGTTCGATGCGGAGGTCCCCCGGCAACCTGCCCAGCGGCAGCCCGGTCCTGCCCAGCAGCCAGAGCAACCCGCCAACGACGACCAGCACCACCCCAAAGGCGACAATCCCCTTGCCCACAACTGTCAAATCCATCTTGGCCTCCCTCCACCCACCGATTCCTATACCAGGCCGACGAGGGTTTTGCCCGCGTCAGGCAGGGCGACAATGGGCAGCTTGTGGCCGTCGCCGGCCCCGCCGCTCGACACACCGGGGACCATCTGCCGGTAGCGGCGGAAGGGGTAGCGGAAGCGAAGGTGGGTGGAAAGTCATTCCACCAGGTGCACCCACGGCAAAGCCGGCTGAGCTCTGCTGGACAGCTTGCCATCGGCAGTCCAGAATTCGCCGCCCAGGTGCTCGGCCAGGGCCAGATAGTGAGCATCGTAGGTCGCCGGCAGCGAAAACCGTTGAGCCAGGTCCAGGGCGCGGCGATGGAGGTCAGGCTCGCCGTGCAGGTGGATGGGCAAAGCCAGCGCCGCTTTGAGAGCCGGTTGCGCCGATGATGCCCTCACCAGCCCCAGCGCCTGACGATGATCGGCTCGTGGCTATTCACGGCCTGGCGCATCAACTCGCCGAATCGAATACGGGCTTCGGTGGCGCTCACTACCCGTCCCATCTTGACCTCGCTGGCGCAGTGAAGGCTTTTTGTTGCCCGGCGCCGTCACCCTTTGTCAACTGCACAGCTACCTACTTGACAAATCCATAGAAATCTCCCGTGATTTTGGATACTCACCGGTTTTCCCAGTGGCGTGTCCAGTATATCACAAAAGGGAAAGCCTGTCCCCAGGGGAATCCCTGGTCTCTCACCTAGGGATTTCTCTGGGTTCCGAGGCTCTCACTTCCAACCCCGAATCCCGAACCCACACCATAGCCTCCGCCCGCGAAGTCACATTCAGTTTGCTCAAGATGTTGGTTATGTGGTACTCTACCGTCTTTTCGCTGATTCCCAACTCTTGGGCAATTCTTCTGTTGCTGTATCCGGCTGCGATGAACCCCAGTATCTCTCGCTCACGTCCGGTCAAACGTTCTCACTGCTCTTTGATATCTTCCTGCCAGCGCTGGGCGCGCGCCACCTGCTTGGCCGTCCACAGCCGCGTCCCCCGCGCCGCTCCCCGCACCGCGGCCAGGATCGTCTCCGACGCTTCCTCCTTCAGCAGGTAGCCTGCAGCCCCCGCCTCCAGCATTCCCCACACATACCGCTCGTCGTCATAGGCGCTGAGCGCCACGACCCGCACCGGCAGGGCCCGCCGCCGGATTTCCCGCGCCACTTCTGCCCCCTCTATCCCCGGCAACAGACAGTCCAGCACGGCCACATCTGGTTGCAGCGCCTTGATCAACACCAGGGCTTCCTCACCGCTCTGCTTTGCCCACCATCTCCACGCCTGGTGTCTGCCGGGGCTGAGATCTCTACTTTTGCTCGAACCATGGCCCCATTACGGCAGCCCACTCCCCCTCATCCCAAACGAAAAGCCGACGCCGCTCGCCATTCTCGATGTCAACCACCCAGATACCTGCCTGTTCTGGATAGCCATGTTCTACCGAATAGACCAGGTGTGCCCCGTCGGCGGTCCAGGCCAGCCCGTTTACCTCGCCGCTGGACGGGGTGGACGGTTCGGTCAACGAGATCAGATCGGTCAGGCGGCGCATCTGTAGATCCACCAGATCCATAACGTACAGGTTCCAGGCATCCCTGCTCGATTTCGAACCACGAAAAGCAAGCCGACGGCCGTCGGGGGAGAAGGCGAACAGGCCATAGTCGGCGAGGGGTGCTGGCTGTGGCGTGAGTTCTCGCCCCCCTCCGCCGTCCCGGTCCGATAGCAGGAGCCGCCCGTTTTGGGTTATGCTGACGATCTGTTCTCCGTCCGGCGAGAGGGCAAAGTCCAGGCAATCGTCGAGAATGGTGCTCGGTTCCCCGCCGAAGACCGGGATGCGCTGGAGCACGACACCATCGCCAACAGAGTGTTGGAAGTATATCGCCTGACCGTCGGGCTGCCAGGCCAGGCGCTGCAACACCCCCGCCTCAGGAGTATAGAGAGGACGCGGGTTAGCGCCCTCTCGATCCATCAACCACAGTTCAGGGGGGCTACCCACCGTGGCTGATGGTGAATCGGCCACGTGAATATAGGCGATGGTATCCCCAACAGGGGACAGGGCCGGATACCGAACGACGTCGCTGGGCCGTATCTGCTGGTTTGTTGCACCGCTGGCGGGATCTATGGTCCAGATCTCGGTTCCAGCATGGTTGTAAGAAAAGAGGATGAGGCGCCACGACAATTCTCCGGTTGTAACGGAAGCCAGGGGAGTTGGAGTATTATGAGGGGCAGACTCTGCCGAGGGAGACGGCAAAATCGTGGCTGTGGCCGGCGCTGTTGAGGGCGATGGCGAAATGATGAAAGTAGCTGTCAAAGAGGTCGTCGCCGAGGTGGGTGGGCTCACCGTCCCACAGCCGGCCAGGAAAAGAGCCAGTAAACATGTGGCACAAATGTATCTTGTCCGCCGTGGAAACACTGACAGGGGTATTGGCCTTCGCATAGATGTATCCTCCATTCAGTCAGGCCATTCTTTACGGTACAGAGTCGAACACGTGAAAGTAGGAATTCGCTGCAGCTCCAAACCAGCTAAGGGACTTGTGGTAACGATCGTTGCAATGTGCATTCAGCAGAGGGTTCCCCCCTGAAGGATCGGCGACGACCACGATGGCTACATGGTCCCACGAGCCATTCCCGGTCCAGTCCATGTAAACGAGGTCACCCACCTTCAAGTTTGTCGCCGAAGCCACAAAATCTCCGTAGTGATAGTCCAATGCGGACCTCTGCGGCGAGACACCGGTCCAACTCGAACTCCAAGTATCGTCCGCCGTATTCCCGGGGGTTCCCTTCTGATCGTACCACCATTGGCGGGGGTTGGTCCATTTCTTTGGGTATCCTCCCGCGAAAACGACCTGGGATGCAAAGTTGGCACAGTCGCCGCCTGACAGACAGAGGTCCCTATACGTGGGATTGTAGACGTCCCAGTAATCGTCAGCATAGTCCTGGGCGGCCGTGCGATTGTAATAGATGGTTTCCGGAAGATCATCCCCTTCTGCTCCTCGATCTGGAGATGTGCCAAGATCGTCCGGGACCTCGGTGATGGTTGGGGCTGTAAAGTCTCCCCTGGCCAGCATCGCATCCTCGCCTGGGTCGAAATAGTCGTCCCTGACAATCAACCAGCGGTTGCTGAGAATGAGATGCAGGACGTGATCAAATACTTCCTCCGTCTCACCCTCGCCGAGCGTCGGGTGCAGAATTATGTAGGACAGGACCTTGTTTAGAGAGTCTTGAAAAAATGGTCATCTTCTCCCCTCTCCCGGCGTAAGCGCACCTTAACAACTCATCCCATGTTCATCGCACCTCCTTTCCGCAGCCCAGGCGGAGTGCGGCGACCACATCCTGCCGCGGGTG
>DAOTXL010000099.1:0-32303 GCA_034435455.1 Anaerolineae bacterium
TTCCGGGCGGTGGGGGAGAAGGTGCAGGCGTTGTTCGACTACCACCCCGGCCGCAGCCTGGCGGAGGCGGCCCCGGTGCAGGAGTTCCGGGAGGAGGAACTGACGGCATTGGGCGAACGACCCCACTGAGGCCCGCACTTCAGGTTTTACATCGGAGGGACAAATGGCCGAATTGGAAATGATCCCGATTTACATCATGGGCAAACGCTACAGCGTGCCCAACACTCTGACCATCATGGGCGCGTTAGAGTATGCCGGCTACAAGCTGATCCGGGGCGTGGGCTGCCGGGCGGCCTTTTGCGGCGCCTGTTCCACCGTCTATCGGCTGGAGGGCGACCCCAAGCTGTACATCGGCCTGGCCTGCGGCACCCTGGTCCAGCCGGGTATGTACCTGACCCAGATCCCCTTCTATCCAGCCGAGCGGGCCCAATACCGCCTGGATGAACTGCAACCTACCTTTGCCACACTGGTCCGCCTCTATCCCCAGGTGCTCAAATGTCTGGGCTGCGGTACCTGCACCAAGAGCTGTCCTCAGGAACTCAAGGTGAAGGATTATATGGCTGCCGCCATGCGCGGCGACATTGCCCGGGTGGCCGACCTGTCGTTCGACTGCATCATGTGTGGCATGTGTGTCTCCCGCTGTCCGGCCGAGGAGCCCCAACCCAACATCGCCATCCTCTGCCGGCGGCTGTACGGCAAGTACCTGGCGCCCAGGGCGGAACATCTGGCCCGCCGCGTGGCTGAGATCAATGCCGGCAAGTATGACGAGGACCTGGCAAAACTGAAGACAATGCCCGATGCCGAGCTGCGCAGGTTGTACAACACGCGCGATATCGAGCCGGAATAGGAGAAAAGACGATGAAACTGGAAGGATACACACCCAGCATGCGCGAGTCCCTGGACCGGGTGACAGCCGGCCGGCCGGCCCGCCTGCACGTGGACTATCCCATGCTCTCCCCGGCGGAGAAGCAGGAGATCTTGCGCAAGTTCCACCCCGACTATATCCCGGAGGGGATGCGTGAGCTGCGGGTGGGCCCCAACAAGGGGGGCCGCACGCCCAACGAGTTGGCCGACCTGTTGGAGGGCCACAGCCGGTTGCGCAACATCGAACTGGACCTGGAACAGATCGATTATGACACCGATGTGCTGATCATCGGCGCAGGGGGGGCGGGATCGGCGGCGGCGCTGTTGGCCCGGGAGCATGGCGCCCGAGTGCTCATGGTCACCAAACTGCGCCACGGCGACGCCAACACGATGATGGCTCAGGGTGGCATCCAGGCTGCCGATAAGGAGAACGACTCACCGGCTCAGCACTACCTGGATGTGATCGGCGGCGGCCACTTTACCAACGATCCTGACCTGGTCGAGGCCCTGGTGCGCGATGCCCCGGAGGTGATCCTCTGGCTGGAGAGCCTGGGTTGCATGTTTGACAAGCACCCCGACGGCACCTTGATCACCATCCACGGCGGCGGCACCAGCCGGAAGCGGATGCATTCCGCCCGCGACTATTCCGGGGCCGAGATCATGCGCACCCTGCGCGATGAGGTCCGCTCCTACCCGGAGGAGATCACCGTCATCGAGTTCGCCCCGGCCATTGAGCTGCTGATGGATGATCGGGGGCAGGTGGCAGGGGCGGTGTTGCTCAACCTGGAGACGGAGGAGCATCTGATCGTCCGCGCCCGGCAGACGATCCTCGCCACCGGGGGCAGCGGACGGCTGCATTACATGGGGTATGCCTGCACCAACCACTATGGCGCCACCGGCGACGGCCTGGTGATGGCTTATCGCGTCGGCGCGCGGCTGGCCTTCATAGACACGATGCAGTACCACCCCACCGGCGCTGCCTTCCCGGAGCAGATCGTCGGCCTGCTGGTCACGGAAAAGGTGCGCGGCCTGGGGGCGCAGGTGCTCAATGTCCACGGCGAGCAGTTTGTCTTTCCCCGCGAGACCCGCGACGTGGAGGCCAGCGCCATCATCCGCGAGGTGAAGGAACGGGGGAACGGCGTCAAGACGCCATCCGGTTTCGAGGGGGTCTGGCTCGATTCGCCCATGATCGATATCCTGCACGGCCCCGGCACGGTGGAACGGGAGCTGCCGGCCATGGTCCGCCAGTTCCGCCGCTTTGGTGTGGACATTGTCAAAGACCCGATGCTGGTCTACCCCACCTTGCACTACCAGAACGGCGGCATTGCCATCCGTCCCGACTGCACCACCGACCTGCCGGGGTTACTGGTGGCAGGCGAGGCGTCGGGGGGGGTGCATGGCCGCAACCGGCTGATGGGCAACTCGCTGCTGGATGTGTGTGTGTTTGGGCGGCGCGCCGGGCGGACGGCCGGGCAGCGGTTCCGTGAGGTGCAACTGGGCAGGCTGACCCTGGAGCATGTGGCTGCCTGGGAAAAGCAGTTGGCCGAGGCCGGTGTGGAAACCGGAGTGGAGTCACCCCTGCTTCTGCCGGATTATACGCGGCACGGCCGTTGAGGTGCCGGCTCCCGTCGGCTGGCCCCGCCGACGGGAGCTTTTTTTGTCGCCTGCGACGTACCTGCAGCGCGATCTTAATTCCCCACCTGCTGGCGTACCGCTTTCACCGCGGCCATGTAGCGTTTCACCCGCTCCACGTCCACCGGATTTTCTGCGATTCCATCCACTTTCAGGCTGCTGCCCACGATTGCCCCGTCGGCATATTGCAAAAACCCGGCGATGTTCTCCGCCGTGGTGCCGCTGCCCATGAGCACCGGGCGCGTGGCGGCGGCTTTGGCCCGCCGCACCTTGTCCAGCGGCGGAGCGTCGCCCGTCATCCGCCCGGAGACGATGAGGGCATCGGCGCGGTAAAATTCGGTCCACTCGATGTGGGTTTCTAGATCGAGCCCCGGAAAGGGCAGGGAGTGTTTCTTGTCCACATCGGCAAAGAGTTTGAGGTGCTCGGCCCCCAGCTCCTTGCGCCGGCGCAGCAGGTCGGCGGCGCAACCCCGATCCAGGTCGCCGGTGTCCCACAGCCGCGCCCCGGTCAGGATACAGACGCGGATGAAATCCAGCTCCGCGGCCACGGCGATGGCCAGCTCCGCCTGCCAGCCGTTGTGAATGACGTTGACCCCCACCGGCAGGTCGGTCATCTGCCGGATCGCCCGCGCTGCCACCGCCTGGGCCGTCACCGCCTCCAGCGGCATGTCAGCCCCGACGTAGTAGGGCAGGTCCCACATGTTCTCGACGATGAGGCCATCTACCCCGCCTTCCAGCAGCGCTTCGGCGTCGCGGCAGGCGTGGTCCACAATGGTCCCCATGCCGTAACCGGCATAGCCCGGTGCGCCGGGCAACGGCCAGAGATGCACCATGCCGATAATCGGCTTTTCCACGCCGAACATGGCGGCCAGGGAACTCAGCCGGATGCTATCCAATCGTTTTTTCCAGGTTATCTCCACCACGGTTTTTCTTCCTCCTTCGGTTCGACGGTCAGGGTTGCCACCAGGTCTATGGCCTGTTGGATGGCCTCCAGGCAGTTGCCATAGTCAGGTTGGTGCTGATGGTCGGTCAGGAGGGCCAGCACCTGGCGGGCCTGGAGGGCTGCCGCCCCTGCTCCGACCTGGGCAGCGGTCATCGCCCCCAGCGCGTTGCCCAACACCGCCATGCCAGGCCAGTCCAGCCCGCCCAGGAACCCGGCGATGACGCCGGCGGCAAAGCTGTCGCCTGCCCCGGTGCTATCCCGCACCTCCACTCCAAAGCCAGGCGCGCGGAACAGCCTGTCGTCGGTGGCGATCAGCGATCCTTCCCGGCCCAACTTCAGGGCCACGGCCTGCACTCCGGCGTCCAGCAACGCCCGGGCACATTCCTCCGGTTCCCTCCGGCCGGTCAGATGTCTGGCTTCGGCCAGGCTGGGCAACAGGATGTCAACCACCGGCAGCAGGGCCTGCATCTCGTTCAAAACGGCAAGGGGCACGGCCATGCCCGGGTCCAAGGTGACGGTCAGGCCGTGGCGGCAGGCCATCTCCAGGGCCAGCAGGGCCGCGCTCCGCTGTGGGTCGGCCAGCAAGGCATATCCCGACAGGTGGAACAGTTTCGCCGTCCGAAAGCTCTCCTCGCGGATCTGGGCCGGGTCGGTCAGGACATTGGCCCCCCGGTGGCCCAGGATGGTCCGCTCGCCATCGGGTGTGACAATGACGTACATCAGGCCGGTCATGGTCGTCGCATCCCGCTGCAGGTCGCTGGAGATCACGCCGGCGGCGCTCAGGCTGTGCAGGGCGCGCAAGGCCAGCGAGTCAGGGCCGAGCCGCGCGATCAGGCTGACCTCGATCCCCAGACGGGCCAACACCATGGCCGTGTTGGCCGCCGAGCCCCCACAGTGGATTTCGGTCGAGTGGGCCAGGGCATCTTCCCCTTTGGCGGGATAAAAGGGGAAATGGGCGATGATATCTATGTTTACATCGCCAAGGGCGATTACCTGTGGCATGGGCCAGGTTCTTTCACCGATCAGGACTCCCAAGGTACGCCCATTGTACCACAACTTGGGGGAGATTTCCATTTTACGTAACGGGATGGAGTGCACGAATGCCGACCACGAAGGGGGCACGAATACACGAATGCACGAATGCCGGCCACGAATGGGACACGAATCACGGATGCAAAAAGCGCCGCTGATGGGCCATTTTGCCTCTGTCCCTGTTTCGTGATAAAATAGCAGGTTGGCTCTCGGCACCAAATCGGATCGGGGAGGGGTTGCTTTGCCACAGGAAAAGATTATTATCCGCGGCGCACGCGAGCACAATCTGAAAAATATTGATGTCGAACTGCCCCGCGACAGACTGATCGTGATCACCGGGCTATCGGGGTCGGGCAAGTCGTCGCTGACCTTCGACACCCTCTACGCCGAAGGCCAGCGACGCTACGTCGAATCGTTGTCGGCCTATGCTCGTCAGTTCCTGGGGGAGATGCAAAAGCCGGACGTGGACCAGATCGACGGCCTCAGCCCGGCTATCAGCATTGACCAGAAGGGCACCAGCCGCAACCCCCGCTCTACCGTCGGCACCGTGACCGAAATCTATGACTATCTGCGGCTTTTGTACGCCCGCGTCGGCGTGCCTCACTGCCCTCGCTGTGGCCGTGAGGTCTACCAGCAGACCGTGGGCCAGATCGTAGAGGCTATCGAAGAGATGCCGGAGAATAGCCGCCTCCTGCTCCTGGCCCCGTTGATCAAGGACCGCAAGGGCGAGCACCGCAAGGTGTTTGAGGACGTGCGCAAGATGGGGTTTGTCCGGGTGCGGGTCAACGGCCAGGTGCGCGACGTGGACGAGGAGATCGAACTGGACCGCTACAAGATGCACACCATCGAGGCGGTGGTGGACCGGCTGATCGTGCGCCACGGCGATGGCGATGGCGGGGGGATGGACCGCGTTCGCCTGGCCGACTCGGTGGAGACGGCTTTGAAGCTGGGCGGCGGGGTGATGATCGTCAGCGATGTGACCGATGGCGAATCGCCTCGCGATCACCTCTTTTCCGAGCAGTTTGCCTGTGTCCACTGCGGCATCAGCCTGCCTGAGATCGAGCCGCGCACCTTTTCCTTCAACAGCCCCCACGGAGCCTGTCCGGCCTGTATGGGGTTGGGCACGGAGCTGGAAATCGACCCCGATCTGGTCATCCCCGACCGGGGCAAGACGCTGAACCAGGGAGCCATCGAACCGTGGACCCGCGAGCGGTCTGGCGACAACTACTACCGTCAACTGCTGGAGGCGGCGGCCCAACAGCAGGGCATCCCCCTGGACGTGCCGGTGCGGGAGCTGTTGCCCGCCCAGATCAACTTTCTCCTTTTCGGCGGGCAACGGGGCGAACAGGTGACATTGCACTACAAGACCGCCCAGGGCCTGCAACGCACCTACACGGCTCACTTTGAAGGGGTCATCCCCAACCTGCAACGCCACTACCGGGAAGCCACCTCCGAGTCGGTGAAGGAAGACCTGGAGCGCTACATGGCCGAGCGCGACTGCCCGGTCTGCCGTGGCCGTCGCCTCAAGCCCGAGGCCCTGGCCGTCACGGTGGCCGGCAAGCCGATTGACCAGGTGACCGCCATGTCGGTGACGGAGATGCTGCGCTGGGTAGAAGAGCTGCAGGGGCCCGATTCCTCGCCTCTCACCGCCAGACAACAGGCGATTGCCCGCCAGATCCTGAAAGAACTGCACGACCGACTATCGTTTATGGCCGATGTAGGGCTGGACTATCTGACCATTGACCGACGGGCGACCACCCTGTCCGGGGGCGAGTCGCAGCGCATCCGCCTGGCCACCCAGATCGGCTCACGGCTGATGGGGGTGCTCTATATCCTCGACGAGCCCAGCGTGGGCCTGCATCCCCGCGACAACAGCCGGCTGATCCGCACCCTCCTTTCGATGCGCGACCTGGGCAACACCGTGATCGTCGTCGAGCATGACGAAGAGACGATGCGCGCCGCCGACTGGATCCTCGACCTGGGGCCGGGGGCTGGGGAAAACGGGGGGCAGGTGGTCTGCTCGGCGCCGGTGGAGGAGTTTCTCACCTGCGAAAAGTCGCTCACGGCCGCCTATCTGCGCGGCGAGCGGCGCATCCCCATGCCCCAAGCCCGCCGTCCCGGCAGCGGCCAGTTCCTGACCGTGATCGGCGCGACCGAGAACAACCTGAAGGCCATCACCGTGCGCTTTCCGCTGCGCCGGCTCATCGCCGTGACCGGGGTATCCGGTTCGGGCAAGAGCAGCCTGGTGGTCGAAGTGCTCTACAAGCGGCTGAACCAGTACTTTTATCGGGCCAAAGACAAACCGGGCAAACATGACGTGATCCTGGGGCTGGAGTTTATTGACAAGGTGGTCAACGTGGACCAGAGCCCCATCGGCCGCACCCCTCGCTCCAACCCGGCAACCTATACCAACGTCTTTACCGATATCCGTGACCTGTTCGCCCACCTGCCGGAGGCCAAAGCGCGGGGCTACGGGCCGGGCCGGTTCAGCTTTAACGTCAAGGGGGGGCGCTGCGAGGCCTGCCAGGGGGACGGCATTATCCGGATCGAGATGCAGTTCCTGCCCGATGTGTATGTGCCGTGCGAGGTGTGCCACGGCAAACGGTATAACCGCGAGGCCCTGGAAATCCACTACAAGGGCCGCAACATCGCCGAAGTATTGGACATGACGGTGGACGAGGCGCTGGAGTTCTTTTCCAACGTGCCCCGCATCCGCAACAAGCTCCAGACCCTCTCCGAGGTGGGGCTGGGCTATATCCGCCTGGGCCAGCCGGCGACCACCCTTTCCGGCGGTGAGGCCCAGCGGGTCAAGCTCTCCAGGGAGCTGGCGCGCCGGGCGACCGGTCAGACCTTCTACATCCTGGATGAGCCGACCACCGGGTTGCACTTTGCCGACATCGAAAAGTTGTTGCAGGTGCTGCACCGCCTGGTGGACCAGGGCAACACGGTGGTCGTCATCGAGCACAATCTGGATGTGATCAAGTCCGCCGACTGGATCATAGACCTGGGGCCGGAAGGAGGCGACGGCGGTGGTTGGGTGGTGGCTGAGGGCACGCCCGAGGAGGTGGCCCGGGTGGAGAGATCGTACACCGGGCAGTTTTTGCGCACCGTGCTGTGATTCAGCCTGGGGCGACCCCGGCGGCTGGTTGATCCCGCCGATTGCAAACATCGTATCGCTTGCGGAAAGTGCGGTTATGGGGTATAATAGCCAGCGAGAGGGGGTGCGATGGAACAGTATTACGGGATGACTGCTGAGCTGTATCGGGCGGTGACCGCGCTGGTGGATGACCGGATGAAGGAGATTCGGGTCGTCCGCCAGGACTTTGACCGGCTGGTCCGGGCCCAGGTGCGCACCGAGAGACGGTTGGAAGAGCTGGCGGCAGCCCAGGCGCGCACCGAGGCGCGGGTCGAAGAGCTGGCGGCAGCCCAGACGCGCACCGAGGAACGGCTGACCCGCCTGGAGGCGACGGTCGAGAAACTGGCCGAGGCCCAGGCGCGCACCGAGGCGCGGGTCGAAGAGCTGGCGGCAGCCCAGGCGCGCACCGAGGAACGGCTGACCCGCCTGGAGGCGACGGTCGAGAAACTGGCCGAGGCCCAGGCGCGCACCGAGGAACGGCTGACCCGCCTGGAGGCGACGGTCGAGAGACTGGCCGAAGCTCAGGCGCGCACCGAGGAACGGCTGACCCGCCTGGAGGCCACGGTCGAGAAACTGGCCGAGGCCCAGGCGCGCACCGAGGAACGGCTTCAGAACCTGATCACAGTAGTGGGGGGGATGCAAAACACCCTGGCAGCCGTTAAGGGCCACCAGTTGGAGCTCACCTACCGGGAGAAGGCCGGTGCCTATTTTGGCCCCCTGCTGCGGCGGTTGCGCGTGCTCTCGCCCGTTGAGATCGAAGAGGATCTGGAAACCCTTCTCTCACCGGAAGAGTTCAGGGATTTGCTGGCCGTGGACCTGTTGGTCAGCGGGCAGCCTCGTTATCGGGCGGAGGCTCCGCAGGTATGGCTGGCCGTGGAGGTGTCGGCGACCGTTGACCGACGCGATGTGGAGCGCGCCCTGAAGCGGGCCGCCCTGCTGCAGCGTGCCGGCCTGCGGGCCATCCCCACCGTGGCCGGCGAGGAAGCCACGTTGGGGGCAAAAGAGGAAGCCGAGGCCTACAAGGTGCTGATGCTCCAGGACGGGCGGACTTTTTTCTGGGAGGAAGCGCTGGCAAAAGTGTTGGATTGAGTGCAGGGGGTGGCGGCCTTCGGGAGCCACGCCCGATAAGCGGTTATAGAGCAGAGCCCCTACCGGCTGACCGTCCGCCTTTGCGGATGCCCGGCGCCCAGCCCTTAAGGGCGAGTTCAATGGTTGGAGGTGAATTATGAACAATCCACCCACTTCCGGCCCATCATTAGTCGTCCGGCACACAGGCCAGGTCTTCCCCCTGACCCAGGCCCCGGTCACCATCGGCCGCCAGGCAGACAATACCATCGCCCTGGCCGACCCCCAGGTATCGCGCCACCATGCCACCCTGTTCTGGCAGGCCGGCACCTGTTTCGTCCAGGACCTGGGCAGCGCCAACGGCACCTACGTCAACGAACGGCGCATCAGCCAGCCGGAGCCGTTGCGCCACGGCTCCGTGCTGCGGGTGGGCAACACCCTCTTTGACGTGCATCTGCCGCCGGCCGCCGATGTTACGTTACAGGCCCCTCTCGCCGCCGCCGCGCCCCTGGTCCATCCACCGCCTGCTGCTCCGGCCCCAATTGCCTATCCACCCGCCGCCGCGCCCCCGGTCTATCCGCCTGCCGCTGCCCCGGCCCGGCCCTCGGCCTTGCCCTGGATCGTTGGCCTGTTGGGACTTGGGGTGGTGATCGCCATGGCAGCGGTCCTGATCCTCCTGCTGGGGCGGAGCGTGGGCGGTGGATCGCCCACCGTCGTCATCCAGTCGCCACTGCCGTCGGCCCAGGTGGCGGTCGGCAGCGAAATCCTGCTCCAGGCCACGGCCGGCGGCGCTTCCGACATCACCCGTCTGGAGCTGAGCGTGGACAACTTTCTGGTGGCAGTGGTCACCAGCCCAGATGCCAGAGGGCTCCCCTCTCTCACCGCCAGCCAGCCGTGGACCTTTGGTCAGGCCGGCCCGCACACCGTCTCGGCTGTGGCCTACACCGCCCGGGGGCGGGCCAGCCGGCCAGCCTCGGTCAGCTTTGTCGTCGTGGGGGCTATCGGCCAGGTGACGCCCACCGCCCCGCTGCCACCCACTGCTCCGCTGCCCACTGCCCCACCGCCGACCGCTCCACCTCCCACTGCCCCGCCGCCGACCGCTCCACCCCCCACTGCCCCGCCGCCAACCTCCCCTCCACCCACTGCCCCGCCGCCAACCTCCCCTCCGCCCACTGCTCCGCCGCCGACCGCCACCCCTACGGCTACTCACACGCCGACCGCCACCCCTACACCAACCCCGACGCCGATCATTGAATTCACAGTAGATAACAGTTCCATCACCGCCGGGAGTTGTACCGCTTTGAGGGTGCACATTGAGAATGTGCGGGCGGCTCATCTGAGCGGCGCTGAGTACTCCAACACCGGTGTGACCGGTCCCCACTGGTCGGGGTCCACCTGCCCTGCCTCGACCACCACTTATACTCTTCACGTCACCAGGATGGATGGAAGCACGGAGGACAGGACGGTCACGGTCAATGTGACGCCTGCCTTTCCAGACCTCAGCGTCACGGCGGTTGAGTTCCGCCCGTCATCGCCGGCAGCCGGCGCAACCTTTGCCGTTGACATCCAGATCACCAACAGCGGATTGGCCAATGCCTCCAATTTCAACGTGCGGGCAGTCAGGCAGGCCCGGGGGACGGACTGTCCCGGACCGGGCACGGTGCTCTTTGACCGCCGCTTCAGCGTGGACGCAGGTCAAACCAGCACCTTCAGCGAGGACACGCACATTGACGAGGCCGGGGATTACAGCATCTGCATCGTCCTGGACCACCTGAACGAAATCCCGGAGAGCAATGAGGGGAATAACTCCTTTCAGCGAGATCTCACCATCGCTGGCCTGCCGGACCTCTACCCGTTCTACATCGGTATGAACACCTGGCATCCCCGCGTGGGCATGGATGTCACAGCCAGCATCACGCTTCGCAACGGAGGAAACGCCCCGGTCTCTAATTTCACCGTGCGGTTGCTCCGGCAATCTCCCGGCACGGCCTGCCCCGGCCCTGGCACGGTGCTCTTTGACGAGTCTGCCTCTCTGGATGCCAATGGCTCGCAGGTTTTCTTCCGCACCTTCCAGTTCACCGAGGCGGGCACCTTCCAGTTGTGCGCGATTCTGGACCACCTGGACCGTGTGGCCGAGTCCAACGAAGGGAACAATACCATCGTGTCCGATCAGAACGTGGTGGTCTCGCCCTAGCGATCGAGCCGATCGGCCAGGCAAGCGCCAGGAGCTTGTTTCACAATTCACCACCAGGGCACGAAAGCATAAAGGTTTACAGAAAAGGCGCAGACTTTTAAAGTATGGGGGAGGGGGGGCGTTCCGATCTGAGCGCGCCGGATGCCCTATGTGACGCAGCCGCTGCTGTCTATCTGGATGGCATGATCGGCGCAAGGGCGCCAGGCACTGATGGCCAGTGCCTGGCGCCTGTGTGTTAATACCCCTTGAGGACGACAGGCAGGTAGACCTGGAAGCCGGCCTCCGCAGGCGGGCGCGGGCCATACCAGTATCCCGACCCGACGGCATGGCTGCTGTGGGCCGGGCCGATGGCCAACTGGCTCAAAGTGCCGTGGACGATGTGGCCGCCGGAAGCCATCCCTTCCTGCCCACCGGCGCTCAGCACATGCCAGCTCAGGTCATAGTGAGGGGAGGTTTGCGCCCACACCACCCCCGCCGCCGCCACAGCAACCAGGAGGATGAGCAGCAGGGCTACAGTTCGCCCGATCATGGCTCACCTCCTAGTCCGGGCCGGCCGGGGCCGATTGGCCCTGCGGGGCAGGCTCAAAGACGGGCAGGGCCGGCCGCTCCTCATACCCCTTGCGCCGGCCGATGGCGATCCAGTTGAAAGCCACGTTGGGGTCGCCCGCGCCCGATCGGACGGTAAAGCCTTCCCGGTCAGCGCTGACCACGTACAACCCGCTCCAGCCCCCCACCGGTGTGACGAGGACCCGCACCGGCACGTCGGGCGAGATCGCTTCGCGGAACAGTCGCTCGAACCGGACTGTGGCCGTGCCGTTTTTCAGCCGGGCCGTGCCGTTGGCATAGAACTCGACGTCGGGCGCCTCGATGGCATAGAGGGCTTCCCACCCCTGCGAGGTCTGGACGACCGCAGCCTTGGCGCCGGTGGCCGTAAAGTTGCCGACCACAAACGTGTCGCCGTCAGAGTAAAGGCCAAAACAGCCTGACAGGGTACAGCGGCCGTAGACGCCGGCCGTCTGCTCCTGGTTGGTTTCACCCAACACCCCGGCGCTGCCGGGGAAGGGGCTGTTGGTCATGCCGCGCACGCCATAAGCAGCCGGCATGCTGTTTGGAGACAGGGACTCGACCGGTGACGGCAGCGGGCCTAGGAATGACGGCGGCGAGACAGGGCCACCGCTGATGCCCCATACACCGGCGACGCTCGCCTGGATCGCCGGCACCGTGCCCAGGACGCCGATGCTCTCCGCCGTGCCGCTGCCGTTGTCGCCCCAGACGCCATAGTCGGTCGGGCCGGCGGCCGGGCTCAGGTTCTGAAAGCCCCAGACGCCGGTCGGGGCGGCACAGATGCCGTGCACCCCCGCGTCACCGCTGAGCAAAATGGTAGGTGTGACAGTGCCCAACACACCATCGGCGCCCGGCAGTTGACCGGTCACCTCCCCCCAGACGCCATACTGGCTGGCCCCCTGCGGGCCAAAGATGCCGGTCGGGGCCAGGTTGACGCCCGACACCCCCGCTGTGCCTGCCCCACCGCTGGCTTCGGTGCCCAGCACGCCGGCCGTGCCCACCGCGCCCGGAGCCGGATTGCTATCCCCCCAGACGGCATAGGTGGACGGGCCGGCCGAGTTGGTCAGGCCTGAGGCAGCCGCGCCGCCGATGCCTTGCAGCGCATAGCTCCCGCCGGTAGAGGTTATGGACACGCCGTTGCCGGCACAGGTTTCTGTCCAGCCGCACAGCGTGGCCGGGCCGGTCGGGCCACTGGGACCGCTGGGACCAGATGGACCGGTCGCCCCGGTTGGGCCGGCAGGGCCGCTGGGACCGGTTGCCCCCGCCGGACCGCTGGGGCCGGTGGGACCCTGTGGGCCGGTCGCCCCGGTGGGGCCGGCAGGGCCGCTGGGACCGGTTGCCCCCGCCGGACCGGTTGGGCCGGTGGGACCCTGCGGGCCGGTCGGGCCGACAGTGCCGGAGATCGGTTGGCCGTGCCAGTAGCCATCGGCATCAATCACCAGGCCCCAGTTCGTCACATAGATATCGTCGGGATGGATGTCGGCGTTGCGCACATCACCGGCGTTCAGCGCATAGGGCACGCTGACCAACCGCTGGCGCGGCGACATTTCGCTTTCGCCCTGGACGGTGATCCCCAGCCACAGGTCCCGCCCGTCCGCCCATGAGGTGTCGCCCAGCGGGCCCAACTGGACGTTAAACAATCCATCCTGAACCTGGACGGTCTGGGTATCCGTCCACAGCTTGTGGCCGGGATCAACGCTGGTCTCGTGGTCATAGAGGGTAAAGGTGAGGGTATAGTTGCCATCGGGGACAGGGTTGCCGGCCGAATCCAGAAGAAGGCCCTGGTAGTTAAAACTGTCCGGCGCGCCGCCCTGTACGGCGCCGGCCGGCGGCTGGAAGGCCAGGGTGCCGGTGGCTCCGAACAGGACAAGGGTGAGAATCAGACAACCCCAAAGGGACATCCGCTTTCCGTTCATCGCTCCACATCTCCTTTCTGCGCGATTCAAAACGGATTGACCAAAAGGATGGCAGCGGGCACTCGCCGCAAATTCCTCACCTCCCTTCCAGAAGACAATGGGCCGGCTGAGATTTTGATCCCGGGGAGCGATGATGGCCTGACCAGCCTGGCCAGAGTGTGGATCCCGCTCCCTGCGTCGTGGCAGGGAAGGGCGCGATATCCCGCCAGATTCCTGAACCGGGCGGAGAGGGGCGGATCTGACAATCCGCCACAACTAGTATATCACAAAACAGGAGAAGAATCAAGGGGTCCCGGTCATCTATTTGACAGCGGGCGCGCCTGTGTTACAATGGGGATTGAGGATTGACGATGAGACGAGGGACTTTTGCCATCCTGATCCTGGTCGGGGCGGTGGCTCTGAACCTGGTTGCTCTCTGGCCAGAGGTAGCGGTCGAGACGCCCACGCTCAACGACGACACGCTTCATCTGGCCCTGGTCGCCCGGGCGGTGGAGGCACTGGACCGGAGCGAAGACCCTACCGATCCGTGGGTGTCCACCTTTGTCCAGGGGTATCCCCTGTTCCACCACTACCAGCACCTGCCTCACCTGGCCACCGCCTTGCTCTACAAAGGGCTGGGGGAGAGGGTGCCGCTGCGCACCCTGTTCAACGGCCTGCGGCTCCTGCTGCTCAGCACCTTCCCGCTGTCTGTCTATTGGACCGGTCGGCGGCTGGGTTGGGGGGCAATGCCCTCGGCGCTGGCCGGCGCCGTCAGCTCGCTGCTGGCGACGGATGGATTGTACGGCCTGGACTGGGCCAGCTATCTGTGGCGCGGCTACGGGCTGTACACCCAACTGTGGGGAGCCTGGCTGCTGGGGCCGGCCGTGGCCGGGCTGTACGTGACGCTGCACAAGGGGCGGGCTTATGCCGGCACGGCATTGTTGCTGGCCGGCACCCTCCTGTCGCACACGGTTTTGGGCTATGTGGCCCTGCTGACCGGTGGACTGCTGGTTTTTCTGGGCGGATCGTCCCCAGAGGGGCGGCGGTGCCTCGACTCTGCTCAGCACAAGGCCGGGCGACTGGCACTGGTCGGCCTGTTGACCTTGGCGGCCACGGCCTATTTCCTGGGGCCGTTCCTCGCCGACCGGCTGTATATGAACCGCAGCGTGTGGGAAGACCCCGGCAAGTACAACGCCTACGGCTGGGAGTGGACGTTGGGGGCACTGGTGCGCGGCGAGCTGCTGGACCACGGCCGTTTCCCCTCCCTGACGCTGCTGGCAGCGGTGGGGCTGGCCGTCTGCCTGGCGCGCTGGCGTGACGAACGATACCGCCTGTTGGTGATCTTTACCGCTTTCTGGCTGCTGCTCTATTTCGGCCGACCGACCTGGGGGGTGCTGCTGGACCTGCTGCCCCTGAGCCGCGACCTGCACCTGCACCGCCTGATCGTGCCGGTGCACCTGGGGGCCATCGGCCTGGCCGGAGCAGGGCTGACCGGGCTGGTCGGGCAGGCCCTGAGCCAGCGGTGGAAAGGCTGGCTCGTCGTGGTCGGGCTGGTGATAGCCGGCCTGTTGGCCCCCGTCTATCGGGAACGGATCGAATATCTGATCACGAATGTCCACTGGATGCGGGAAACCCAGGCTGCCTTCCGGGCCGACGGCGGGCAGATAGATGCCCTCCTGGCCGACCTGAAGTCACGGCTCCCGGCGCGGGTCTATGCCGGCCGGGGGGCCAACTGGGGGCAGGGGTACAGGATCGGCAGCGTGCCGGTCTATGCCCTGCTGGCCGCCCACCAGATTGACAACCCCGGCTACCTGTACCATGCCCTGTCGCTCAACGCCGATGTGGAGGGCTACCTGGACGAAACCCGCCTGGCGACCTTCAATCTGTTCAACCTGCGCTACGTCGTCGCCCCCGAAGGCCGGCCACCCCCGACCTTTGCCCGATTCCTGGCCGCCTATGGCCGCCATCGCCTGTACGAAGTAGACACGACCGGCTATTTCGACCTGGTGGATAGCGACGTGACCCTCTACGGCGACCGGGCGGAGTGGTTCCAGGCAGCCCGCGCCTGGCTGCAAAGCGACCTGGTGGAGGCCCGACAGCATCCAGCCATCCTCTTCGGACCCAAACCGGAGGGGGAGGGCCTGACCCTGCCCCTCAACGCTGTGCCGGAGTACCTGACCGGCCTGCCCCTGCCTCCACATGGGCCATGCGGCCAGATTCTGGGCGAACAGGTGGCGGGCAACCTCTACGCCGTCGAGTTTGAGGCCGACCGCGCCTGCTGGCTGATGCTCAAGGCCACCTTCCACCCCGGCTGGCGGGCGACGTTGGACGGCCGGCCGGTCGCCACGCGGATGCTGGCCCCCAGCTTCCCCGGCCTGGCCGTCGAACCGGGGAGGCACCGGGCCGAGCTGCGCTACGAACCGCCGGCGATGCGCCTCTGGCTGCTCTTCGCCGGGCTGGGAGGGCTGTTGCTGGCCGGGATGATCGAGTGGCGGGTAAGAAGCAGGAGACAGGAAGCAGAAAGCAATCTACCTTTAATCTCCAATCTCCAATCTCTAATCTCCAATCTCCAATCTCCACTCCCTACCCTTCTCCTCTTTGCCCTCCTCGCCGGCCTGCCCCTGTTGCAGCTCAGGCAGATGACCGGCCATGACGCCCTGGAGTACCTGCCGCGCACCACCGAGTTCTATCGTGGCCTGAGTGAAGGTCAGGTCTTCCCCCGTTGGGCGCCCGACCTGTCGAGCGGGTACGGCCAGCCCTTCTTCCTGTTCAATCCCCCGGCCATCTATTATGTTGCTTCGGCATTCCACGCCCTGGGATGCCCGATTGTCGCCTCACTCAACCTGGCTGCGCTGGCCCTGCTGGTTGTGGGCGGGATCGGGATGTATCTGTATGCCCGCGAGTTCTTTGGCCGGGCCGGCGGGTTGGCCGCCGGCGCAGCCTACCTCTTTGCCCCGTTCCTGCTGGTCAACCTGTATGTGCGCCAGGCGTTGGCTGACTATACGGCCATGGCCTTTCTCCCCTGGGCGTTGTGGGGTCTGTGTCGCCAGGTGAGGGGCCGGCCGGGGGGCAGTGCCCGGCATCTGGCCGTGGCCGCCGCCGCGACGGCGCTGATCCTGTTGAGCAGCAACCCGGTGGCGCTCATCACCGTGCCGGCTCTGGCGCTGTATGCGGCTTTCCTGGCCTGGCGAACCAGGTCGTGGTCGGCGCTGGGGCGCGGGGCGTGGGCCATCGGGCTGGGATTGGGGCTGGCTGCCTTTTTCTGGCTGCCCGCCCTGGTCGAGCGGGACTGGGTGCAGACCGGCCGCCTGCTGAGCGGCTACCTGAACTATCGCCATCACTTTGTCTACCTGCACCAACTCGTCTATTCGCCGTGGGGCTATGGGTTGTCGTTGCCGGGGCCGGAGGATGGCATGAGCTTTGGGCTGGGAGCGGTCCACCTGGTCCTGTTGGTCATATCCCTCTGGCTGGCCTGGAAGCTACGCGGCCGGCTGCGCCGGGCGGAGGAAAGCTGGGGCCACTTCTGGTTCTTTGTCGCCCTGCTGGGGCTGACCGCCTTCCTGGTCACCGACAATTCGATCTGGCTGTGGGATGCGCTGCCGCTGCTGCAATACCTGGAGTTCCCGTGGCGTATCCTGGTACTGGCCGCAGTGGCGATGGCCTTCCTCTGCGGCTTTCCCTTCCTGGCCGTGCCTGGAACCAGGCCGCGCCGCCGGCTGCTGGTCGCCGTGCTGGGCGGGTTGCTGCTGACCGGCATGGGCCACGCCAGGCCGGAAGGCTATTCCAACACGACCGACGCCGAATATAGCCCGGCGGTCATCGCCACGACAGGGATCGAAGTGACCACCGCCCGCGAGTATGAGCCGATCTGGGTTGACCAGCGGCCCCCGATGCCGGCCCCCTCTGACCGGCTGCTGCTCCTGGCCGGCCAGGTGCGGGTGCTCAAGAGTCGGGTGACCGGCCACCGCCTTGAGTGGCTGATCGAGGCCGATGGGCCGGCTTACCTGCGGGCGGCGATCTCCTACTATCCCGGCTGGCGGCTGACGGTGGATGGCCGGCCACGTCCTCTGACCGTCCAGAATCGGTATGGATTGATTGATTTCTCGCTGGAATCGGGCCTGCACCAGGTGGTGCTGGCCTTTGGCTCGACGCCGCTGCGCAGTTGGGCCGCGGCCCTGTCCGGGATGGCGCTGCTGCTGCTGGGGCTGACAGCATTCAGGCAGAGAGGTGCGGCCAAACGCCTTAGTTGCGCACTGGCTTAAACATGGTATAATGGCCCTATGAGCAACACGGGGCACAGCGAGCCATCCGGCTCCAACGGCTGGCTGGGAGCCGGGATGCGGCTCCTGTATTTCTAAAGCAGGGCACCTGGATGATTGAGCAAATACGTGTCAAGATTCAAGCAGGACAGTTCGAGTTCTCAAAGCATGCCGTTGATCAAAGTATCCTCCGCCAAATTAGCGTGCGCGAAGTGCGTGAGGCAATTGTCAATAGCGAGGTTATCGAGGACTATCCAGATGACAAGTATGGTCCGAGTTGCCTGGTGCTGGGTTTCACACAGGCGGGCAGACCGCTGCATGTTCAGTGCAGTTACCCCTCTCGCCCGTTGATCAAAATCATCACCCTGTACGAACCGGACCCGGCCCAATGGATTGATTTCAGGGTAAGGAGAAAAATGATATGAATGCATATCAATGGCAGGAAAATTTGGTAGAACAAAGAGTTACATACACCCTCGATCTGGATGGTCAGCTGATTGTTGTGGAGAATGTTCCTGCACGAGTCAATGTGGAAACAGGCGAGCAGTTGTTTTCGCCCGAGACTGTGGAACACCTGCAAAAGCTGGTCTGGCAACAGGGTAGGCCGAAGCGTGTGATCCAGGTCCCTGTGTACGAGTATGCCTGAACCGGATGCATTTGAATCTCTCCTGCATGGCTTGCTGTGAGACCGGATGAGGGGGAAGGCGAGAGACGCCAGGTGGCGGTAGCTGGACCAGGGGGCATTTCAACTTTGAACTGGAAATCGGTCGCGGTTGCGGAGAGGAGCCTCCTGTGGCTGTCTTTCACCTGCCGGTGGGCCGGACACGGGAAACCGGGTACTCCCCTGTGCTGACGGCTTTCCAGGCGGGTGACTTGCGCGCTGCCCCAAACATGGTATAATGGCCCCATGAATAGCGCCGGGGAACAGGGGCCATCTGGCTCAAGCGGATGGCCGGGAGTTGGGGTACGGCTCCTGGCCACCCTTTTTGTCCTGCTTTTGGTCGCAGGCATCGGTCGCTGCGCGAGGCCGGGCCGGCCTGGTGCGGTGCCTGTCACAACCGCTCCACCGCCATCGGAGGCGGCGGCCCGCCTGCGGGTGGAGGTTCACCCGGCGGGTGCGGCTGTATGGGTGGATGGGATGCGCTCCGGCACTACGCCGGTGGGCCTGGACCTGCCGCCGGGCCAGCACACCGTCCGCGTCGAGATGGACGGCTACATGCCGCTGGAACAGGAGGTGACCCTGGCCGCCGGCGCCGAGGCTGCCGTCTTGGGCGATCTGGTGCCGCTGACACCGTCCACGACGCCCACCCCTGCCCCACGGAAAACCGAAGGGCCGACCGCCACGCCAACGCCGACCCCCCGGACGGCCCTGCCCGATTTGCAGGTCGGCCAGGTCACCATTGAGCTGGAGACAGGCGGGGCCTGCGACTATCGTTCCACCCAGCTCGGCCTGAGGGTGTCGGTCAAAAATGCCGGGCATGAGGCAGCCGGCCCCTTTATCGTCGAAGCCAACGGTACCCGCCAGGAGGTGGCCGGAGGGCTGGCCGCCGGTGAGACGATCCGCCTCTGGTTCGAAGGTTACCAGTATGGTAGGGAAAACCGGGTGGTCGTGGACGTGGATTCCCAAGTCCAGGAGAGTAACGAGGACAACAACTCCTTCTCGCAAAGGGTGCCCATCCCAACGCTGCCGCCCACCTGTACCCCGCCTGTTCTACCTCCTACTCTCACCCCTACAGCCACCGCCACCCCTACAGCTACCCCCGGTCCCAGGCCAGGGGCCGTGACGGTGCGCCAGGGGCAGGTCACCATCGCCACCTATCCCTATGCCCGGTTCCTCACGCAGGGCTGGAACGAAACGTTCCACATGCCCTACGCCATCCTCGACCGGGCGGCCTATGACGCCTCTGGGCCGGTCCCGGTGGAGGTGACCTATCGCACTCTGGTCGTGGAGAACGAGTATCTGCAGCTCACCTTCCTGCCCGAGGTGGGAGGGCGCCTCTATGAGGTGATCTTCAAACCCACCGGCCACCGCCAGACCTACCGCAATCCGGTGCTCAAGCCCGCCCCGTGGGGACCGGCGGAGCAGGGCTGGTGGCTGGCGGCGGGCGGCTTTGAGTGGTGCCTGCCGGTGGAGGAACATGGCTACGAATGGGGTGTGCCCTGGCAGATCGCCACCGACCGGGACGCCACAGGGGTGACCGTCACCCTGCGCGATAGTCAAGCCCACGACCGGGTCCGGGCCATCATCGCCGTGCGCCTGGAGGCCGGAGCGGGTTATTTCACCCTCCGCCCCCGCCTGGAAAACCCCACCGCTGCGCCGCTGGACGTCAAATATTGGACCAATGCCATGCTGGCTCCGGGCGGGCGGAATGCGCCCTCGGCGGACCTGCGCTTCGTCCTGCCCCAGGCCGTCACCGCCGTGACCGTCCACAGCCGGGGCGACGACCGGCTGCCCGAACCCGATCGGCGGTTGTCGTGGCCCCTCTTTGGCGATGTGGACCTGAGCCGCCTGGGCAACTGGAACCGCTGGCTGGGCTTTTTCGAGGACCCGGCCGTCGGCCACTTGATCGCCGTGTACGATGAGGGCTATGACGAGGGGATGGTCCGCATCTTTCCGCCGGAGGTAGCCCGCGGGGCCAAGCTGTTTGCCTTCGGCTGGAACGACCCCATTCCCGCCGACAACTGGACCGATGATGGTTCGAGCTATGTCGAGATCCACGGCGGCCCGGCTTCTACCTTCGCCGACAGCGTGACCCTGCCGGCCGGCGGCCACCTGCAATGGACCGAGACCTGGTATCCGGTGGCCGGCCTGGGCGGCCTGCGCTATGCCAACGAGGTGGCGGCGCTGAACCTGTCGGTGGCAGGCGAGCGGGTTCAGGTAGCCGCCATGACGACCCGCGCCTGGTCGGGCGTCGCCCTGCTGCTGCTGGACGGCCAGGAGCGCTGGCGGCAAGAGGTGTCGTTGCTGCCCGGTGAACCGTTCCGTCAGCTTCTCTCGTTCGACGGCGCGCTCCAGGGCGGGCGGTTGACCTTTCGCCTGGAAGCACCCGACGGGACGGTCGTGGCCGAATACCGCACCGATCTTTGAGAAATGGTAAGACGGAAAAAGAAAGAGAAAGAGTGGATTCCGGTCCCCGCCCGGCTGCCTCCGCTCCAGGAGCTGGAGGTGCAGGAGGTCCAGGCGGCACGGCGCCGCCCTCGCACCTGGTTGTGGACGCTCATCGCCGCGCTGACGGTGGTCCTGCTGGTGGTCTATATGCTGGTGCTGGGGGCACTGGGCATTTACGATGGTCTGAAGGACCGGGCGCTGGAAAACCGGCAGATTGCCCAGGAGCACTATACGTTGGGGGTGGGCTATCTGGCCCAGGGGAACTATGAACTGGCCATCGCCGAGTTCAAGCTGGCCCTGCGGCACGATTCGAGCCTGAGCGCGGCCCGCGCCCAACTGCGGGCCGCCGAGGAGCTGGCCCGGGCGCAGAGCCGCCCCACTTCAGAAACGCGGCAGGACGCCGCCGAACTGCTCTATCGGCAGGCGGTCGCCCATTATGAAAGCGGCAACCTGGAGCAGGCGGTAGCCGTGCTCAATGAACTGCGCGGGTTGGATGCCGGGTATCAGCGCCAGAATGTGGAAACCATGCTGAGCACAGCCCACTACCAACTGGGGCTGAACGCTGTGCGCCAGGACCGGCTGGATGAAGCCATCGGCCATTTTGAGCTGGTGTTGACCCTGAAACCGGGTGACGCGGCGGCGCAGGAGCAGATCAACCTGGCTCATCTGTACAAAGCTGCCCTGAGCTATTGGGACCGCGACTGGGGGGCGACGGTTCAGGCGTTCAAGGGGCTCTATGCCCTGGCCCCCGATTACAAGGACGTACAGGCCCGCCTGCACGATGCCTATACCTTTTACGCCCAGACCTTTGCCGACCGGGGGGACTGGTGCCGGGCGGCCCAGGAGTATGCCGCCGCCGTCCAGATTCTGTCGCTAGAGACCACCGTAGACAGCCGCGACGATGCGGCCATGCGCTGCCAGGCCACAGCCGAAGCTCCCTCCCCCACCCCAACCCGGCGCGCCGTGCCCACAGCCACCCGATCGGCCGGGCCGGTATCGCCGACGGCGGGAGCGACAGCCGCTGCCCAGGCCACCCCCACCCCCACCCCCCTCGCCCGGGCAGCCGGCAAAGGGCAGATCGCGTTCGCCAGCTACGACGCCAGCCGCCAGCGCTACGACCTCTACCTGGTGGACCTGGCGCAGGGAGAAGCCCGGTTGCTGTGGGAAAATGCCAGACAGCCGGCCATGGCTCCCGGCGGCAAGCGGCTGGCCTTCCGGAACCTGGACCCCCTTCACCTGGGGTTGAGCGTCCTGGACCTGCGCACCGGCCAGGTCAGTGAGCTGACCGCCCACGTGGAGGACTCGGTCCCGGCCTGGTCACCCGATGCGGAACAGATCCTCTTTGCCTCGGACAAGCATGGCGACCGCAAGTGGCGCATCTACGCCATCTCGCCCACCGACATCCGGGGTGAGGGGGAAGCGTGGGCCTTTGGCCAGATGCCGGCCTGGTCGCCCGACGGAAGCCAGATCGTCTACCACGGCTGTGATGAGCGAGGGGATAACTGTGGCCTGTGGGTCATGCAGGCCGGCGGCTTCCATCCGGCCCGCCTGACGGCCGATCCCGGTGACACCGCCCCGGCCTGGTCACCCGACGGCCGTCAGGTGGCTTTTATCTCCGCCCGGGCCGGAAACTGGGAACTGTACCTGATTGACGTGGCGACCGGCCGGGAGACACGGCTGACCGACCACCCTGCTGCCGACGTGGCTCCCACCTGGTCGCCGGACGGGGGGCAACTGGCCTTCCTCTCCCATCGTGAGGGGGCATGGGCGGTGTATCTCCTCCAACTCCGCTCAGGTCAGGTGCAGAAGGTCCTGGCTACCGGTGATGCCTATCCAGACCCGGTGAGTGAGCGGCTGTCGTGGGTGCCATGAGACGGCCAGTGACCAGGGACGAACGACAGGAGGGAGCAGATGCGGGTTGTCATTACAGGACATAAGGGGCAGTTGGGCCGGGCGTTGCAGACGGCCCTGGCCGGCGAGGAACTCTTCGGCCTTGACCTGCCAGAGCACGACATTGCCGATCCGGCTATCGTGAACAGGGTGGCCGGGTTGCAACCGGAGCTGGTCATCCACACCGCCGCCATGACCGACGTGGATGGTTGCGAGCGGGATCCGGAGCGGGCTTTTCGGATCAACGTCCTGGGCACGCACAACATCGCCCTGGCCTGCGGGCGTTGCGGCGCGGCTATGGTCCACATCAGCACCAACGATGTGTTCGATGGACGGCTGGGCCGGCCCTACTACGAGTGGGACACCCCCACCCCCCGCAGCACTTACGCCCGCTCCAAGGCCGCCGCCGAGTTCTATGTGCGCAGTCTGCTCCACCGTTTCTACATTGTGCGCACCGCCTGGCTCTACGCCCGGCAGGGCCGGAACTTTGTCACGAAAATCATCGCGGCTGCCGATGAGCGAGGGGCGCTGCGCGTTGTCACCGATGAGGTGAGCAGCCCGACCTACGCCCCCGATCTGGCTGCCGCCATCGCCCGGCTCATCCGCACCGGGCATTACGGCATCTTTCACTTCACCAACAGCGGCTTTTGCTCCCGCTATGAGTGGGCGTGCGCCATCCTGGAGATGGCCGGCCGGGGCCATGTGCCGGTCGAGCCGATCACCAGCCAGCAGTGGGAACGCCCTGCTCCCCCCCCCTTGTACACCCCTCTGGAGAACCTGACCGGCGCGGCGTTGGGCATCATCCTCCGCCCCTGGCAGGAAGCGCTGCGGGACTATTTTGCGCGTGGGTAGCCCTCTGGCCTCCGTGGTCATCCCCAACTGGAACGGCGCTCACCATCTGCCCGCCTGTCTGGAGGCGCTGCGGGCGCAAACCTGCTCCGATCTGGAGGTGATCCTGGTGGACAACGCCTCGACCGACGGTTCGGTGGCGTTGGTGGCAGAGCGGTATCCTGAGGTGCGGTTGCTGGTCCTGGAGCGCAACCTGGGGTTGACCGGCGGCAACAATGCCGGGTTTCGTGCTGCCCGGGGCGACATTCTCATCTCCCTCAACAACGATACCCAGGCCGATCCCCGTTTCGTCGAGGCATTGGTGACAGCCTTGCAGGCGCATCCCGAGGCCGGGATGGCGGCGGCCAAGATCCGGCTCTTTGACCGGCGTGACCTCCTCCACTCGGCCGGCGACGGCTATGGCATAGACGGTTTGCCGTTCAACCGGGGGGTGTGGCAGCGCGACGAGGGCCAGTTCGACGAGCCGGGCTGGGTCTTCGGCGGCTGTGGGGGGGCAGTGGCCTACCGGCGGGCCATGCTGGACGATGTAGGGCTGTTTGACGAATCGTTCTTTATGTACTGTGAAGATGTGGACCTCAACTGGCGGGCGCAACTGGCCGGCTGGCCCTGCTGGTACACCCCCCAGGCAGTGGTTTACCACAAGCTGAGCGCCACCGGAGGCGGCCCCCTGGCCAGTTTCTACACCGGCCGCAACACCCTGTGGGTCATTGCCAAGAACTACCCTGGGGCGCTGCTGCGCAAATATTGGCCGCACATCGTCCGGGCCCAGTGGGCGGTGAGCCGGGAGGCGCTGCGCGCCTGGCGCGGTGCGGCAGCGCGGGCGCGGCTGCGGGGACAGATCGCCGGGTTCTTGGGCTGGCCCAGGATGCTGAAGAAGCGGCGGGCCATCCAGGCGGCGCGGCGGGTGACCGATCGCTACATCGAATCGCTGCTAGAGACCCCGGCCCAGGAATAAGGACCTGGAGGACGGCCTGGCCAGGCCATCCGGGCAGGGGCCCAATTGTGACAGCCGGCTTGCTTTGCGGTATAATAGGCGTGACGACTTGGTGAGGTGCTGACATGCGACGACCGATTCTGGCCGGAAACTGGAAGATGAACATGACCATCGCCCAGGCGACCGACCTGGTACGGAAGATCCGCCGGGGGCTGAACGACATCAAGGGGGTGGACCGGGTGCTCTGCCCGCCCTTCACCGCCCTGGCGGCGGTCAAGGAACTGCTCCAGGCCACCGAGATCGGCCTGGGCGCCCAGAACATGCATTGGGAGGAAAAGGGGGCCTACACCGGCGAGATCGCGCCACCGATGCTCAAGGAGCTATGCCAGTATGTCATCCTGGGTCACTCGGAACGGCGGGCCTATTTTGGCGAAACCGACCAGGGGGTCAACCGCAAGATCCGCGCTGCCCTCGCCCATGGCCTGATCCCCATCGTCTGTGTGGGCGAGACGGAGGCGCAGTACGACGCCGGCCAGACCGAGGCGGTGGTCGGCGGGCAGGTGCGCGATTGCCTGGCGGGCCTGTCGGCTGCCGAAGTGAGCCGGCTGGTGATCGCCTACGAGCCGGTGTGGGCCATCGGCACGGGCAAAGCGGCCACGGCAGCGGGGGCAGGGGCGGTCATCGGCCTGACCATTCGGGGGACCATCGCCCACCTGTACGACGAAACGACGGCCCAGGCGGTGCGGGTCCAATATGGCGGGAGCGTCACCCCGGCCAACATCGCCGAATTTATGGCCCATCCCGACATTGATGGCGCATTGGTCGGCGGGGCCAGCCTCAAACCCGATTTCGTCGAATTGGTGCGCATCGCGGCCAGGACAAAGGGGTTCTGATCGCCGAGGGGGGACAATCAACCGGAGGGGGAATAAAAAAAACCGGCGCCGCACCCCAGGGGAATCGGATGCGACGCCGGGGCGGTTCGGGGCTATTCCCCTGAACCGCAATTCAAACGGCGCCGGGGATAGCGCCACGCTCAGAGCTGTTCCAAAACCGCCTCCGCCACTCCCAACCTGTCCAACAGATGGGGCTGGGTCGCCAGGGCACATCGGGCTGCCCTGACCGCTTCGTTGTACCACCGGATGGCCGTGGCCAGGTCGGCCTCGACCGGCGGTTCGCAGGACACCAGCTCGGCCACGATTTCCTGGCCTTCTGCCCATTTGACGGCGTCATACCCGTACCCTGACATAGCAGAGGCGATATCCAGGTCCCACGGCCCGTACGTTACCAGCCGATGCAGATGCTGCAGGAGAACCCCGGCATCCGCCCTGTGTTGAGCAACCTCTCCAGCCATGCCCTTCTCCTCCGGCTCATGGCGGTCCCACCAATGCGAGCGTCTACTTATATTATACCATACCCTGTCAAGAAAAGGGTTGCAAAAGGGTTGCAAAAGGGTTGCAAAAGGGTCCGGTTTCTGGCATGCAACATTTTTTGCATCGCCACCGGGCCGGATCGTTCTGATGATCGGACATTGACAAGGAGTCCCATTGTCTTTATAATTAGGGAGGCTGGCATGCAGCGTCGCATGGGAGCAGCACAACGGCCGGATGCTGTTGCGAGTTCGACGAGGCCTGGCTTCTGAAGGAACGGGGAGGAGGAGAGAGTGGAACAATCCTTGAAGCGAGTCCTGGTCGTAGATGATGATGCAAACACCTGTGCCTTGATCGTGGATATTCTGCAGGAAGAGGGGTATCAGGCTGAATTCTGCCTGAGCGGAGAGCAGGCCATGGAGGCCCTCCGTCGTCGGAGATATGACCTGGTTCTGGCCGACATCAAAATGCCTCGCGTCACCGGCATCGACCTGTTGCTTTACGTGCGCCGGATGGCTCCAGAAACCGAGGTGGTCCTGATGACCGCTTACGCCTCGGTCAAAACGGCCGTTCAGGCCCTGCGAGGCGAGGCGTTCGACTATTTGATCAAGCCCTTTTCTCTGGAGGAGTTTCGGCGGTGTGTCCGCCTGGCTCTGACGAGGCAGCCCCACGCGCACTATCCGCGCAGCGTGATGCAGTACAAGGAACTGTCCATTGACTGCAATGCCCGGCGGATTTGGAAAGGGGATGTAGAGATCGAGCTCCCCCGCCTGGAATTTGACCTGCTGATGTATCTGTTTGCGCACCAGGGGCATGCCGTCTCGGTGCAGGAACTGCTCCGACAGGTGTGGGGGGGCGGAGAACCGATTGACAGGAGCGAAAAGACGGTCAAGTCGGCTATCAGCCGATTGCGAAAAGCGGTCGGGGACGATACCCAGAACCCTTGCTACATCAAGAATGTGTGGGGGGTGGGCTACAAACTGGGCGACTGAAGGGCGCCCCCTGGTACCGGTGCTCGCTTCCCTTGGGCTGCCGGTATCTACTCAGGTGGGCAACCTATTCACCACAAAGGACGCAAAGAATACAAGAGAAAACCCTGGTGTCCTTTGTGGTAAAGAAAGGGTATGGCTGAGCAGTAAAGGTACCTGGCACTTTCAAGTGCCAGGTACCTGAGCAGCACCGACAAAAAAGGGATGGCCTGGCAAACTATCGGACACGATTGGGCGGTCGCGCTTCTGCGCCGGAGCCTGGCTGGCGGCCACGTGGCGCACGCTTATCTTTTTTCCGGTCCGCCGCAGGTCGGCAAGACAAGGCTTGCCCTGGACCTGGCCCAGGCCCTGAACTGTACCGGGCCGGAGCCGCCCTGTGGCCGGTGTCCATCCTGTCAGAAGATCGGTCAGGGCCTCCATCCGGATGTCCGGCTGGTGGAAGGGGAGGGGGCAGGGAAGAGCCTCAAGATCGACCAGGTACGAGCCCTGCAGCGGGAAGCGGCCCTGGCCCCTTATGAGGGATGCTACCGGGTCTTTATCCTGCGGGAGATGGACCGGGCCAGCCTCGAAGCGGCCAACAGTCTGCTCAAGATTTTGGAAGAACCCCCTGGCCATGTGGTGCTCGAACTGACCGCTGTCCATTCAGAGTCGTTGCCCCCGACCATCGTGTCGCGTTGCCAGAGCCTGAAGCTGCGGCCGGTCGCCGTCCGGCAGATCGAAGCGGCGCTGGCCGAGCGGGGGGTCCCCTCCGACAGGGCGCAACTGCTGGCCCGCCTGTCGGGGGGCCGGGTGGGGTGGGCCCTGCGCGCCGGCCAGGACGAGGCGCTGCTGCGGCAACGCCAACGGCATCTGGAGCAACTGATCCAGCTCCTGACAGCGGATCGGGTGGCGCGGCTTGATTTTGCCTGGGAGGCCAGCCGCGATCCAACGGCAGCCCGCGACATGCTGGAGGCGTGGACCGCCTGGTGGCGCGACCTGCTCTTGTTGCGCAGTGGCAGCAGACAGGGGCTGGTCAACCTCGATCGGGGGGAGGAACTCTACTCCCTGGCCGGGCAGGGGACGCTGTCTCAGGTGTGGACCGCCCTTGCGGCGTTGCAGGTGGCCGCTGCTCAACTGGAGGACAAGGTCAATAGCCGGCTGGCTCTGGAAGGGCTGGTGTTAAAGCTGCCCCACTGGCCTCGGCCATCTTAGCCCTTTGAGGAGTGACCAAGAGAGATGCCATTTGTAACGGGTGTCCGGTTTAGCCCTGTGGCCAAGATCTATTATTTCGATCCGACCGGTTTTGAAGATCTGGCCGCCGGAGAATATGTCGTCGTGGAGACGGCCCGGGGGGAAGAGGTCGGCAAAGTTGTCATTCCCCCTCATGAGGTGAGCGATCAAGAGATCGTGGGCCATTTGAAAGGGATTGTGAGGCGGGCAACGGCCATGGACCTGACCCAGATGGCCTATCACCGTGGCAAAGAACAGGAGGCGCTGGAGCGCTGTCGCGCCAGGGTGCAGGAACATGGCCTGCCGATGAAGGTCATTCGGGCCGAGTACAACTATGATGGCAGCCGCCTGGTCTTTTTCTTTGCGGCAGAAAAGCGGGTGGATTTCCGTCAGTTGGTCCAGGACCTGGCCCGCTCCTTCAACGCCCGCATCGAACTGCGGCAGATCGGGGTGCGCGACGAGGCCAGGCTGATGGGGGGGATCGGCCGCTGTGGGCTGACCTTATGCTGCGCCACCTGGCTCTCTGATTTTGAGCCGGTATCTATCAAGATGGCCAAGTTGCAGGACCTGCCCCTCAGCCCGATGGAGATCTCGGGGGTGTGTGGGCGGCTGCTCTGCTGTTTGGCCTATGAGAGTGACTACTATAGCGAGGTGCGGGGCAAACTGCCCAAGCGGAACGAGGTCATTGAGACCCCCCACGGCCGCGGCAAAGTGGTCGCCGTGAACGTCATCAAAGAGACGGTTCACGTCGAGTTGGAGACCGAAGCGGTGATCGAAGTCTCTTATCAGGAATTGAGCGACTGGGCCCGCGCCGCTGCCAGGCCCAAAGCCCATCGGCGGCGACGACGGGCCTCCTGAGCCCGGCTGCCGGGAGCCTGGCAGGCACTGCCACCCGCCGCCGATGGGAAATGGCGGGCCCGGACAACTCCTGCTCGCCTAACGCGGCTCGATAGAGAGCCGGATAGCCGTCCTCTCCTGTCCCCCGATCTCCACGTCCGCGAAGGAGGGGATGCACACCACGTCCAACCCATCCAGCTTCAGGAATCCACGGGCGATGGCTGCCGCCTTGATCGCCTGGTTGACCGCGCCGGCGCCGATGGCCTGGATCTCGGCCCGACCATGCTCACGGACGACGCCAGCAATGGCTCCGGCCACAGCCGTGGACCTCGACTGGGCTGCCACTCTGATGATATCCGCCATCTTGATGCCTCCTTGTCTCCCCCTGGGCCGCTGGCGAGGGCCTGGGGCTCCCTTTTCCTTCGATGCGTATAGGGCCTCGCCTGGCTGACCCCTATCACCAGGATAAACCTATTGTACCCGATTCTGTTCAGAAAGGCAAGCTTTCCTGGGGCTTGCTTCGGCCATGGCCCCGGTCGGCCAGGCTATTTGGCAAAATCAACCGCCCGTGTCTCGCGGATGACGGTAACCTTGATCTGTCCCGGATATTGCAGGTTCTCCTCCACGGCTCTGGCCACATTTTTGGAAAGCTGAATGGCGGCCAGATCATCGATCTGCTCCGGCTTGACCAGGATCCGGATCTCCCGGCCGGCCTGGATGGCGTACGATTCGGCGACCCCCTCAAAGGTGTTGGCTACCTCCTCCAGGGCCTTGATCCGCTTGACGTAGGTCTCCAGCGACTCCCGTCGGGCGCCGGGCCTTGCCCCGGAAATGGCATCGGCGGCTTCGACGAGGATCGCCTCCAACGATTCGCTCTCACTCTCGCCGTGGTGGGCCGCGATGCAGTTGACGATGGCCGGGGCCAACCCATAGCGTTTGGCCAGATCGGCCCCGATCAGGGCGTGAGGGCCTTCCACCTCGTGGTCCACCGCCTTGCCGATATCGTGCAGCAGCGCCCCGGCCTTGGCCACCTGGACGTTGGCTCCCAGCTCCGCCGCCAGAATGCCGGCGATGTGCGCCGTCTCGATGGCATGGGCCAGTTGGTTCTGGCCGTAGCTGGTCCGAAACTTGAGCCGCCCCAATAGCTTGAGGATCTCCGGGCGCAGGCCGGGGACGCCGACCTCGATGGCCGCCTGCTCGCCCGCCTCGCGGATCGCCTGGTCCACCTCCTCCTTTGCCTTGGCCACCACCTTTTCGATGCGGGCCGGGTGAATCCGGCCATCCAGGATCAGTTTGTTCAACGCCACCCGCGCTACCTCGCGGCGTACCGGATCGAAGCAGGACAGGAGGATGGCTTCCGGGGTGTCGTCCACGACCAGGTCCACCCCGGTCGCATTCTCCAGCGCCCGGATGTTGCGTCCCTGTCGGCCGATGATCCGGCCTTTCATCTCGTCATTGGGCAGGGGCACGGTGGAAACCGCCACCTCGGCCACCTGGTCCGAGGCGATGCGCTGAATCGCCAGGGTCACGATCTCCCTGGCCCGCCGTTCGGCCTCCTCTTTGGCTTCCGCTTCGACCTCGCGGATGACGCGGGCCACATCCTGCCGGGCATCCTGTTCCACCGTCTGGAGCAGGAGTGCCCTGGCTTCCTCCTGGCTCATGCTGGCCACCCGTTCCAGTTCGGCGAGCCGTTCTTTCTCCAGCTTTTCCAACTGATTATGCTTCTTGTCCAGCACGCTTTGGCGCTGGCTCAGGCTGCGTTCGCGCTTGTCCAACTGTTCAGACCGCTCATCGAGGGCAATCCGCCGCTTTTGCAGCCTTTCCTCCTCCTCCCGCAATTGCCGTTCGCGCCGTTTCCCCTCTTGCTCTGCTTCCTCTCGCAGTTGATGGGCTTGATCTCTGGCCTGGATCAGCATCTCCTTGGCGGTGGTCTCGGCCTCGGTGACGATGCGCTCGGCCAGGAGGTGGGCAGCCTCGACTTTGCGCTTGCTCTGGTAGCGCGAGTAGAGATAGCCGGCTATCCCTCCCAGCACCAACCCCACCGCTGCTGCTATGAAAGCAACGATCATCTTTTCCATCTTTTCTTATCCTTTCCACACCACATTCCGATATGTTCATCGGCCGCGCTGGCGGCCGGGCCATCCCAAACAATCACTCTCCTGTTGTCAACTCGGTCCAGCAGTGCTCCGCCACCTCCTGGGCCATGTCGTAGTCGAACCCCCGGCGGGCCAGATACTCTACCAGCTTGCGGATAAAGAGGGGGCGCTCCAGGTGGGCCAGTTGCGGCGCCTTTTTGCTGGCGCTCCGGTAGGCGCTGGCCCAGAGGTCCACCGGTTCGAGCGCCTGCTCGATGATTTGATGGCTCACCCCTTTTTTTTGCAGTTCGTAGCGCAGCGCCCGGGCCCCGCGAGGGCGGAAACGCTCCCGATTTTCGACCCAGAATTGGGCAAAGGCCTGGTCGTCCAGCAGGCCGGCCCGTTCCAACCGGCCGACAACCTCTTCGATCTGGGCGTCAGCCAGCCCCCGCCGATGCAGGTAGGCGATCATTTCGGCACGGCTGCGCGGACGATACGCCAGATAGTCCAGGGCCTGGTTGTAGGCATCCTCAGCCCATCCCTGTTCCTGTAAAGCCTGGATTTCGGCATCGGACAGGAACAGGCCGGGTTTCAGGCGGACGGCTACGATGGCCGGCAGGCCAAAGGCAAAGCGGCCATCGAGGTAGACGCTCACCCGATCCCGGTTCTTCTTTTGTGCTTTTAGCGCCGTAATCGTGCCGGCCATCCTGCTCCTCAACCGCCCCAGCCCTCGAAACGCAAAACGGCTGTGGTGAACGAGGTCACCACAGCCGCAACCGCCTGCTCCGGGGGAACCCCCCGGCAGGCCAGGTATGCCAAATAGACCGGCGATGGCCGATACCGGTACGCTGACCGTCTGTCAGGCGGAGAGCGAGATCAAACGCCTGATCGGTCCCGAGCTTATCTTCTCCATCGCTCCCCAGGGAAAAGCCCCGGTCCCGTCTTCCCAGGCGAGCGGTTTGTCGGAAACAAGCTCAGCAATCGTTTCTCTTTATAGCTCCTGCCGCAGGTTCGCTCCGGCGCCCTGTGCGCGGTATCGTTTCTCCGCTCTATCGCCAAACCCCATCCCACCCCCAGAGATGAGGGTTGTTCAACGCTCATCCAGGTTCCCCTGCTGTTGGACCTCAGACAAGCAGATCACCAATGCGGTCCCGGTCTTTCGACATCACAAGCAACTGGGGTGCCTCGTCAAGACCTCAAACCCCACAACCCTATACAGTTGTATCCCTTCTGTTTACTCCCATGTCGGTCTGAAAAGGTACAGGCTCAGACTTCGGAGGTCTCTTGGGCCACAGCGGCGATCTTGACCCCACTCAATCCCGAAGTACGGCGGATGGCGCTCTCGATCTCCAGGCAGAGGGCCGGGTTGTCGCGCAACGCCTGTTTGGCGTTCTCCCGGCCCTGGGCCAGCCGCTCCCCCTGGTAGGTGTAGAAGGCCCCCCGCTTCTCGATCAACCCCA
>DAOTXL010000100.1:0-20276 GCA_034435455.1 Anaerolineae bacterium
TGGGGTTGATCGAGAAGCGGGGGGCCTTCTACACCTACCAGGGGGAGCGGCTGGCCCAGGGCCGGGAGAACGCCAAACAGGCGTTGCGCGACAACCCGGCCCTCTGCCTGGAGATCGAGAGCGCCATCCGCCGCGAGGCAGGGTTGCGCGAACTGGACCTTCGCCCGGCGTTTGAGTTCGACGAGGAGGAGGAGCAGGTCCCGGTTGGATTGGAGGCAAAAGCGGGCGAGCCGGATTGAATCCCCGTGCCCCTGGAACCTTTTGCCCGGCAGAGGCGTCTATGGAGTGGGCGGACGCACGCCCGAAATCCAACATAAATGGAGGAAAAGATGTTGAAGCGAATTGCATTGGTTGCCGGGGTCATCGCCCTGCTGGTGCCGGTGCTGATCGGGGTCTGGCTGTGGGGCTATGATTCCCGGCCGGTGGCGGCGCAGACCACCGAACCCAAGGCCTATAATCCCGCCCAGACCATCACCGTTGTCGGCCAGGGGTCGGTCCGCGTCCAGCCGGATATTGCCCAGATCAGCATCGGCGTGGAGACGGTGGCCGAAACCGCTGCCGAAGCGGTCCAGGAGAATGAAACCGAGATGCAGGCCATCCTGGATGCGCTGAAAAAGGCGGGCATCGCCGACAAAGAGATCCAGACGATGAACTACAGCCTCTACCTGGAGCGCCAGCCGGAGACGACAGCCGACCCCTCTGGGAAAGAGGGGGAGAAGGTGCAGTACCATGTGTCGAACATGGTCAACGTCACCATCCGTGACCTGGAGACGGTGGGCGGTGTTCTGGATGCCGTTATCCAGGCCGGGGCCAACAACATCTGGGGGGTGAGTTTCAGCCTGGAGGATCCCAAGCCGGCGCAGGCCGACGCCCGGGCCCAAGCCATCGCCGATGCCCAGGCCCGCGCCCAGGCCCTGGCGGCGTTGACCGGGGTCGAGTTGGGGCCGGTCATGTCGGTCAGTGAAGTCATCGGCGGCGGGGGAATCGTCCGCGTATTGCCTGTAGCGATGGAGCATGCCGCCGCCGGTGGCGGTGCGGTCAGCCCCGGTGAGCTGGAGATCAGCTACCAGGTGGAGGTGGCCTACTTTATTTCTCCATTGTCGCCGGGTCTGCCCAACCCGGCATCCAGCTTTTGCGAAAACCAGGGCTACAAGATCGAGATCCGCACCGCGGCCGACGGCAGTCAGACCGGCTATTGCATCTTCCCCGATGGCACCGAGTGTGAGGAATGGGCCTTTTTCCGGGGGGAATGCAAGCCGGGGACGCCCGGGCCGTAGGCGGCTCTGCCGGGAATAGAGCCTGTCTGAAAACCGCCAGGGACAGGAAGGACGCCAGGGGTTTTTCGCGATTCCTTTGCCGTCACCTTTTCAGACCGGCTCCAGAGAGGGCCTCCGGGGGTTTTTTCTCACCCCGGAGGCCCGTTTTACTTCCCCTTCTCGCGCTCCTGCACCCTCTCCAACGGGATGGGGGCGTAGTGGTCGAACTCCATGACAAAGGTCCCCCGGCCCTGGGTCCGCGAGCGCAGCGCCGTGGCATAGCCGAACAGTTCGGCCAGCGGCACGTGGGCCTGGATCGTCTGTCCGTTCCCGTTACAGCCGGCGATGCCGGTGATGTTCGCCGCCCGGGCGCTCAGGTCGCCCAGGACATCGCCGGTATAGCCCTCCGGCGTCACCACTTCGACGCGCATGATCGGCTCCAGCACGAGGGGGCCGGCTTTTGCCACCGCCTGGCGCAGCGCCAGTGAGGCGGCCGTAGCAAAAGCCCGCTCCGACGAATCGACCTCGTGGGCCTTGCCGTCCAGCAGGGTGACCTTGAGGTCCAGCAGGGGATACCCGCCCAGCACGCCCCGGGCCAGCCCCTCGCGGATGCCGGCTTCGACGGCGGGGATGAACTGGCGGGGCACGGCCCCGCCCACGACCCTGTTCTCGAACAGAAAGCCGGCCCCCCGCGGCAGCGGCTCGACCTCCAGCTCCACCACGGCGAACTGACCGTGGCCGCCGGTCTGCTTGACCAGCCGGCCCTCGGCCCGCGCCGGCCGGGTGATGGTCTCGTAATAGGCCACCCGGGGCCGGCCCACCTGGGTGCCCACGCCGAATTCGCGGCGCAGCCGGTCCAGCACCACCTCCAGGTGGAGTTCCCCCATGCCGGCCAGCACGGTCTGCCCCAGGCGCTCGTCTTGCCGCACCTGGAAGGTAGGGTCCTCGTCCATCAGCCGTTGCAGGGCGACCGACAGCCGGTCCTGGTCGGCCCTGGTGCGCGGTTCCACGGCCAGCTCGATCACCGGCGCGGGGAAGGTGATCTGTTCCAACACCACAGGCCGCGCCTCGGTAGAAAGGGTTTCGCCGGTGGTAGCCCCTTTCAGGCCCAACACGGCGCCGATGTCCCCGGCGCGGATCCTGTCCACCTCTTCGCGGCGGTTGGCGTGCATCCGTACCAGCCGGCCGATCCGCTCGCGTTGGCCGCTGGCGGCATTGAGGAGCGCCTCGCCCCGTCGAACTGTGCCGGAGTAGACGCGGAGGTAAGCCAGCCGGCCCATGTATGGGTCGGTGCCGATCTTGAAGACCAGGGCCACCGCCGGCGCTTCAGGGTCGGCCGGGCAAGGGACCTCCTCGCCCGTCTCCGGGTCCCGGCCGGCTACCGGTGGCCGGTCCAGGGGCGAGGGCAAATAGTCCACCACGGCGTCCAGCAGCCCCTGTACCCCTTTGTTGCGCAGCGCCGAGCCACACAGCACCGGCACCGCCTGCCCATCCAGCGTCGCCCGGCGCAGGGCAGCGCGCAGCTCTGCCGGCGAGAAGCGGTCACCAGCCAGATACCGCTCGGCCAGATGGTCGTCCAGGATGGCCAACGCCTCGATCATCTCCTGGCGGCGGCGGGCAACCTCCGCCTGCAACTCGACCAGTATATCGCCCACCTCCGGGGCAACGGCTTCGGCGTCGCCATAGAGGACCGTTTTCCCTTCGATCAGGTCCACCACGCCGCAAAAGTCACTCTCCCGACCGATGGGCATCTGCACCGGCACCGGGTTGGCCCCCAGCCGCCTGCGGATGCTGGTCACCGCCCGGTCGAAATCGGCGCCGACGCGGTCCATCTTGTTGACGAAGCAGAGGCGCGGCACCCCGTAGCGGTCGGCCTGCCGCCACACCGTCTCCGATTGGGGCTCAACACCGGCCACGCCGTCGAACACGACCACCCCGCCATCGAGGACGCGCAGGCTGCGCTGCACCTCGGCGGTGAAATCAATGTGCCCCGGCGTATCAATCAGGTTGATCTGGTGTCCCCGCCAGGTTGCGGTGATGGCTGCCGCCTGGATGGTGATGCCCCGTTCCCGCTCCTGCGGCATAAAATCGGTGACGGTTGTCCCCTCATCCACGCTGCCCAGGCGGTGGGTGAGGCCGGTATAGTAGAGGATCCGCTCGGTCACGGTCGTCTTGCCCGCGTCAATGTGGGCGATGATGCCGATATTGCGGATGGCCCTCAAGGTTTTTGTTTTGCTCATTGTATACTCTTTCTCCTGGTGCATGAAAGGCACGCACCCTACACCATGCAACAAAAAACGGCCCATCGGTACTGCTTGATGAGCCGCCGTCATGGGTCGCTGCCATCAGCGGGGCAGGATTTTACCACACCTTGCAGGAAACGGCAAATAGGGGGGGGCGCCATGTCTGGCCCATCCCCAGGGTTGAAAAGAGTAAGGGCAGCCCTCGCGGCTGCCCAGGGGACAGGGGCAAACCCTGCCCCTGCCTTCCGTGCATCCGGGCCAATCCGGGTCGGGCTCTCCGCCAGAATGCCAGCCTAACCCGGCTTCGGACACGGATGCACGGAGCACAACCCTGCCTTCCGTGTAATCCGTGGCCATCCGTGTCGGGCTTGTCGCCATCTGAGTTTGACTTTGCCGAGCTACTCGGGGTCGCTGTAGTCCCCGACCCTCAAGGGGGGGGCAGTGCCGCGAACGGCTTGAGGCTGATTTCCACAAAGATGAAACGCACACTGTTGGCACTGTTGGCAGTGGGTTTCAGTGCCGCGAACGGCTTGAGGCTGATTTCCACTGGTAATCGTGGGCCTGTTGGCCCTGGGTGCCGCCGGTTTCAGTGCCGCGAACGGCTTGAGGCTGATTTCCACTTGGTCTCATCCTTCAGTACGAGACCACGATGACGCGGTTGTTTCAGTGCCGCGAACGGCTTGAGGCTGATTTCCACATGTTCCCCAACTCCTCCTGGCTCAATCTTCCAAAGAACAAGTTTCAGTGCCGCGAACGGCTTGAGGCTGATTTCCACCAATGGCACCCTCGAGTGGTGGACCTGCGCACAGGGAAACTGGTTTCAGTGCCGCGAACGGCTTGAGGCTGATTTCCACGAAAGGCGGTCAATATCAAGGTCTTTAGGGACCAGGGTATGACCCAAGTTTCAGTGCCGCGAACGGCTTGAGGCTGATTTCCACCCCCGTCGGCCCAGGCCGACGAGGTGGAGGCCATGGCCCGCGTTTCAGTGCCGCGAACGGCTTGAGGCTGATTTCCACCTGGATCCGGCCGCCGAGTTCGAGAAGGAGGGCGAGGTCGCCGGGTTTCAGTGCCGCGAACGGCTTGAGGCTGATTTCCACTGGCCCTGCTGGCAGTCGGACTGCTGGCCCTAGTCGGCTGCAGCAAGTCAGGTTTCAGTGCCGCGAACGGCTTGAGGCTGATTTCCACCTGGAGGCCAAAGAGCCGGTCGTCGACAACGCGGCCGGTTTCAGTGCCGCGAACGGCTTGAGGCTGATTTCCACATACCCATATTCATCGGGTGCGAATTGTCCCGATCGGAATAGTTTCAGTGCCGCGAACGGCTTGAGGCTGATTTCCACTTGGGAATTCATCGTCGAATACCCAGTCAACTACAATGGGTTTCAGTGCCGCGAACGGCTTGAGGCTGATTTCCACCCGGTGGAAGGGTTTTCCTTCTACTTTGACCAGAGCGAGCAGCGTTTCAGTGCCGCGAACGGCTTGAGGCTGATTTCCACCAACCCGGTTGGATCGCACAACACTGTCTACTGAATGTGTTTCAGTGCCGCGAACGGCTTGAGGCTGATTTCCACCAGCGGCCTCATCGAGGGCGTCACCATCCGTCCGTCCGTTCCAGCCGCCGAGTTTCAGTGCCGCGAACGGCTTGAGGCTGATTTCCACAAAAACCCTGTTCGCCCCACTCGCCGCCCTGTTTGGTCTGATGTTTCAGTGCCGCGAACGGCTTGAGGCTGATTTCCACCGAGCGCCTTTTTTGTCGACGAACCGGCGGCCGTTCACTGGTTTCAGTGCCGCGAACGGCTTGAGGCTGATTTCCACGCCAATATGGCTTCGGCGCGCGATAGCGCCTGCCTCTGGGTCCGGGTCCGTTTCAGTGCCGCGAACGGCTTGAGGCTGATTTCCACTCAAGAGCTGGGAAGGGGAATATGCCTACGTCACGTACGAGTTTCAGTGCCGCGAACGGCTTGAGGCTGATTTCCACCTGGAGAGGTTGATGAGGAAAGAGTTGGAGCCATTCTCAAGTTTCAGTGCCGCGAACGGCTTGAGGCTGATTTCCACTCCGGATGGTTCTCGCCCTGGCGAATGGAAGTTCGATCAATGGATCGAGTTCGTCCTGGGTTTCAGTGCCGCGAACGGCTTGAGGCTGATTTCCACACGGGGTGTACCCAGGGTGGGCCATCGGCGGGCCGCTGTGGACCAAGTTTCAGTGCCGCGAACGGCTTGAGGCTGATTTCCACCAATCTGGCGAACCTGTACAAAAAGGGTGTCGAGCACGTTTCAGTGCCGCGAACGGCTTGAGGCTGATTTCCACCCATCGCCATCTCGGACGACGTGGCCATCCCGAAGCTGAAGTTTCAGTGCCGCGAACGGCTTGAGGCTGATTTCCACTACACAATCACGATCGGGACGAACACCTACCACATGCCGTTTTCAGTGCCGCGAACGGCTTGAGGCTGATTTCCACGCCTATCGAAGCGCGCATCAAGGCGCTCGAGGACGCCGGTTTTCAGTGCCGCGAACGGCTTGAGGCTGATTTCCACTGCTGTTTTCCCCCTGTCAGGCTGACCGGAAGATGACATGAACCTGACAAACCCTCTACTTCTACTCATTTCCATTCCTTTCTGGCCAGGCCCGACTTGACAGTGCCCATTATCGAGCCAGCCCAACTGCCTCCCAACCCGCCCCTCGCTCGATAACTGCGGTTTGTCAAGTCGGATGCCTGACTGCTCCCTGTCGCCAACCTGTCCCTGCCTGACAGAAGCGCCTCTCTTCGACTCTCAGGGGGGGGAAAAGGGGGTGGAATGCCCCTTCAACCCCCTCTCCAGGCCCCGGCCGGGCCCTGCAGTCGCCTTCTCCCCCCCTTTCCCGGCTCACAACCGGCCCCTTTTTGCGAGCGAGACGGGGGGGGAAGGCCCTTCCCGGCTCGCTCGATAATGACCTGTCAACCAGGGAATTGGTAAAGTGCTGAACCCATCCCGGAGGCCCTCACTTTACCACACATCCCCTCCCTCGTCAAATCCTCCCCACCCCTGATACCTGCTCCCCGCTACCTGGCCCCTGCTCACACCACAATCACTTCCACCTCGTGCGCCACCTCCGGCCCCAGCGTGCTCTCCACCCGCCTGACGCATGCCCCACACAGATAGTAGTAACGCACGTGGTCCAGGCGCGGCTTGATGATCCGCCGCACCTGCTTTTTCAGCCGCACCAGTTCCTTGTCCTCGACCAGGCATTCGAACAGGCTGTACTGCACCGGCGTGCCATAGTTCAGCAAGGCATTGTGCAGCTTTTCCCGGCGCCGGTCGTCTGGGATGTCATAGGCCACCACCACAAACTGTCGCTCCATCTTCTTCGCCCCTCGCCCCTACCGCACCCCCATCGGCCGGTAGGCCGGCAATGTCCCCTCGATGACCTCACCCAGCGTTCGCGCCTGCACCTCAAACCATTGTTGATAGGTCAGCTTGCGGCCCACGCCGGGATGCAGCACCTGGGTATTCAACCGGGCGCTGTACTGCCGGAAGAAGGTGCGCAGCGCCTCCCGCTTCAGATAGATGCCGCCCTCCGGCCCCGACTCAAAGTCGTCCGCCGTCAGCATCCTGCGGTTGATGATATTCCGCACCGTCGAGTCCACGATCACCGGTCGGAACTCTTCCATCAGGTCCAGCGCCAGCGCCGGGCGGCCGTACTTGTCGGCATGGAAAAAGCCGTCGTAGGGGTCCAGGCCCACCACCTCGCAGGCCGTCATCAGATTGTCGGTTAGCAGAGTATAGCCCAGGCTCAGCAGCGCATTAGCCGGGTCCTGGGGCGGGCGGCGGGTGCGCTTCTCGAACCCCAGACCCGGCTTTAACCCTTGCCGCCATACGGCAAAGTAGCTCTTTGTCCCTTCGCCCTCGAATCCGCGCAGTGTCGCCAGGTCAGGCGCCGTGGCCACCCGGTCCAACACGGCATCGATCCGGGCGATCAGCTCCGGCGGGATGTCGGGCCGGGTCCGCACCCAGCGGCGGGCCAGCGCCCGGCAGTTGCGCAGCTTGCCGGCCACGATCTCCCGGCTCACCGCCAGGCAGAACGCCGCGTCGGCAGCCCGCTCATACTGTTTGTGTCGCACCACGAGATCCTTGCCCGTCGGCGGTGACAGCCGGCCACGCAGTTTGCCCGTCCGGCTCACCAGGCTCAGCCCTATCCCTTCGTCCAGCAGAGCGTGCAGCGCCGGCGTCGTCACCCCCACCTGGCCCACCAACACGACATGGCTCAGGCGCGATGCCGGCACAGCCATCAACACTTTGTCCTCTTTGACCACCAGGAAGCGCCGGTACTCCTTCTCCAGCCGCGCCCCTTGCTCCGTCACGTACATCGTGGCCATCGTCTCCCTCACTCGTACCCCTCTGGCATGTACCCCCAGATCCACGGGGGCACCGGGCCCACCACCTCTACCTCCTTTCCCCCCCAGGTAAAAGTGTAGCTGTCCCGGGAAAAGCGCACGCCCAGGAAGTCGAACCCCTCGTCAAAGCTGGTGATGTGTGTCTTGGCCGGCTCCAGCCGCAGGCGCAGGTCGGCCAGCACCCTGCTTACCACCTCCTGCGCCTGCTCCGTCTGTTTCCGGCTACCGCAGCAGGTCACGAAATCGTCGGCGTAGCGCACCACCGCCCATCGGTTGCGCACCAATTCCCAGTCCAGCCGATGCAGGTAGACGTTGCACCACAGCGGCGACACCGGCATGCCCAGAGCGATCCCCCGGTCGGGGTTTTTGAAACGGCGCCCTGCCTGCAGCCAGGCGCGCATCAGGCCCATGACCACCGGATCGGCAATCTTTTCACCCAGGAAGCCTTCCAGTAACCGGTGATCCAGGCTATCGAAACACTCGTCTATGTCAGCGTCCAACACCCAGGTCAGCCCCTGGTCGCGGTAGCGCAGCAGGGCGGCCACCGCCTGGCGCACGCCACGCCCCTGGCGATAACCATAGCTGCACTCCAGAAACTCGCGGTCAAAGAGATCATCCACTACGTTCAGCGTCGCCCGCTGCAAGACCCGGTCGGCCACGATAGGGATCGAGATCAGGCGCTGCCCCTCGCCATGGCCTTTGGGCACGGCTATCCGCCGCAGTCCGGCCGGTTTGTAGCAATTCGTCCACACCTGGTTCCGGATGCGCCGCAGGTTCTCCTCCCAATTCCGGGCAAAGCGCCGGATGCTCACCCCGTCCACGCCGGGCGCCCCCTGGTTCTCGGCCACGTTCAACCACGCCTCCTCCAGGTTGTCCAGGTCCAACACCCGCTCGATTAGCCTGCGCTTCATGGCACACCTCCCGGCAGAGCTGGAACGCCATGTGTAACTTTTTGTGACAGCTCATATCGCCACCCTCCCGCAGGTTTTGAACCTGCGGGAGGATTTATCCCCCCGCCCCTGGCCCCCTTCCTACCACCCTCCCGCAGGTTTTGAACCTGCGGGAGGATTTATCCCCCCGCCCCTGGCCCCCGAAGGGGGTTGGGGGATGGGGTGAGGCCCACCTGATGCGATCCCCCCTGCCCCCTTCACCGCCGAAGCACAGAGGCCACCGAGTTTCTTATGATTCCTCTCTATTCAGTTGGTAACGTACAAGAATGGAGACCTCTCTATTCTCTATTCTCTATTCTCTATTCTCTATTCTCTATTATCTATTATCTATTCTCCTCACCTGCCCCAGCCCCATCGTCGTGCGCAACCCCACCCCGGCGTACAGAGCAAAGCCGGCCAGCAGGTGGATCAGCCCCATCCAGTAGCGGTCCGGCACTTCGACATAATAACGGCACTGGCCCACGCAGCCGGATAGCACCCCCTTCTCCCCCTGCTCGCCAAAGGTCACCCGCCGCGTCTCCAGCCGGTAGCTACTGACAACCAGACACTCCTCGGCGAAACGGCGCAGGTCGGGATGCAGTTGGATGGGCGAGAAGCGGTTCCACCTGTCCAGCAGCCCGCCAAAGACCAGCGCCGGTAAGGGCAGTGGCACGGCGCTCTGTTTGCCCGTCACCCGAAAGGCGGTCGGGCTGGCAAAACGCAGCCCCACCAGGCGGGGCACCCGCTCTGCCAGGGTGAACTGCCGCACCAACCCCTCAAAGGTCGCCTCCGCGGCCCACGGGTGTTCGGCCGGGTCGGTCGTGCTGGCCGTCACCCGGAAGGGGGTGCCGGCCAGGAGGAGGGTCTCAGGCAGAGCAGGCCACACCCGCTCTTTCACCATGCTGGATAGCCGGGGGGAAAAGGTCGTCACCCGCAGCCGGTAGCCCTCCCCCGGCGAGCGGGGAGGCTGGAAGGTGGTCGGGTCCGAGACGGTGAAGGGCCGCAGCCCCTGGCCGCCGTGCAATTCTTCGGCCAGGGCCGGGTCAACAGCCCGCACCCGGTCCAGAAACCAGGCATGGGCCGCCCGCCCCAGGCCGGCAGGGAGAGGGCCGGGTTGTTCCGGTTGCAGGCTCAGAACCCAGGAGAGGAGCATGGTCGGCATCCTTTCAAACCTGATCCTCCGCGTTGAGCGGTTGCCAGCGCACCAGCACCGGCGCCGACACGGTGCCCGGTTTGCCGGTCACATACTCCATCGGCCAGCGGTCGCGACAGGCCAGGGCCATCCCGGCGGTCATCATCGCCGTGCCGCCGGTCGGATCGGCCACCACCTGCGTCGGTTGCAGACCGGCGGCCGGCACCTCCTCCAGATAGAGGTGGCACACCAGGGCATAGGTCTCTTGCAGGTCAAAGGGATCGGCCACGGTGCAGATATGCATCTGGCACCGGTCGGCGTAATGGTCGCGGAACCGGTTGGCCACCGCCACGCCGCCCCCCTCCCCCCGGCTGGTGACCAGCCAGGCCACCTTCAGCGGCTCGCCCGGTCCGTCGCCTGCCAGGTGATGGGTCAGGGCCACGTTGGCTGCCTGCTCCAGCGGATCGCGGTCGCCCCGGCCAGGCCCTACCAGGGCGATCAGGCCCGGAAAGCGGGGGGCCTTTTCCTCGTGGGGCACGATCTCCAGCGGTGGTTGTCGGTCCAGCAGCCGGAAGGCAGCCCACAGGGCCAGAGCCGCCGCCCCCAGGACGACGATGAGGGCAAAGACCTTGCCCGGTGTGCTGCCCAATGTCTGCTCCAGCCAACTGCTCAACAGGTTGATGAGCACCTGCGCCAGCAATCCGGTGACGATCAAAGAAAGCAGATAGCGTTGCCGGTATAGCCGTTGCCGCCAGGTCATGGTCTATCTCCTTCCAGCAACTCGCAGCACAGGGCATTGAGATCATCGTAGGGGTTGGGTGCACCGTTCAGGCCCAACACATCGGCCAGCAGGCCGGCCATATCGGCCTCTATCTGCTCCGCGCCCCCAGGATAGAGTTCGGCCAGCCGTTCGGCCGAAACCCCGGCAAAGCCGTGGGTGATGACCAGTTGATTGCGCAGGCCGGCTACCTGCTCGAATCGGTCCAGCCGCTGCAGCCAGTCCATCCCCTCCGGCCGGCCGGTCGCCAGGTGGCCGGCCACCACGCGCAGGGCACGACGGCTCACTTCATGCCCGGCATCCACCCCTGCCTGGGCCAGGGTCTGGGCCAGCGCCGGCTGGCCCGCCAGCCACTGCGGATCGAGGAAGGCCTCGTTTTTCCCGCCGAACTGTGCCCCCCACTGCTGACACAGGTAGCGCAGCATGGCTTCCTGAAAGCGAAAGACGCGCCCCACAAAGCTGGCATACGCCTCACAGCGCCGGCGGATGGCGGCGCTGGAATACACCTCGGCGATGAGCCATTGCGGGGTGCGGCCTCGCTCACTCAGCCCGGTCGCCAGGGCCAATACCCGGCGGGCAAGGGGCTCCGGCAGGCCCCGGTCGGCGCCGCGCAACGCCCGCTGCGCTGCGCCAAAGTCAAAGTTCAGCCGATGACGGGCAGCATCCAGCACAGCTCGCAGGGCATCGTAGTGAGGCAGGCTGGACCGGAGCACCCTTTCCTCCGCCACCACCAACTGCCAGGCGGCATGATAGGCATAGATGCTCAGGTCCCGCTCCAGGGTCTGCCGCAGCGAATCGGCCAGCATGTCGCGTCCCACATCCAGGGTCTGGGGGATGTCATAATCCTCCAGGACATAGAGCGGCACCGCGCGCGTCCGCAGCAGGCGCACCCCTTCCAGCAAGAGCATGGTGCTCATCTGGGGGGTGCCGCCGGTCACGGCCAGGTAGCACACCCCCTCCGGCGCCAGGTCACGGGTCCAGGTCGGCAGCCCCTGCCGATAGAAGGAGCGCATCCCCTCGTAGCTGGCCGGGTTTTGGGTGACCGGCATGATCCGGGTGCGCTCGCCCACGGAGCGCAGGGTTGCATCCTGGCGCAGCAGCTCCTTGATCAGACGCGCCAGTTCAATGGTGTCGTTCTGCCGGTGGCGGTCAGCCGTTCCCTCCGGCTGGTCGGACGCGATTAACAACAGGCGGTCTATTTTGCCGTGCAGGGCAAAGACGTGGCGCACCGCCTTGCCCAGGATCTCCAGATGCAGGGCCGGGGCATACCGCTCCAGGTCGGCCAGGAGCACCTGGCCCTTTTGCCGGGCGCCGGTGCGCTCCCGTGCGTCAGCGTGGTTCCACTGCTGTCGCAGCGCCTCATCGGGCAGCAGCGACAGGTCGGCCAGCGTCACATCGCGGGTGCCCACCGGGGCGATGAGCATCACCTGCCACATCAGTCCTTTAGCCATCCATCACTCTCCCCTCTCTGTTCCTGCCGCGCCCGTGGAGAACAGCACCCCAGGCTTTAGAGCGTATGGGAGGAGTTGCTTCATTCCCCCTTTGGCGTCAGCGTCACCTTGATCCAGCCCAGCGGCTCGGCCGGCTGGCCACGACGGTCCAGCACCAGGTGCCGGCTCCTGGGGAAGGGGTCGCCCGGCCGCCGGCGGCCTTTGGTCATGCGGTACTGGCTCAGCAGCCGCTCAAAAGCCTGGTCGTCGGTGCGCAGCAACCCACTGCCCAGGGTCTTGCTCTCCCAACCAGCCCCCCAGCCGACCTGGACGATCAGTTCATTCCCGGCCAGCCCAGACCAGGTGTTGATCAGGCTGTCGTAGAAACGCATTGCGCCGGTCGGGCCGCCCTGGGCCTTGAAATACTCCGCCTCGGCCAGCAGCCGCTGGCGGGCATGGTTCCTGGCCAACCTGGGCAGTTGTTCGATCCGCTGCCGCTTCCCCTGCCACCCCAGCCTCTGAGCCACCTGCTCCTGGAAGCCATACTCGTCCACGGTGATGGTTGCCTGAAACACCGTTCCCTGCTTCACCGCTTCCACGTCAATGGGCAGGTCGGCCGGATAGACCTGGACTGTGCGCAGGGTGAGGTGACCGTCAGGTTCCAGCGGCTGGCTGTCCTCCACGTGCAGGGCCCGCAGCCAGTCATGGTTGGGGTCTCGTCCAAAAAGGCCCCGTTCCAACTCTTGCGCTGCCCAGGAACGGCTGCGCCCCAGCCGGGCCAGGTCGGGCCTGCGCTTCTGGCTGGTGTAGAGGCCCCAGGCCAGCACGGTGCGCAGGGCTCCCTTCAGCGACGAGCCGGGCAGATAGAGGCGGTCGTGGACATCCTTGATCTGCTCCCACACTTTGGCGCCGGCCGTCTTGACGGAGGGCGTGCCGGGCATGACATAGCGGAACAGGGGGCTGGTCGGGTCGGCAAAGTCGGCTTCGGTCAACAGCTCGGCTACCGGCCGGCCAGCCAGCAGCCGATTCACTGCTTCTGCACCGGCCGCTTCTGCGGCCACCAGCGCATGGTCCAGCAACGTTTCCTCGTCCACGCGGTAGGTACGCCCCTCGTGCGGCACGATGTCATAGTCCAGCAGGAGTTCTGCCCCCGTGCCGATGTGCAGGGGGGCGAGCAGTTCCACCGTGACCTCGATCCGTGTGTGTAGCCTGCTCATGGGACACCTCCCTCTGTCTGGTAGCCGACTGCCCAGGCCAGACCATAGCGCCAGACCTGGTGTGTCTTGAAGGCATCGGGGGTGACGTCGGCCAGCGCGCCCGGCACCGTGCTTCCGTCGGGCCAGCGCAAGATGCTGCCCTCGGCGAACATGCGCACTGCCTTGCGGCGGAGTGCCTGTCCTTTGACCAGGTTGCCCCCGGCATCACGGCTGTCGTCGGGCGAAGCCATCCATCCCCGCCGCATCTGGAACCGGTAGTTGATCCCCTCACCCTTAAGGACGTGCGCCAGTTCCGTCTCGGTCGGGTAGTAGAGGGAGAGGGTCACGAACCGTTCGCCCGGCGTCGGGTCAGGCAGGCCGGACAGGGGGTGTGGGCCGTGCAGGCGGAAGAGGCCGTGCCCGGCGCTGCGCTCTCCGCCGACCCCGGCGTCGCCCAGTACCTGCAGGGCCAGTTGGCCGCGCTGCTGCCAGTCCTCCCGCCAGCGCATCAGCAACCACAGACCGCCCCCCGGCGGGAACCACACCCGCCCGGCCTGGTACACTGCCGAGGTGCTGGCCTGCCGGTCCACCGTCACCCGCGGCACGTCCCCCACTGCCCACAGGCGGATGGCGTCGGTCTCCTCATCCCGCCAGCCGGCCACCCGTTCCCATTCTGAAGCCGTCAGCCAGACCCGCCCGCTCTGCACCAGGTGTTCTGGGTCGTAGTGTCGTTCCAGGCTCTCCCCACCAACCCAGACCCGGAAAATTCCCTCCGACACCCAGGCCATCTTCTTGACCCTCTTGCGCTCCTCCGGCACATCAGGCACTCCGGGTGGCGGCTCCATGGGCCGGGGGAAGAAGCGGACCGCCTGGCCGGGGTCGAAGGGGTCTGATGGTTTCCAGTCCTCCACCTCCTCCTCACGCCGGGTCAGAACGTAGGGAAAGGCCGAGGAGAGCAACAGTGGTGGATTGGGCGAAAGGTAGCCGGTCAGGAACTCCTGGAGGGCAGCCAGGCCAAACTGCTGGCGGATGGCATGGCACAGGGCCGAGAAGAGAGTGTCCGACGGGCCATAGGCGGCTGTGGCCTCGATCCCAACGCCGCGCAGCCCAAAGTGGAACGGCGCCCGCGCTTCCAGATAATATGCTGTGGCGTCCATCAGGCGCCTCCTTTCAGCTTTCAGCAGGCTGGTAGACCTCGAACCGGATGTTGTCTTGCAGCCACTTCAAGAGCTCTTGCTTTTGGGCCAGAACGTCCCTCACACCGATGTTGCTGTCCTTTGGGGTCTTGTCCCATTCCACCTCGCTGGCGTACCTGTTGCGATTGCGGCAAGACAGACGGATTCCTTCAAAGCATACTTTGCCGCTGCCGCGGGAGCCTTGGCCGCCCAGGTAGTCGTCCTCCAGCAGTTGCATGGCCTCAAAGACGTTCACAAAGCGCTCCAGGTCGCCCTGGTCGTAGACGGAAAAGACCGCCTCGAAGCCGTCAAAGACCGCGCCGGCCGGCACCCGCTCCATCTGGCGGGGCACCGCCGCCGAGGTCACGCGGTCAATGGCTGCTTCCCACTTGACCTCGGTGTAAGGCAGGTCGGTCCTGGCCTGGAGCCGCAATTCTTGCTCACTCGCCTCCGAGAGAAAAGCATCGCGCACCACCAGGCGGGTGGGGAAGGAGGCCTCCAGTTGCCCCGGCACGCCGTAGATCTGGCACACAGGGCATTGCTCGTAGTCTCCCCGTCTCTCACAGACATGGATGCTGACCCCTTTGCCGATAGGCCAGTTCTGGCGCACGCCGGTCATCTTTTCCCACAAGGAGCGCATCTTGCCGCGCACGCTGGAGCCGGGGATGTAGGGGCGGCCGGTCAGGGTGTCACGGATGACCGGGTTGTCCACCGCACCGATAGCCAGGGCCACCGGTGAGCCGCCGATGTGCAGGCCGGTGATGGCCCTGATCTTGCCGCGTACAAAGATGCGTCCGTACAGGTCCACATTTTTGTCTGCCATTTTTGTCCCTCCTTTACTGCCCGCCCGCGGCGGTGTGATAGGCCAGGATGGCCTCGAAGAAGTCCAGGAAGTTCTGAAAGCGGTTTCGATCCTCACCTACCAGGTCAATAGCAGGGGTAAGGACGTTGGCCAATTGCTGAACACCACCACCTCGCTCCCGCCTGGCCTGATAAGCCAGCTTGGGCTTGAGGAGAATCAACTGCCGGGCGGCGTACTTCCGCTCCTTCTCCGTAGCCCGTGGCCTCCAACTCATCTCAATCTGTCGCACCGTCCCAAAGATGTTGCGGATCTGAGAGGTGGTGAGTTGGTGGGCCAGGCTGGTGCCAATGGCTTCGGCGTGCTCTGTCAGCACTTTTGCATCGCCTTCAACAATGATTTTCTGGTAGTCTTGCTGGGATAAACGTTTCTGATCCATGGATACCTCCTCTAAGTTGAGTTAAGCCTCAGCCAGTGAGGCCAGGTGGCTCTCGACAAGGCTGAGGTCATGAAGTGGGGCAATTTGTTTCAACAACCCCACACAACGATGCCAGAAATCGTTGACTTGACGGATCAACGAGAGTGCCTGTTCGATATTTTGCCGTCTCCCCATGTGGCTACGTAACCCAACAGCAGCAAAGTAAGCCTTGACGGTATTGTTCCGGAAGGCCAATTCGCTGTCGTGTGATTTGAGCAAGCCGATGTCTACAAAAACCTCCAACAGCTTTTCCCCTGCAATCATACCTGACTCTTCAAACACTTTAGCGATCAATTCAAAGCTGGCGAACGGGTCGCCATCCATTTCCAGGGCCAGTTTGGCCAGCGCACTCACTTGCCTGGATCTTTCATAATCCATTACCTGTCTGCCAAAGGCTCGACGCAGATGGTGTGTGAAGAAACATTGGTACAGATGATGAAGCAATGGGCCTTCTAACAACGCTTCCTGTCGGGCATCCGAATCAAGTCCAGCCGCTGGGTCTGCCGGCTCAAACTGACGCCAATACCGACAGGCAGTTTCAGCCATCAGGGGGTCTTGAAGGATGTCCACAAGATCTGGTTTGTCCTCCAAGAAAGCCTGGACGTCGGATGCCAACAGGTTCAGGCGTTCAGGGTGTCCAAAATAGGCGATCACCTCCTCTCGTGGGAGCGGCACGATATGAACCACTGAGTTGCGCCAATGATTTGGGACGGCGTGGGGACGACTGGCCACAATGACCTTGACGTTCTCGAAATCGGCAATCAGCTCCTCAATCTCTGAGACGACCACTGGATAAGCCGTCGAAGGCACCTCATCCAGGCCATCGAGGCAGACCGTGAGATCCATCGGCGCAAGGATTTGTGGCCAGGAAACGATACGCCGCCCCGTTATGCCTGTCACCCCGTTCGGATCGAACTCGTTGTACAGCTTCTTCACCAGATATCTGCGTTTGCCAGGAGCATACCGCTTCATCTCCAGATGCACTGGTACATGAAGATGTTCAAAGGCTTCCGAACTAAAGGCATTTAAGGCCCGAACAGCCAGTTCAGTTGTGACACGCTCCAGAAAAGTGCTCTTGCCAGCACCCGTTCGTCCGGCAATCACCAACAGTCGCTCAGCCTGGCTTGCGAGAAAAGCGTTTACACGCTCATCCAGCTTCCCGCCCTGGTCTGTAGTCAGAGGGATGTAGTATTCGTTGCGCCACCTTGCATCATCAAACCGGCCTCGCAGATTCTCCAGACAAACCCTCAAACCCGAGCGAACCCGTGTGTCGCGTTCCACACGACTTTTGATAGTGGGAACCAGGTCAATGTTCCTTTCGGCGATCAGGAGAAAGGCGGCAACAACCGAGCGCCAGTATCGTTGTTCCTCCATGGGAGCGAGGAGTTTAGCTTTGTGAGCCCAATTGTTTCGGAAGTAATAGGCATCATGGAGGATGGCCTCGTCAGTGCGCTGTGAGCGCAAAGCAGCGAGGATTGCCTCATCCGTGGGCTTGTACAAGAGCTCGCCTTTATAATCCGCCACATCTTCCTTCAACAATCTACTAAGAGAATCGGGCATTGGGGCAATGGGATGGCGCAAGACAAACAGCTTTTTCAGAAACGGTTCAAGCCGTTCGGCCAGATGTCCCGCTGCACTCACACGACGTTCGGTTTCCAGGGCCGGGGCTGACAGGTACTCCCTAAACGAGAAAAAGGCCTCTTTCTCCAGGGCTTGCGCATCAGCAAGGGTAGTTGGCAACCGAAGAAGGGCCAAGAGTGCATCGGTTGCACTTTCTACCTTTTTCAGCGGTAACCGGCGTGACGCATCAAAGGGTTCAACAGGATGTTCAACTTCTCGAAAGTGGCGGATCAGATAGTCTCTGAGCTTCTGGCGGAAGTCAGGATCATCCATGAGGCTCCCCCTGGAGAAGACCCGAGATGCGGTTATCCTTCGGAGCGTTTTTCCTGGCGCTCAGACCCGCGGGTTAAATACTCCGCCCACCGCGCTGCCAGACCGCTGTAGCGCACGGTGTCCGGCTGCATGAGGGCCTTTTGTAAACCCATGAGCCGCTTCTTTACTTCCTCGTTCTTGCTACGTTGGGCCATACGGGTCAGGCTGTAAGCCTGCATCCAGGCCCAGCGGCCAAAGAAGATCTGCGGATTGGGCAGGGGCAGCTTTTTGTCTGGCGGCCGCCTGCGGTTTTCCCACCGGATCCGCCGCCGGGCATCCCGCAGGCCGGTGCGGTAAAGCTGATGGAGGCTTTGCACTACCTGGAGCAGGGCCCGGGGCAGCCGCCGCTCCCGCTCCTCTTCTTTCCTGGCCTTGTTTTCCGCGTCCTCGCCGATGAGCCACAGGATGTCCTCCTTCTGCTGCCGCACAAACTCCCAATCCTCCCAACCGACTACTGTGTCCAGGAAGCAAATCGCGTCTTTCCGGCGGCCATCGGGCCGGATGTGTCCCTTGGCCTTGCCTTCGGCCTCGCCTGCCCGCTCTGCGGCCCGGTACAGGGGGAATTTGCGATCCTCCAGGGTGATCCCGGCCGAGATGTGCAGGAAGGGGTTGTCGCCCACATAGGTGGCAAACCGCTGCTGAATCCGCCCGGCCAGCAGGGGGATCAGGTCCCAGGCACCCACCACGAACAGGTCGTCGCCGCCGGCATAGATGACGTAGAGCAGGTCCCCGCGATTCCCAGGCACCCCGGCCATCTGCGGGTCAGCCCCCACTTCCCGACAGATGGCATCCAGCCAGCCGTTGAAGAAACGGTCCAGCGCGTGGCTCAGCGCCGAGGTGCTGGCCATGGTCCGCTCCGGCAGCCATTGGGTGAGCACCCGCCCCAGGTCGTCCACGTCCATGCGCAGCACACCCACCCGCTTGAGCCCTGTAGCGGCATCGGCCAGCTCCTCGAAGGTCTGCACCTGGCCCTTGTCGTCGCGGGGCGTGGTGTTGGCGATCAGCCGGAATCCTTGTGCGTTCTCGCCCAGGAAATCCAGATAGTTGACGCTGTATACCCGGCTGCCGGCAGCCATCTCCCGCTTCAGGTCAGGAAAGTCGTACCACCGGCCTGTCAATTGCCAAAGCAGCTCCTGCCAGCCCTTACCCCGGCTGCCCGGCCGCCGGTCGCTCACGAGCATGAACAGGCTATCCCGGGCGATGGCCTGGGCCAACTCCTCGAAACCGTGGCACCGGTTGCACTTCCAGCCACCATCGTCAAGGGTATGGCCCTCTTCATCCGCCCGTCGCTCGTGCTGGCAGACGCCACAGAACTGCACGCCACCCTGCCCTTTGGGAGCAAACACCATCTCCCAATTCTCCCCGGCCAGGTCGGCAAAGCGGCGGTGTTTCTGTCGACCCAACTGCCGGTGCAACTGGCGCGACGCCTCGGCAAAGCCGGCGCTGCCCACCTGCGCTGCCGGCAGCGGATAACAGGCCAGGCACAGGGACAGGTCGCCTTCAAAGGCGGCCAGCAGTTGTCGGTTGATGGCCGCTCCGATCTCCTCGATCTGCGACTCGGCCTCCGCCGGTCCCAGCAGCATAAAGTTGCCGCCCGCCGCATAGACGACATTGGTCTCGGGCAAACCCAGTTCAACCAACAGCCGGCGCACCACCGCGTCGCCCAGCAATTGCAGGAAAAAGCTCCGCCCCCGCAACCCTTTGGCCGCCCCCTTGCTGGTGATGGTGTAGACGAACTCCTGGATGCCGGGGATGTCGCCGCCCACCAGCAGGAACTCGCCCGCCGGGGTTGCAGCGCAGCCGGAAGCGTGCACCAACGCGCTCAGTGCCCGGAACTCGTCATACAACGACACCCCTGGCTCACCGTAGCTGCAGGGCACGGCCCACGCCCACTTGTGCAGCAGGTGGGTGAAGGTCTCGAAGCGGGCGTCGGCGTCTGTTGGCAGCCTGAGCACCTGCGCCGCCTCCTCCTGGAAGCCTGCCCACAGCGCCATCCGCTCTTCTGCCTGGCCGGCCTGCGCTTTGTCCACCGGCCTCGGCACCTCGTCCAGCGACAACCCCCTGGGCCGCCAGTAGAGTTGCGGCACCTCTACCTGGCTGTTGGGGTCCCTCACCCACGAAAAGATCGACAGCAGCGGCGCACCCGGAGCGGTGGGCCGCTGGTCACCGGCTAACAACCGCCGGTAAGGGGCAAGCTCCCCTGCATCCCCGGGCAGGTCGGCCAGCAGGGTGCCGGGGTCCTGCCCACTCCATTCCCCCAGCCACCGGATGGCATAGGCCATCAAGTGGCCTCCGGCATCTTTTATCTGCCCATTCCCGCTCAATATAACCACCTCCTCACCGTAGAGTCAGAACCTCGCGCCAGCCAGGCACCGAGAACCCGGAGGGTTCGATGGCCAGGGCCTTACCGGCGCCGATACACACCGACGTGATGCACCGGGCGGTCCAGGCTGTGGCGATAGAGCAGCACCTGCGCCGCCTCGTCCCTTTCATACTCCCCATCCGAAACCCAAACCTGGCCGCCGTCGGGGTAGTGGAGCCGAGGGACAAAGATCT
>DAOTXL010000101.1:0-27329 GCA_034435455.1 Anaerolineae bacterium
TTCCATGACTTTTGAACGTGCTGATGAGCACTCAGATTTGCACTTGAACAACGAGAAAACAGACCGCCCGCCAACGTCCAGGTGGCACCCTTTGAGGCGAAAATCGGTGGCGTCATTGGGGCGAAAATTGACAGTGGGGGAGGAGAACCGGGAGATTGCGGCCAAGGGCTTCTGGTTCCAGCGGAGTGACGAGGAGAAGAGCCGGTCCAGGTATCAATGGGGGCCGATCAATCCCCAGGCGCTGAACCGGTATGCTTACTGTCTTGGAAATCCCCTCAGGTATGTCGATCCCACAGGGCACCTTGCTCAGATATGGGTGCCACAGGAACAGGTGTTGGCTTTGGTTAGTGAGCTCCGCAAATTGGGGATGGATTTAGCTGCCGGAACCATTGACTTGGCTGATACTCTTCTCGGCGACATACTCATAGGACCTCTGAAACTGCTTGATATCAAAGCTCTTGGAGATTACTTGCTGGACCTAGCTGGCGCGCTAGAGGAACTTGAAGGCGACCCCAATGGCGTTTGGATCCTCTATGACGATAGCGTAAACGCATTGATCTTCGGCGGCAAAACCATTGTCTATGGAGGCAGTGCTTCGAAGGAGGAGGTCAAGAATTTGATACATGTACAAATAGTCGATCAACCAGCCAGTTGGTGGTGGATTTATTACATTTATTGCCAGAACTATCCATATCAGCTAGAAGGGCCTGGCCCGTGGAAGGGCCCTGATCTGGAAAATGCTCACACTGGACCTTGGCCTGGCGAGTAAGATGCTGGCATAAACTTGCTTGGTAGTCTGGTATATGCCGCTTTTTATGCTCGAGGATGCACCTCAGCGCTAACCTAAAGATTGTGCAACCAGACAGGAGACCTTTGGAACACTAATGTGTGGCAGGGATTTCGGTGTAGGAGGTCTACATTGAGCAAAATATTGTTTTCTAACGTAGCAAAAGGCTTTGCAATAGGGATAGGTATTGGAGTAGTGGTGACGGTACTATCTCTCCTTACGCTCTACGCCTCAATTGATCCCTGGCGCAAGAGTCAACTGGTATTTGGCACCGTATTCTCGTTCGCTTGGTTGGGAGGCTTTATAGGCTTCTTTGGCGGTATTGTGGCAATAATAAGGAGACATCGTCAGTCATAACGCATAAAGAAACGGAGAAACGGATGGTCGCCGCTGTCTACCCGTTTATCCGCTTCTTATCCGCTGTCCCTACACCCAGATCTGGGACTATGAGAACCGCCTGGCGACGGTGACCGATCATGCGACCGGCCAGACGACGACGTTTACCTATGACGGCCACGGCGCGCTGGTCAAGAAGGTGGCCGGCGGGCAGACCACCATCTACATCGGGGCGCACTACGAGAAGAACATCACCACCGGGGTGGCGACCGGCTACTACTACGCCGGGGGCAGGCGAGTTGCCATGCGGCAGGGAGGTGTGGTATACTACCTGCTGACCGACCACCTGGGCTCCACGGCGCTGACGGTGAGCAGCGGCGGGGTCAAGGTGGCCGAGCTGCGCTACAAAGCCTGGGGGGAGACCCGCTACACCTGGGGGACGACGCCGACCGGCTTCCGCTACACCGGCCAGCGGCAGGAGGAGAGCCTGGGGCTGTACCAGATGGGGGCGCGCTTTTATGACCCCGCCCTGGCCCGCTGGCTGAGCGCCGATACGCTGGTACCGGAGCCGGGGAATCCGCAGGCGCTGAACCGGTATGCGTATGTGCTGGGGAATCCGCTCCTGTTTATTGACCCGTCAGGGCACAGGCAGGTGTGCAACCGAACCGGCACAATCTGTGCGGACGACGAGGAATCACCGCCCCCACCACCACTGCCGCCCCCCCCACCACCGCCACCACCAATAGGATACGATCCGCACGAATCGGTTCAACAAGCCTGGGAGCTTGTTGGCGAGTGGTTCTTTGAGCAAGGCCCGGCAGTTCGATACTTCGGGCCGGAAAGCTCCTTAACGCAAGATATCATGTATGACCCTGGGATGACTCAGTTCCGGGAAGCGTGGGCAGCGGCAGGGTACCCGTCACCTTGGGAATGGAAGCATCAGGCAGATGTCAGAGAAGGTGGCCTATTACCCCTCAGAATCGCTAAAGGGGGCTTTGTGTACATCCGCGAGAATCTGCAGTTGGTCCTGGCGAAAGCGGGCCTTGGTTCAACGACTTCCGAAGGACCGATAGATGCGGTGGGAGGGATCATCGGTTCTCTCGACCAGATCCATGTGGAGAGTGCAGGGGGCGGTTTAATCAAGATTGAGGTGATCAATACGATGGATTGGCGCTCTGGAAGCAGGATACCGGGGACGAATTGGTCTCTTATTCGGCGAAGCCTGCCTCGCAGTGCGTGGGGTCCGGGCGGCGCGACAGTGCAGCACTTCTATTGGTGGGAAGTGATGCCCGCGAGGTAGGAGGTAAGCGGTGAAACGAGGCACGCACCTGGTAGTTGTGCTGTTGGGAGTTGTTTTGACACTCTCTGTGACAGGGTGTATCGGATGGGAGGCGCCGTACTCCAATCCGCCGGAGACTTTTCAGGACTCTGACCTGGTGGGCAGGTGGGAAGCGCGTTATTGGGAGGCAGGGGTTGATACGTTGATCATACGGGCAGATGGGACGTTCAAGCAGATCTACCGTGACAACTACAAGAAGGACTACGTCTACGAGACCCCTTGGAACAGGTGGTGGGTGGAACGGTTTCCGGGTGGGAGGGTGCGGGTGCACTTTGAGGGGGCACGTTATTATGCGGGGTTCACTGAGCCAGGCGAGGTGTCGTTTTACGATCCGTTTGCCGACGAATTGGTAAAGATGTCTGGGGAGCTTATCCTGAATGTGAGGAAACTTTCGTCCGGGGAGCTTATTCTCCACCATATGTGGACCCACAGCGATGGGGGATTTGGGCTAATCGATGGGGAGACAGAGATGTTTCGACGTGTCGAGAGGCCTTGATCTGGTTACCTTTTGGGCACAGCCGACTATGGCGCGTAGAGCGCCAGCGGGGGCCCCCCCTTCGGCAGGCTCAGGGCAGGGCTGAGCAGCACAGTCAAGGTGCTGAACAGCGGCGGGCCTGGGTGGGAGAGCTGCGCTACAAGCCCTACGGCGAAACGCGCACCAGCGCCGGCAGCACCCCCACCGACTATCGCTACACCGGCCAGCGGCAGGAGGAGGGCCTGGGGCTGTACCAGATGGGGGCACGGTGGGTTGACCCGGCGCTGGCCCGCTGGCTGAGCGCAGATACGTTGGTGCCGGAAGCGGGGAACCCGCAGGCGCTGAACCGGTATGCGTATGTGCTGGGGAATCCGCTCCTGTTTATTGACCCGTCAGGGCACAGGCAGGTGTGCAACCAGGGCAAGCATCAGGAACTACTACGAGCAGACGGGGAGCACCATCCGCAAGTACTACTACGCGGGTGGCCAGCGGGTGGCGATGCGGGAGAACAGCACGGTCTACTACCTGCTGACGGACCATCTGGGCTCGACGGCGATTACGACGGACGGCAGCGGCAATCGCGTAGCCGAGCTGCGCTACAAAGCCTGGAGCGAGACCCGCTACACCTGGGGGACGACGCCGACCGGCTTTCGCTACACCGGCCAGCGGCAGGAGGAGGGCCTGGGACTGTACCGGATGGGCGCGCGCTGGGTCGACCCTTACGGTCAGCATCCGGCTCTGCAACTCTGCGGGCCTGTCAAATCGCCCTCCGCCCTCGTTCAGGGCGCCAGGGCGCGACGGCGGTAGGCATGGACGGCGGGATGCCGGTGAAACAGGCTATGGGTTCTCCGCAGGCGCCACAGGATAAGCCGGGTCCATCTGCCGCAGGCACGCCTGATAGCCTGACGGGTCACGCCAGGCCTGGTTGGCGACGAGGCAGGCGCGATAGACATCGGCCTTCTCCTGGGCCGCCGCCGGTGCTTCCTCGGCCGGGACCCCCTCCTCGACAAACGGGAGTTAGCGGAGGTGGTAGGAAATGTCTATGATGACCTGCTGGAAGCCGAACCGTCGCCGCCGGTAGAGCAACGCTGCCTTCAAGCGCCACGCCATCTGGTTGTGGAGCAGGTTGTGCCACCACCGCGCCGGGACGAATTCCGGCAGCATAACCACCGCCTGCTGACCGTCGTTGTGCTGGCGGTCGGTCTCGTCTAAAAAGTCCAGCAGCGGCCCGACGATGGAGCGGTAGGGGGAGGGCAGGATGACCAGGGGCACGTCGGGCCACCACTGCTCCCAATTCTGCCGCACCCGTTCTCCCTGTCCCGGCTCCAGTTCCACGTACACCGCCGTCACCTCCCGGCCGATGGAGCGGGCAAAGTTGACCGCGTCCACAATCCCCCGATGGACGCCGGAGATGGGGATAACCACCCGCGGTCGGGGCGGAATCTTCAGGGCAGGGGGCAGGCCGCGGGAGAGGGAGAGCTCCTGGGCCACCTGCCGGTAATGGGCCTGGATCCGCAGGAATCCGGCCACCAGCAGCGGGATGGTCAGGATGGTGAGCCAGGCCCCGTCCACAAATTTGCTGACGGCGATGATGAGGAGCGCCCCCAGGGTTGCCATCGCCCCCAGGCCGTTGAGGGCGGCCTTGGCCCCCCATCCCCGGCCCCGCTCCCGCGTCCAGTGGGCCACCATCCCGGCCTGCGACAGGGTGAAGGCCAGAAAGACACCGACGGCAAAGAGGGGGATCAGGGCATGGGTATCGCCGCCGAACAGGACGATCAGCCCGGCCGTGGCAGCGGCCAGGACCAGAATGCCGTTGGAGAAGACCAGGCGGTCGCCCAGGCCCGCCAGTTGGCGGGGGAGAAAGCCATCGGTGGACAGGATGGCGACCAACCGGGGAAAACCGGCAAAACTGGTGTTGGCGGCTACAGCCAGGATGAGCATGGTGCTGAGCTGGACCAGGAGGTAGGCCGGCCCGTCCCCCAGCATCCGCCGGGCCAGAGCCGAGAGGATCGTCTCATCGGCGCGGGGGATGACGGCAAAGGCATAGGTCAGCCCGGTGCTCCCCACAAAGAGGGCAGCCATCAGGACCGCCATTACGATGAGTGTCCGCCCGGCGTTGCGGGATTCGGGCGGACGGAAGGCCGGCACGCCGTTGCTGATGGCCTCAATCCCGGTCAACGCGGTGCATCCAGAGGCAAAGGCATGGAGTACCAGGAACGGCGTCAGCAACCCGGCGGCAGGCGGGGCCGCGGCGGCCAGTGCCCCCGCCCCCTCCCGCAGGAGGCGCACCCCCCCCCATGCCAGCATGGGCAGGAAGGTAAACAGGAAAAGGTAAACAGGGACCGCCATCGCGGTGCCGGTCTCCTCTGTCCCCCGCAGATTGAGCAACGTGATGATCAGGAGCAAAAAGAGGGTCAGTTCCACCTGGTGGGGCCAGAGGGTGGGAAAAGCTGAGGCGACGGCGGCCACCCCGGCCGTCAGGCTGACCGCCGCGGTGAGCAGGTACCCGACCATCAGCGAGGCCGCAGCGGTCAACCCCGGCAGCGTGCCCAGGTTCTCCCGGGCCACGGTGTAGGAACCGCCCCCCGACGGGTAGGCGTGGACGGTCTGGAAATAAGAGAGGGCCACCAGCACCAGCAAGCCGGTAATGGCCAGCCCGACGGGCCAGGCCAGTTGCAACCCGGCCGCGCCGGCCACGACCAGCCCCAGGTAGATTTCCTGGTTGGCGTAAGCGATGGAGGAGAGCGCATCCGGCGAAAAGGCCGCCAGAGCCCGGATTTTATTCAGCCGCCTGTACTGAAATTGCTGTGTGGGCAGGGGCGGGCCGATGAGCAGATAACGAAGGCGATCGAGCATGGTTTATTACTCCACAATAGACAGGTCACCGTTCAGGTGCCAGGCATTGTTGCCTCAAAACCGATTACGCTTTCTGGCGAATTCAAGTGTCTGGCACCTTGATCACGGGCCCTTTACATGCAGGCGCACGGCATCGCTGCCGTCGGGCAGGGGCAGGCGCCGGCTGGTGGCCGGGTCGTAGAGGCCCACCAGCAGGTGGTAGGTTCCCGGCGGCGAATCGGGGGGAAGCGGGATCAGGTGAGGGTCGTCCAGGACCACGCCCGGCCGCCACAGAGAGGTGGGCCACCGTCCGCCCAACGGCGGCGCGTCGCCCTGAGAGACGAGCCGATCCGCTTCCTCCGGGGCCACCAGGTGGACAAAGACGGTGTAGTCGGCGTCCGGGTAGCCGCCGGCCGACCAGCGCAGCGTCACCCGCAGCACCCCCGGCTCAACCTGCCAGGTGTACCCCTCCAGGGTGATGGCCGGGCCAAAGGGGGCCGCCAGCGGCGTCATGGCCTGCGGGCCGATGGCCTTTTGCCCCACCGGCAGGACGGCGACCCGGACGGTGTTGCCCTCACCGACCGGCAGCCGTTCCCGGGTTTCCGGCAGGTACCAGCCGATTTCGACGGTATATAGGCCGGGCGGGGCATCGGCCGGCACGGTCAGGGTGAAGGTGTCGCGCACCATCTCGTGCGCCCCCCACCGGCTGGTGGGATAGAGGCCGCCGTGGGGCTGATGGTCATCGCCGGCCCAGCCCCGGCCAGCCTCATCTACCAGGTGGGCAAAGGCGGCATAGTCTGTGGCCAATTTCTGCTGCGCCTGCCAGACAACGGTCAGGCTGAAAAGCTCCCCCGGTTCGATCTGGGGCGGGGCATGCAGGCTCCAACCCACCAGCGCCAACTGGTCGGCAAACCCGGCCCACCGCTCCTGTTGCAACGGGTCCGGCTCATAGAGTTCATACTTGCCCACGGTTCGGCTCAGGCGATAGTTCCGGTCCAGTTCCGAGAGAAACTGGCGGGTGAAACGCCGGTAGTGGTCCACATCCAGCCGGGTACCCTGTTCCAGGATGACCAGCGTCCAGCGGCGGTTCCGCAACCGGCCCAGCTCCCACGATTGGTCCCATCGGCCGGCCCGGGCCAACTGGCTGTACTGGAACGAGCAATAGTCCAGCGCCTTGCCGTTGGTCACCAGCAGGCCCATGTCCTCGGAGGCGATGGGATCGGGGGTAGCGGCCAGGAGGGGAGCCGTTGCCTCGTTCGATTGCCGGGTGAGCCGCAGGTAGCGGTCGGCCAGGCGCGGGGTGTGCCACATCAGCGCCACCTGGACCAGGAGCAAGAGGGGGGGGAGCAGGGGGCGGATCCGGGAAAGGGGAGAGGGGAGCCTCCCAAGGGAGGCCAACCCCGGCCCGGCACACAGGGCGAGGGCGGCCAGCGCCTCGAAAAAATAGTTCTCCCAGGCCCCGGCCTTGCCCGCCAACCCCAGGCTGCAGAGCGACGCGATCAGGTAGAGGTCCAGGGGGGTCACCTTCTGGCGCAAGGGCGTTGCCCGATCCAGGAGGAACCGGTCGGCAGCGTACCAGGCTGCCAACAGGGCCAGGACGGCAAAGGTGCCGAAAAAGTTGCCCAGTTGCTTCCAAAATTCGGGCCAGACGAAGGGGTTGACGTTGCTGACCACCAGCCCCTGCCAAAAGCCGCCGTGGGTGAGAGCGTTGATCAGCAGGAACAGCCCACCGCCCAACCCGACCATCGCCACGGCCATGAGGGCCGCCTGCCGGCGGTGTCCCGCAAGGAACAGCCAGGCCAGCGCCGCCGCCGGAGCAAAGAGGAACGACTGCTTGGTATAGAGCGCCGCCACGAACAGCACCACAGCCAGCCCCAGCAGCCCCCCCCTCCCTTTCCCCCGCTCGTCGGGCCTGTCCTGAGCGGGACGGAAGGAGGGCATCCCCCGCCAGACGGTATACAGCCCGCCCAACGTCAGGGCCAGGCCGACGAGGTCCACGCGAAAGAGGGGCGCCCAGTGGTAGACGTAGGGCGAGCCGACAAAGAGGAGGGCCGCCACCACTGCCGGCAGCCGGCGCCCGCTTTCCTGCCGCACCCAGGCGGCGATGAGGGCTGCCACAACGGCGATGGCCAGCAGGGTCCACACCCGGCCGGCAACGTAGCGAATGCCGAACAGGGGCGTCAGCGCCAGGGGCAGGAGGAGGTCTAGCGGCGGATAGTTGGCCGTGATCAAGGGATACTCGCCGATGGGCCGGTAGATGGGCCGGCCCTGCGACCATTCCCGGACAAAGTGGAGCAAAAGCCCTTCGCCATAGTCGAGTTGGTAGGGGAAGGCCAGCCCGGTGACGCCCAGCCAGACGGTCAACCCTGTCAGGTACAAAAGCCCGGCCAGCGCCAGCGCCCATAACCCCCTCCCCGGCCAGCAGATTTTGTTCATTTCCGTGCGAATCACGTCATCTTTCCTCCGCCCCACCGCTCCTCCAGATGCTTCTGCCGGCAACCACGGCCCGCCGCTCAAGGGCCGGCCCAACAGGCAATCCCCCTCACGGCTCAATCCGCACCCTGCCCACCTCCACCCGCTCCAGCAGCGCGCCATCGGCATCCAGGGTCAGGCAGCGGGCCAGGTCCGCGGCGCGGTACATGCCCACCTGGACGGTATAGTCGCCCGGGGGCACGTCGGCAGGTACGGCCAGCGTAACAAGGTCGTCAATCGCCTCTCCCGGCGCCCATAGCAGGGTTGGGGCCTGGCCGTTGCGGGGCTGGCCGTCCCAACCGGCGACCAGGCTGCCCCTGGCGTCAAGCAGTTTGACATAGAGGCTGTAATAAGCATCAATCTTGCCCAGGGCGCGCCAGGTCAGATGCACCGGCAGAGGGCCACCGGGGTGGGCCGTTGCGGGTACCTGCCAGGCTTCCAGGCGGACCGGCACCGGGAAAGCATCGTCCCCCTGGTCGCCGACCTCCACCGCTCCCTCCAGCCGCCAATCGCCCAGGGGGCTGCCCTGCCCCTCGACGGTCAGATGGCAGGTGCCCGGCGCTGACGGCGCGGTCAGGGGCAGAGGGAGGACCGCTGCCCCGCCGGGCGACGTGACCAGCGGCACATCGGCTGTGGCGTGGCCTGTCTGGCGGCTGCCGCCCTGTTCCCAGGTGGCCACAGCGTGGATCACCGCTGTGGGGGGGAAGGCATAGCTGTGCTCCGCCCGGTTGATGGCCACGAGGTAGGCGGTATAGGGCTGACCGGCGGCCGCCCGGGGGGGCAAGTAGCCGCTCACCGCCAGGCCGGCCGGGTCGAGGGAACGCGGCCGGACCTGGTAGACCTGGTCTGCCCCAAAGGTTTTCACCGGCGTCAGGTCGGCTATCTCGGCCAGGGCGCTTTGCATCCCCTGCCGGCGGTCGGCCGGATAGCGGTCGGTGTGGACGACGGCGTACTGCACCCCCAACGCCTGGAGCAGGCTCACGCTCCGCTCCGAGGGAAAGCGCTCCATTTCGTAGACGATCTGGCCATGTTTGGGCGGGATGAACCCGCTGTAGCCGTCGGGGGTGGGGTGCCAGTGATATGTGGACAGGTACTGGTAGTCGAGTTGGGGGCCGCCAGGGGTAAAGGCCATCGGCAGTTCGAGGACGGGGCCAGGCGGTTGTTCCGCCAGCCAGCGGTAAACCGGCGGCACGGCGCTGCCCACCGGCACCTTCTCGACCCTGGCTGCCGGCCACACCAGCGACTCCAGAGTGACGAGTAGCAGGAGGCAACCTGCAACCTGCAACTTGCAGCTTGAAACCTGCAACTTGCAACTTAAACACGAAACCCCATAGCCGGCCAGCACCGCCAGCGCCAGCATCACCAGGGCATCAAAGCGGACCGGAGCGCGCAGCGCCTTGAAACCGGGCACAAGGGCGTAGAGCCAGGCGTAGGGCAGCGGCAGGTCCAGGCCGGCCGGTTGGCCGGGAGCCAGGTAGAGGCGGGGGCCGAGAGACAGGATAAAAGATGCCAGAAGCAGGAGCAAAAAGAACCGGCGCGGGCGGCCCCGGCCCCAGATCACACCCACAAAACCGAGCGCCAGGGTGGTCAAGCCGGGGAAAAGAGCGTCCACCGGATAGCCGCCGGCGATGGGCGTATAGTCGTTGGGCAGCCAACTGCCATAGAGCAGACTGCCCGGCGGCACCATCAGGTACTGGCGCAGGCTGGCGGAGAACGGCTCGCTGTCGGCCAGGGTCCGCTCAAAGCCCAGCTCGCGTTGCACCTGAAAGTAGGGCCGGACGAAGGGCAGGAGGATGAAGAGCAAGAGGCAAACGGCAAGTACAACGTAAAATGTGAAAGGTGAGGCGCGGGGCGTGATGCGCGATCCGGTCCGAAATATCCGGTCTCCAATCTCCCATATCCAATATCCAAAGGCTGCCAGGGCCAGGAGCAGGCCATAGTAGAACGAGGAGAGGGTTTGCAGACAGAAAAACAGGACCAGGGTAGCCAGAGGACGAGGGCGAGGGCGCTGCCTGAGCTGGTGCAACGCCAGCAGGGCCAGGGGCAGCCACTGGGTGGTGAGGAGCTGGGCCTGGGCCAGATTGGTCATGCGGTATGAACAGAAAGCCAGAATCGCCCCGGCCACCATCCCTGCACCGGGGGACCGGGTGAGCCTCAGCACCAGCAGATAGGTGCCAAAGCCGGAGAGAATGAAGGAAAGGAGCAGGGCGACGTTGTAACCCAGCACCGGATTGCCGCTGATGGCGGTGAGGGGCAGGGCCAGCAGGGCGTTGCCCAGCAGCAGCTCCGAATAGGCCAGTGTGCGCGGATAGGGATAAAAGATGTTGGCGTCGAACAGGTGCAGCGGGTCGCTGAGGAGCTGGTGCCCATCCCAGGCCGTGATCCAGACGTTGAGCAGCGCATCCTGCCGGTCCTCCACGGCATCGGCCAGGTGGAGGGGCAACGGCCAGGTGCATACCAGGCTCAAGGCGCAGAACAGGGCCAGGGCCGCGATCGTTTTCGGGCGTGCATTCCCTCTCCAGTTCACAGGGATATTATACTCCAGGTGGGGGGGGGGAGGCAAGCTCCGGCCCCGGCTTGCCGGCCTTGCCCGTAGGGCCTTTTCTCGCCGCCAAATGAACAACCCTGCCTTGCCCGGCTGCTACCTTGACGTTCCCCCTGTTTTGCCGTATGATGGGAGCGATGCTATCTGTCATGGTGGAGTATGCTGGACAAGGTCAAACTGATTGAAGAACGATACGAAGAATTGAACCGGCTGATGGCCGAGCCGGACGTGGTCGCCGATCACGTCAGGCTGGCAGAATATGCCCAGGAGCAGGCCGAGATCGAGGAGTTGGTCCAGGCCTACCGCCGCTACAAGGCGTTGGAGAGGGAACTGGCCGACACCCACGAATTGATCGACCTGGAGGAGGACCCGGACCTGCGCGACCTGGCCGAGCAGGAACTGGTCCGCATCGAAGAGGAGATGGAGGCGCTGCATGGCCAGATGCGGCTCCTGCTCCTGCCCAGGGACCCCCGCGACGAAAAGAACGTCCTCGTCGAGATCCGGGCCGGCACCGGCGGCGACGAGGCGGGCCTCTTTGCGGCCGACCTGTACCGCATGTATACCCGCTACGCCGAGGCCAAAGGCTGGAAAACCGACCTCCTCAGTTTTCACGACACCGGCGTGGGGGGCTACAAGGAGATCATTTTCGAGGTCAAGGGGAAGGGCGCCTATTCCCGGCTGAAATATGAAAGCGGGGTCCACCGGGTGCAGCGCGTGCCGATCACGGAAGCCCAGGGCCGCATCCATACCTCGACGGCCACGGTCGCCGTACTGCCCGAAATCGAAGAGGTGGAGATCGAGATCGACCCGGCCGACCTGCACATCGATGTCTATGGCTCGTCGGGGCCGGGCGGGCAACACATGCAAAAGAACGCCACCGCCGTGCGCATCACCCACAAACCCACCGGCCTGGTCGTTTCCTGTGAGAGTGAGCGGAGCCAGGTTCAGAACAAGGAACGGGCCATGGCCGTGCTCCGCGCCCGGCTCTATGAGATGGAAGAGCAACGGCGGCGCGCCGAACGGGGCGAGGAACGCCGCCTGCAGGTCGGTTCCGGCGAGCGGAGCGAAAAGATCCGCACCTACAACTATCCCCAGAACCGGGTCACCGACCATCGCATCGGGTTGACGCTCTACCGCCTGGAAAGCATCATCAACGGCGACCTGGACGAGATCCTGGACGAACTGATCACCGCCGACCAGGTGGAACGGTTGCGGGCCATCGGGGCGTAGCACCATGCGCATCCGGGGGGCACTGGACCAGGCCACAGCTCAACTGGGCAACGAAGGGGTCGAATCGCCCCGGCTCGATGCCGAATTGCTGCTGGCCCACGTTTTGGGGGTGAACCGGGCGGCGCTGTGGACCTGGCCCGACCGTCTACTGACCCCCAAGGAACTCACCCGCTACCGGGAGCTTGTCGCCCGCCGCGCCCGCCGCGAACCGCTGGCCTATATCATCGGTCGCCGCGAGTTCTTTGGCCTGGAGTTCGCCGTCAACCCGGCCGTCCTGATCCCCCGCCCGGAGACCGAGTTGCTGGTCGAGCACGCCCTGCGGCTGGTCAGGCGGTGGGCCCCAACGCCCGACATCGCCGACGTGGGGGCGGGCAGCGGGGCGATGGCCGTGGCGCTGGCCGTGCACCTGCCCCAGGCGACCGTGTACGCCCTCGACGCCTCAGACCAGGCGCTGGCCCTGACCGCCGAGAACGCCCGCCGCCACGGGGTGGGCGACCGCGTGCGTTGCCTGTTGGGAGACCTGCTGGCCCCGTTGCCCGGCCCGGTGGACCTGATTGTCGCCAACCTGCCCTACGTGGCCACCGGCGAATGGGAGGGGTTGGCGCCGGAGATCCGGCTGTACGAGCCCCGCCCCGCCCTGGACGGTGGCCCCGACGGGCTGGCTCTCATCCGCCGCCTGCTGGCAACGGCTGCCCCCTGCCTGCGGCCCGGCGGCGCGCTCCTGATCGAGATCGGCGCGGATCAGGGGGCCGCGGTGACCGCCCTGGCCCGCCGGCATTTCCCGCAGGCCGCCGTGCAGTTGTACCCCGATTACGCCGGGCTGGACCGTCTGGTCGCCATCGAGACCGGATAAGGGCGGGTAGCCCCCCTACCGCCCTTCCCGCAGCCCGGCAAAAAGGTCGTGGCTGCCCTCGTCGCCCTCCACCAGGCTTTGGGCCAGTTGAAAGCACTCCCAGGCCTGGAGTTCGCGCATCAGTCCCGGCGGCAAGAGGGCGAAAAAGGTATCCGGTTGGAGCTGGGTGGCATGGCACTGCACCGCCGCCCTCTTGATCTCCCAGAACTCCTGCACCCAGATATCGGTGGTGCAGGCCTCGTCGGGCAGGCCGAGCGGATCATCCCGGCGGCGCAGATACCGCTCCGGGACCTCCATCCCCAGCTCTTGCAGCTTGGCAACCAGGGTGCGGAAAAAACGGCGGGGAATGGCCGTGTAGTACAGCTTCCTGGCCTGGTGTGGTTTCAATCCGGCTGCCACCTGTTCCGGATAGCGGGCCGGGTCGGCGGCGGCGGTAAAGGCAGCCGTGGCGAAGCGGTGGATGGCCACGTGATCCGGATGGCCATAGCCGCCGCTCTGGTCAAAGGTGACGATCACGTCGGGCCGCTCGCGGCGGATGTGGGCGACGATCCGGCCGACCGCCTGGTCAGGGTCGGCCATGACCAGGGCGCGGGGATGCCGGTTCTCCGGCGAGCCGGCCATGCCCGAATCGCGGTAGTCGAGAAAATAGAGGGCATCCACCCCCAATACGCGGCAGGCACAGCGCAGCTCCTGTTCCCGCACCTGGCCCAACTGTTCCGGGCTGGCCAGGCCGGGATCGCTGATCTCCCCTGCTTCGCCCCGCGTGGCGCAGAGCAGCACTACCCGCACCTCCGGATCGGCCCCGTAGCGGGCCAGCGTCCCGCCGATGCCGAACGATTCGTCGTCGGGATGGGCAAAGATGGCCATCAGCGTAAGGGTGGGAGGGTGAGACATCTTTCCTCGAACGGAGAACGCACGATGTAATTAGCGGAAGCGGGGGTCGCCTTCCAGGGTCAGGCGCAGGCCCTGTTCCAGGCCGGTCCGTGGACGCCAGCCGAGGAGCCGCTCCGCCAGGCGCACGTCGGCCACCAGCCGCGAGACCCCGCCCGACTGCCCCCGGTTGTACAGGATGTTCACCTGCCTGCCCGTCACGCGGGCCACACAGGCCGTCAGCTCGTTGATGCTGATCTCCTGCCCGGAGCCGATGTTGATCGCCGCCCGGTTCACGTCGCCGGCGGTGGCGGCCAGCACCAGGGCATCCACCACATCCTCCACGTAGACAAAGTCGCGGGTCTGGCTGCCGTCGCCAAAGATGACCAGCGACCCCCCTGTCTGGGCCTGCCGGAGCAGTTGGGGGATGACCGGTGGGTGGCTGGGGGGCAGGTCCTGGCCCGGTCCGTAGGCGTTAAAGATGCGCAGGGCCACCGTCTCAATCTGGTACAACGCGCCGAGGGTGGCCACGTAATACTCGGCGGCGATCTTGCTGACGCCATAGGGGGAGTTGGGGCGGGGTACCTGGTCTTCGCCGATCGGCTGGTGCGCCTGCTCCCCGTACAGCGCCCCCGATGAGGTGAACACCACCCGCCGCACCCCCGTGTCGCGCATGGCCTCCATGAGGGCCACCGTGCCCCCTACATTGACGGCGTTATAGTCGCCGGGGTAATAGATCGATTCGGGGACCCGCACCCGGGCGGCCAGGTGGTACACGCAATCCACCCCCTGGAGCAGCGTCCACAGCTTGGGCACGTCCCGGACGTCGCCCCGGGTAAACAGCACCTCCGGGGCCAGCCGCCGGGGATCGCCGGCGGTCAGGTCGTCGAGGGCCAGCACGGTGTGCCCCTCTTTTACCAGCCGATTGGCCAGGGCCGCCCCCAGGAATCCGGCCCCCCCGGTGATGAGGACTCGCATCTCGGTTCTCCTGTCCATTACCCGCCTGTCTGCTGCTTGACCCGGCTGTCCACATCTTTGAGCATGGTGGGCGCCTCCACCAGCACCGGCGCGCCGCGGACGATGCAGAGGGCCGTGGCGATCCAGCTCAGCACCAGGGCCACGGTCCAGACCGTCTCGGCCTGGCCGGCCCTGGAGGTATCGGCCCACAGCCGGCGCAGGCCCAGCGCCAGGGTCAGGGTGCAGAAGGCGGCCCCTTTGGCCACCCCGTAGGTCGTGCGCATCAGGCCGGAACCGACCAGCCGCCGGCCCCACCGGGTCCGCATCATGCCGAAGGAGGTCTTGCCCCACAACAGGCTAAAGCTGCGGATCGTATCCACCAGCTCGCCCCGGACGATCACGATGATGGGGATGGCGACCGGGATCAGCTTCAGATCGGTGTAGACGACCCACAGGACCAGTTCCACGATCCGGTCCACCGCAATGTCGAGCTTGCTGCCCAACATGCCCGCTTCGTGGCGGCGGCGGGCCACGATCCCATCCAGGGTGTCCATCAGGATCAGGATCAGCACCACCGGCACTGTGGCGACCTGCACTTGCGGGCTACCCAGGTAAAGCAGCAAGACCACGATCACCAACAGGGGAATCCGCGCCAATGTTATCGTGTTTGCCATGCTCGCCCCAACTCTCCAATGTTCCATCCAAGTATAGCATTTCTGACCGGCTTTGCCAAACTGCACCGGGCCGGATTACGGTCCGACCCATCTGCTCAGCCGGGCGAGGAACCCGGCCAGGGCTTCCTGAAAGCGCGCTCCCCGGCGCCACAGGACCACGGCGGCCAGGGCCAGGGCGATCAGCAGGCCGGCCCATCCACCGGGGCTGAGGCGGGCGGTGCTGGCCCCCATCCAGGTGGAGATCAGGATGCCGGGCAGGCGGCCCACCGTCATCAGCAACAAAAAGCGGCCGCTGGGCATGGAGGTCAGGCCGGCGGCCAGGCAGACCAGATCATCGGGGACCAGGGGAAAGAGCCACAGGAGAAAGAAAAAGAGCGACCCTCCTCGCCGCACCAGGTCGTCGAGGCGGGCCAGCGAGGGCGGGGCGAGCCAGCGCCCCAGCAGTGGCCGGCCGAAGCGGCGGGCCAGGAAAAAGTTGAGCCCGGACCCGGCCACGATGCCGACCATGGCGTACAGGGCGCCCGGCCAGGGGCCGAAAAGGTAGCCGCTGGCCGCTTCGATGGCCATGCCGGGGATCGGGGCGGCCAGGGTCTGGACCAGTTCCAGCGCCGCAATGCCGGCCGGTCCCCAGAAACCCAGGCGCTCCACCCAGGCGCGAACCCGCGCCTGGTCGGCCACAAAGCGGTAGAAGGGCTGCCCCCAGAGGAGCAACAGGGCAACCAGAGCGGCCAGGGCCAGCAGGGCCACCGGCCAGGTGTGCAGCCTGGGCCGTGGCCGGCCTTCAGGCATGGCCCCCTCCGGCCAGGCCGGGCAGCGGCAGGGCGGCGGTGAGCCAGCGGAATTCGCCCAGGGAGCGAAAGCCTTCGGCCAGCAGGGCCTTTTGCAGCGGCCGGTCGCTGTGGGGTACCATCGCGCCGATCTCATCCAGCCCGGCCGCCTGGGCCCGGTTCACCGCCTCGCGCAGCAGCGCCCCGCGGGCTGCCCGCGACGGAGCGAGGAGAGATTCGATCCACACCCCCCGGTAGAGGAGCGTCTGGACCTCGATCAGTTCGGCGTAGCCGGCCGGCCGGCCCTGTTGTTCGGCCAGCAGGAGGGTGAGGCCGGGATGATCGGCGGCGGCGGCCCGCTCCCCCAGCCAGTCCGCTGCCTCGGCGGCGCCGGCCGCCCGGCGGACCGTCACGCCGGGGGCGATCTGCGGGCGGGGAGATAGGCCCTGGATGCGCTCGATCAGCAACAGGCACATTTCCGGCGTGGGCCGGAAGCCGGCCCGGATAAAAGCCCGCACCGAGGCCTGGTTGTCGGCAGCGACCACCCCCCGCGCCCGGCGGGCCAGGCGTGCGCCATAGGCGGCTGCTGCCCGGATCAGGCGCGTCGCCAGGCCCCGGCCGGCCCAGTCGGGATGGACGGCCAGCAGGTCGATCTCCCAGCAGGGGCCCCGCAGGCCCGCCGTGAGGAAAGCGACCACAAAGCCGATCACCTCTTCCCCGGCCGTTGCCAGCCAGGCCCGCTGCGGACCCCCGGTCAGGAGGGCCTGCACCTGTTCGGGGCTGTAGGGTGCTTCGTGGAAGGTGGCCCGCTCCACGGCCAGCAGCCCTTCAGCGTCGGCCAGGGAACCGTTGAAGGGCCGCACGATCGTATCCCGTATCACAGGGCCCACTATACCAGCAAATCGTCGCACCGTCAAGGTCGTTTGCCAGAAAGGCCCAAAAATGGTACAATGCCGGCGTTCGATCCTCCAGGTTTGGTTTCGGCCAGGGGGCATGGGGGATTGGATATTCTGGAGGGGGGAGGCCTGTGAGGGTTAAACGCACGTTGCTGTTGCTTGTCGTCTTTTGCGGGGGGGTGACCAGCCTGGGGGTGGAGCTTTCCGCCTCACGGCTGCTCGACCCCTATTTTGGCAACTCGATCATCATCTGGGCGGTGCTCATCGGCCTGGTGTTGCTCTACCTGACGGTGGGCTATTACGTGGGGGGCAAGTGGGCCGACCGCCGGCCCTACCCTCATCTGCTGTACCGGATCACCGCCTGGGCGGCCTTCCTCATCGGCCTGGCCCCCTTTGTCGCCCGCCCGGTGCTGCTGTGGTCGGTCAAAGGGTTCGCCGAGTACAGCGCCGGCATCCTGGCCGGGTCGCTGCTGGGGGTGGTGGCCCTCTTTTCCGTGCCGGTGACGCTCCTGGGCTGTGTCTCCCCCTTTGCCATCCGTCTGGCGATGGAGGATCGGGATGTGAGATCGGCCGGCAACGTCGCCGGCGGGCTGTATGCCCTGTCTACGGTGGGCAGCCTGGTGGGCACCTTTTTGCCGGTGCTGGTCCTCATCCCCAACATCGGCACGCGGAACACCTTTCTGACCCTGTCCTTCACCCTGCTGGCCGTGTCGCTGGCCGGCCTGTTCTGGGAACTGAAAGTCCGCGCGTGGCCCTATCTGCTCATGCCGGCGGCCCTGGTGGCGCTGATGGCGATCTGGCCGGGCGGCATCATCAAGCCGGCCGAATATGGCGAACTGCTGTACGAGACCGAGTCGCAATACAACTATATCCAGGTGGTCCAGGTCGAGGATGAGGTCTGGCTCAAGCTCAACGAGGGGCAGGGGGTCCACTCGATCTACGATGCGGACTCGGTGCTGGTGGGGGGCATCTGGGACTATTTTCTGATCGCCCCCTATTTCAACAACCCGCCCTTCACCGCCGACCAGGTAGGCAGCCTGGCCCTCATCGGCTCGGCGGCGGGGACCGTGTCCAAGGAGTACACCGCCGTCTATGGCGAGATCCCCATTGACGGTGCCGAGATCGATCCGGAGATCATCCGCGTGGGCCGTGAGTATTTTGCCATGACCGAGCCGAATTTCAACGCCGTGGCCCAGGATGGGCGCTACTTTCTGGCCAACAGCCCGCGCCGGTACGACGTAATCGCCATTGACGCCTATCGGCCCCCCTACATCCCGTTTCACCTGACGACCCGCGAGTTCTTTCGTCAGTGCAAGGAGCATCTGACGGAAAACGGAGTGGTGGCCATCAATGTAGGCCGCACCCGTACCGACTGGAGCCTGGTGCAGGTGCTGGCCGGCACCCTCAAGGCCGAGTTCCCCAACGTCTACACCGTGGACCTGGCCTGGCCTGGTCAGGACCTGATCAACGTGCTGGTGGTCGCCACCTGGCAACCGACCCGCCTGGAGAACCTGGCCGCCAACACGGCACTGCTGACCCATCCCCTTTTGAAGCAGGTGGCGGAAGAGGCGGTACCTCGGGCCGCCGAGTTCACCACGCCCACCGTCGTCTTTACCGACGACAAGGCGCCGGTGGAGCAGGTGGTCCACGGGCTGATCCTGAGCTTTGTCGCAGGGCAGTGAGGGGGATGAGGGGAACAGGCTCCCTCGCCCCTGGGGGGAGAGGGGGGGAGAAACAGGCCCATGAACCTGGAACATTTGCGCACGCTGGTGAGCATTGTCGAGTATGGCAGCCTGTCGGCGGCGGCGCGGGCCATGCACCTCAGCCAGCCGGCCGTCACCAAACAGGTGCAACGCCTGGAGGCGGAGCTCGGGGTGGCGTTGTTGGTGCGGGGAACCAGGCGACGGCTTGAGCTCACGCCGGCCGGCGAGCGGCTGCTGGCCTTTGCCCGCCAGACGCTGGCCGGGTTTGAGGCGTTGGAAGGGGAGCTGGCGGCGTTCAAGGAGGTCGGGCAGGGGGTTCTCACCCTGGCGGCCAGCACCATCCCGGGCGAGTATCTGCTGCCGGGCCTGTTGGCCGCCTTCCGGGCCCGGTATCCCCAGGTACAGGTGCACATGGCCGTGTCTGACACGGCCGAGGTGGCCACCCGGCTGCTGGCCGATCAGGCCGATGTGGGGGTTATCGGTTCCACCATCAGGCGGCCCGGCCTGCGCCTGGAACGCCTGGTTGGCGATGAGATCATCCTGGCCGTGCCGCCCGGACACCCCTTTGCCCGGCGGCAGCAGGTGGCGGTGGAGGAACTGCGGGGCCAGCCCCTGGTTCTGCGCGAGGAGGGGTCGGGCACGCGCCGCAGTGTGGAGAGGGCGCTGGCCGCTGCCGGCATCACCCTGCCGCTGGATAACGTAGCCCTCACTCTGGGCAGCACCCAGGCGGTCCTCCAGGCGGTGGAGCAGGGGTTGGGGGTGGGTTTCGTCTCAGCGCGGGCCGCTGCCCCGGCCCAGGCTGATGGGCACCTGGTCTGCGTCCGGCTGGCCGGCGTGGACCTACGCCGCGACCTCTACCTGGCCTACCTGCCGCAACGGGCCGGCGACCCGCTGGTGGCGCGCTTTCTGGAGTTTGCCCACCGCTTTGTTGAATGAGGCAGGGGCCGTCATCTTCCCCGGCCCGCCCCCAGGGGCAAAGATAGTAGGGGCAACCCTGGCGGTTGCCCTACCGGTCCGCCGTTTATTTTCAAGGGATGGAGGAAATATCCCTCACCGGCCTGAAAGAGAGGCGGTGGATGGCGCTCGGCCCCAGCCTGGCCAGAGCAAGCCGGTGTTGCGCCGTGCCATAGCCCTTGTTCCGGGCCAGGCCGTAACCGGGAAACCGCTCCTCCAGCCCGGCCATCATCCGATCGCGGCTCACCTTGGCGACGATGGAGGCAGCGGCGATAGACAGGACCTGCGCATCGCCCCGGGGCAGGCTGTATTGGGGGATGGCCAGTTCGGGCAGGCGCAGGTGGTCAATCAGCAAATAGTCGGCCGGGGGCGAAATGGCCTGGAGCGCCTGCGCCATCGCCTGACGGGTGGCCGGGACGATGCCGATTGCGTCGATCTCTTCCGGCGGCACAGCGCCCAGGCCCACCGCTACGGCGCAGCCGCCGATGACCTGTAGCAACGCCTCCCGTTGGGCCGCCGTCAGTTGTTTAGAGTCGCGGACGCCGGCCAGGTGCCGCGCCAATTCCGGCTCGTCGGGCGGCAGGATGACGGCGGCGGCCACCACCGGCCCGGCCCATGCTCCCCGGCCGGCTTCATCCAGCCCGGCCACGCGGCCATAGCCTGCAGCCCACAGCCGGACCTCGTGCTCCAGAGTGGGGGTCCGGCCCGGCGAAACGGTCCATTGGGCCATAGGTCGTGGGCTACTCATCGAGAAGAGGTGCCAGGCACTTGAACAGGAAAGCGCCTGGCACCTGAACGCTTGTTGACCCCAGGCGGCTCCGCCTATTTGGGGGCGAGCCGTTCTTCCTTCAAGCGGGCCGCCTTACCCTGCCGGCCTCGCAGGAAATAGAGCCTGGAGCGGCGCACATGGGCATGCCGCAAAATTTCGATCTTTTCGATGCGGGGGGAATGGAGGGGAAAGGTCCGCTCCACGCCGATGCCGTGGGAGGCGATGCGCCGCACCGTAAAATTGGCGTTGACCCCTCTGCCCCGTTTGATGCGCATCACGGTGCCGCGCACCAACTGGATGCGCTCCCGGTCCCCTTCGACGATGCGAAAATGAACCTGGACGTCGTCCCCAACCCGGAGTTCGGGCAGGTCAGATTTTTGCTGCTGTTCCTCAACCGATCGTAACAGGTCGCTGCTCATGACCGTATCCTTCTCTCATTATTGCAGAGGCGCATTATACCATAGCTCGCCGGGGCCGCCAAATCAAAAGGGGGGGATGACGTCCCCCCCCCCATTCAGGCCCTGGTTTTTGGGTTTCAGAGGTGATACCGCACGTCCTGCGCCACACCTTCGCCACGCGGCTGCTGCGCAAAGCCAGGACCGACCTGCGGTAGAGGGGCTGCAATAACGAGTCAAGGGGTCAGAGCCGATCCATTTCATCATCCCAGTTCGCCTCACGCTCAATCTGTGCTATACTGTATGGTACACCATCACTGTGTGTGGAGGCGTCCATGCCCATACCGAACCCCGAGCGCCTGCTGGCGCTGCTACAGGCTTTCATCAATGCCCCCTCGTGGGCCGAGAGCCGCCGGATCGTCGAGGGCGCTCCCGAACTGCTCACCGACGAAGCCGACGCGCTGCTGGCCCGCACGCTGGAGCAGTACCGCCAAGACCCCCGCGCCGTCCAGGTGCTCACCGACCACCGTCAGTTGCTGCGTCGCTGCCGGGAGGTGGGGGCAGAGGCGGCGTTTGGCGAGAAGATGGGCCTGCCGGCGGGGGTGGACCCGCGCCAGGCGGCGGCCGCACAACGGGCGATGGCGGCGCTGCCGGAGGCGCTGCGGCGGGAGGTGGCGGAGCTGATCGAGCGGGAGGGGGTGTCCAGTCCAGAGGAGTTCGAGGCTGCGCTGGCGCGCCACCCGGAGCTGCGCGAGCGGCTGGCGCAGGCGGCGCAACAGGCTGGGGGCAGCGGGAGGGGGGTAGAGGTGCCCGCCGAGTTCGCGGCGGACGTGGCGGAGCTGCAGGAGGTGCCGGCCCACCTGCCGCGCGAGCCGCGCCTGGCGGCGCGGTGGGTGGGGGTGCTGGAGCGGATGCTGGCGCGGCCGGAGCTGGCGGGATACCCGGCGTTCAGGGCCGCTGTGCTCAATAACCTGGGCAACGCCTACCTTCAACTGCCGACGGGGGATCGGGGGGCGAACCTGGCCCGCGCCATTGCCTGCTACGAGCAGGCGCTCACCGTCTACACCCCCCAGGCCTGGCCCGAGCGGGCGCGCGACGTCGCCCGCCACCTCGGCAGCGCCCACTTTGCCACCCGCGACTGGCCCGCCGCCCACCGGGCCTTCACCCAGGCCCGCGCGCTGAGCGAGCAGTTCTACCTGGACGCCCTGCTCCAGGAGGTGCAGGAGCAGGAGATCGGCGCCAACGCCGGGATGATTGCCCAACACACCTTCTGCCTGGCCTGCCTGGGCGACACCTCCGCCGCCTGGACGAGCCTGGAGGCCGGCCGCGCCCGCGCCCTGCGCGAGGGGCTCGACCGCGCCCGTGCCCGCCGTGCGTAGACCGATGAAATCGTCCACGTGTTCCGGGCATGCCGTCCACTTGTCGGAGCGAAGCGACGCTAGCAAGATCATTATACCTCAAGTGGTCGGCATGGACAAGGGGGAGTCGGTCTTGCGCCGCGATTCTCCCTTGAGAGTCAGCCGATGAGCGTTGTGAACCAGGCGATCGAGGATGGCATCGCCAATCGTCGGATCAGGGAACCGGGCATGCCACTCGGCAATGGGCACTTGTGTGGCCACCAATGTCGAGGAGCGGCCGTAGCGATCGTCCAGGATCTCGAGCAGGTCTTGCGACTGGGATCGGGTCAGCGGATCACGAAGCCAGTCGTCGAGAACCAGGAGCTGGACGCGGGCGAAGGCATCCAGGAGTTTGGGGTACGAGCCGTCGGCGTGGGAGAGGGTGATCTCCTGCAGGAGGCGGGAGGTCCGCTGGTAGCGGACGTTGAAGCTGGGTCAGCTTGTCCAGCAAGGGTTGGGTTAGCATCGGTCACCTCCTTCAGCGATAGTAGTCTTGTCCACGGATGTTTTCGTGGCCCGCGGGCACAACTCCCGCCGGCTCTTCGGGCTCAACCTGGTCAAGCCTGGCATCGAGGATGTTCTTGACGCCTTTGTAGGAGTGAATGCCGGCCGGCAACGCGCGACGACAGGCAGCCTCCAGGCGGTCCTGGCCGTAGCGCTCGCCGAGGCGCAGCAGGCCCAGGCAGGAACGATAGGCTTGCTGCAGATGGTGGCGCGAGTCCAGGAGCGCTTGCACGACCTGGGCCGTGTGGGGGCCGATGGTCTGCGCCCAACGCGTCAAGCGTTCCGGTGACCATTCCAGATACTTCTGGTGGGCGGGGGGCATGTGGTCGGCAAGGGTGGTGTGGCGCCCCTGGGCTTTCGAGCGTGGATGGGAAGCGACCCGCTGGCGGTTGTGGTAGATCTCGACGGTCGACTGGGTGGCCCGCACATAGACATCTTCGTGCAGGAGCTTGTGGGGGACGCTGTAGTAGTGCTTGTCGAACTCGACGTGGTAGTCGAGGTTGACGCGCGCTTTCTTCCAGGTGGCGAATTCGTAGGGTTGTTCGGGCAGGGGTTTGAGGGCCGGTCGGTCCAACTCTTCAAAGAGCTCGCGGCGGGAGCGGCCCAGGTGTTCCATCTGCCGGCGGTTGAGTTCTTCCAGTAGCTCGCGAATGGCCCGATTCACCTCGGCCAGGCTGAAGAAGGTGCGGTTGCGTAGGCGAGCCAGGATCCAGCGCTCGACGACCTGGACACCCACCTCGGCCTTGGCCTTGTCTCTGGGCTTACGAACGCGGGCGGGGATGACGGCCGTGCCATAGTGTTCGGCCAGGTCGTGGTAGGTGGGATTCAGATCGGGCTCGTAGCGGCTGGGATGTTTGACGCCTGCTTTGAGGTTATCCGGCACCACGATCTCGGGTGCCCCGCCCAGGAAGGCGAACATCCGAACGTGGGCGGCGGTCCAGTTGGGCAGATCCTGGCTCCAATGGGCTTCGGCGTAGGTGTAGCTGCTGGCCCCCAGCACGCCGATGAAGATCTGGGCTTCGTGGACCTCGCCGGTTTCCGGGTCGACGATGGGGATTGTCTGGCCAGCATAGTCGACGTAGAGTTTCTCGCCCCCCTTGTGGGTCAGGCGCATCGTGGGATTCAGGCCCTTGGCCCAGTCCCGATAGAGGGCACAGAACCGGCTGTAGCCGTAACCGTCCGGGTGGGCTTCGCGGTACTCGACCCACAGTAGACGCAAGGTGACACTCTTCTTGCGTAGCTCGGTGTGAATCACCGACCAATCGGGACAGGGAATGACACGCGAACTGGTTTGGGGTGACTTGGGGAACAGCAGCTCGAACAGCGTATCCTCGCCCATGTCGGCGGGGAGCGGCCAGCTCAACCCTGCTTCCTCGGCACGGCGCAGATACTCGCTTACCATGCTGTGGGAGAGGGAGCAACTGCGGGCAATTGCCCGGTTCGACAGGTTGCACTCTCCCTTCAGACGAAGAACTTCCGATATTTTGCGCATGGTTAACCTTTCTTGGGCCATCTTTGCCTCCTTGTTTTTTTTCGAGGCAAAGCATGCCACATCTGTGTCAGATTAGCCAGCGCCGCTTCTTACCGGTCCAGTTATCCTTCCGGATTCCGGAGCATGTCGTCCACCGGTTCCAAATCATGGCGACCACCGATTCCGACACCTCGGAAAAATCGGACGCCATGCGTCGGAACGACTGGATGGCATGGCTCGGAACAGGTGGACGGCATCCATCAGATTCGATGGTCGGCATGGCCCGGATTATGCAGCTGCGCCAACTACGCCTGCCGACCGTCGTGACCAACTACCGCAAATTCGCTCAGGAAGCGGCCCAGAGCAGGCGGCCCTATGAGGAGTACCTGCTGGCTCTACTGGAGCATGAAATCGGTCAGCGGGACGTGAATCGCCGCAAGCGGCGGGTGCTGGAAGCGCGCTTTCCGGTGATACGGACGCTCGAGGAGTTCGAGTTCCAGGTGATCCCCAGCTTGAGCCAGACCAAAGTCCTGGCCTTGGCCCGCGGCGACTACCTGGAGCATCACGAGAACATCGCCATGATCGGCGCCATTGGCACGGGGAAAACGCATGTGGCGATTGCCTTGGGCCTCATCGCCTGTGAACAGGGGCACCGGGTACGCTTCTACACCGCCGCCGGGCTGATCAACGACCTGCTGGAGGCTCAGGAGGCTCACCGCCTCAGCAAGCTGGAGTCGTGGCTCATGAAGCAGGACCTGATCATCGTCGACGAGGTGGGCTTTGTGCCTTTCAGCCAGCGGGGGGCACAGATGCTCTTCTCCTTCATCAGCCAGCGCTACCTGCGTGGCTCGCTGATCATCACCTCCAACCTGGCCTTCGCCGAGTGGACAGAGGTGTTTGGCGATCCGCGGTTGACGAGCGCGTTACTCGACCGCCTGACGCATCGCTGCCACATCCTCGAATTCTCAGGCGAGAGTTACCGCTTTCGTCAGAGCCTGCAGTGTCAGGCCTCACAGGCCAGGCTGGGTGAGCAAGTCGATGGCCTGGCTCTAGGGCCGACAGAGTCGAGGACAGGGTAGAGACTACCTGGAGGGCCTTTGACTCTGGCCAGGGGCCCTCCAGGTGGGTCACTTTTCGACGATCAGTGGGTCACTTTTCGATAATCAAGTGGGTCACTTTTCGGCGATCAGTGGGTCACTTTTCGATGATCAAAGTATGGGAAGTTCAGTCAGGTGGTACATTTTTCGGTGATCAAGTGGGTCACTTTTCGGTTGACAAACATAGGGGTGCTTGTTGGCGTGGCGGTGGCGGTGGGCGTGGCCGTGGGGGACGGCGTGGCAGTGGGCGCGGGTGTTGATGTCGGCGCGGCGGCCGACGCGCAGGCGGACAAAAGCAGGTGGACAAGAGTGCCATCAACAGGCGTTTCATCGTTTACATTCTCCTAACTACTATCACACTTATCCTCAGGAGAGTTTTCCGGAATGATAGCCGATTCACCCTTTTCGGGAAACATGCTCTGGCTCAGATGGTAGTTTATTTTAATAACGAAAAAAAGGGATGGTTCAAAATCTGTTGACACTTTAACAACCCCATTGTCTTGACAAAATGGGCGAATTCGGGGATGATAGGAGCGACTCGCTCTTCGCTGTAGGAGGTGACGATGGCAGAGTATCGCGTCCCCGAATTCACCACCGAGCAGCGCACCGACGTTGCACTGCGGATACTGCTTCCCTTCCCAGACCGCCCGTGGGGTCTGGTTACGCAACTGGCTCGCCAGCACGGGGTTTCCCGCAACTTGCTCTACCGGCTCCGCGACCGGGCGTGGGAGGCCATCGTGGATGCCCTGACGCCCCGCCCAGCGGGTCGGCCCACTCAGACCGCCACACTGACGGTGGACAAAGCCCTGGTGGACCGATTCATTATCGCTTTCCCGATGTTGCCCGGAACGGTGCGCGGCATCCGCCTGGGGCTGTCCCTGCTCCTGGGCGTCACCCGCTCGGTGGGCTACATCAGCCAGACGCTCACCGCCGCAGGAGCGCAGGCAGAGACCGAGAACAGGAGTCTCTGCGTGCCTCTGCCCATTCTGGGTGAGGCCGATGAGATGTTCCAGGGACGACAGCCGTGCCTGACGGTGGTGGACGGACGCTCGTTCCTGGTGGTCCACCTGGCGCCCGCTGAGTCCCGGGACGGCACCACCTGGGGGGTCACCTACCTGGACCTGCTGCAGCGGGGTATCCGCTTCCAGGACCTGGCCTGTGATGGCAGGAAGGGACTGCTGGCCGGCGTTCGGGAAGCACAACTGGTCATCCCGCTGCGCCCCGACCTCTTCCATCTGCTCCGGGAGGCCAGTCGCCTCACCCAACGGCTGGAGAAAGCGGCCTACAAGGCCATCGCGACGGCTGAGCGGGCCCGCCGGGCCGCCCTGGAGGCCCAGGGGCAGAGGCGGAGACGAGGCCGTCCTCTCAAGGTCCAGACGCCATTGCCCCAGGCCGAGGTGCAGGAGGCCCAGGCCGTCACGGTATTGGGTGCCTGGGAGTGGCTCTTACGGGAAATCCGCCAGGCGCTGGAGCCCATCACGCCTGCGGGTCGCTTGGTCTCGGTGGCCGAGGCGCAAGCCACATTGGAAACGGCGATCGCATTGCTCAAGGAACTCGGCCACCCGCAGATCACGGCGTTTGCGGACGATTTGCAGGAGAAGATGCCCCAGTTGCTGGCCCCTCTGGAATGGCTGGAGCAGCAGCTGCGGCCGGTGCTCCAGGGAGTGGACCAGAAGACCCAGGCGTTTATCCTGTGGGCCTGGCAGCACCGTCAGGAATTGAACCTGGACGTGGCTGCGGACATCCCCCAGGAGCTGCAGGCTGTCGTGAGGGTGGTCTGGGACGCCCTGGGTCTGTTCCACCGCTCCTCCAGTCTGGCGGAATCGTTGCACAGTTGGCTGCGCCCGTACCTGCAGATTCACCGGGGGATGTGCCGGTGGCTGCTGCCCTTGTTGCAACTGTTCTGGAATCACCACAAGTTTGAGCGGGGCAAGCGGGCAGGGCACAGCCCTCTGGAACTGGCAGGAGTGGCGGATGCCCCTTCCCTGGAGGAAGTCCTGGGC